>NZ_CP042239.1:2220312-2537500 GCF_007833215.1 Sphingomonas suaedae
GCGGCGATGTTGATCGTCGGGTCGGCGAGCGGCCCGCCCTCGAAGCTGACGATGCCGCGGGTCAATTCGAACCGGCGGCTGGCAAAGCTGTACGTGCCGCGCACCACGCGCGCCTCCCCGGTGACGATCGGCGCGGCGGAGGTGCCGGTGACCTGCATCCGTGCGCTCCATTCGGATTCGAGGCCCATGCCGCTGACGAACAGACGGTTGTCGGCGACGACGCTGACATCGAGGCGGAAAATGCCGGCGGGCTTGACGCGCGTCGGACGCTTGCCGTCGTCGGTCAGCTCGCTCTTGCGATAGACGCCGCTGAGCTCGGGCACCTCGGCCGCGCCCTGGCGGATGATCTGGTAGCGCGCTTCGGGGATGATGATTCGCCCGGCAATCAGCCCGCCATCGCGGTCGTTGGTGATGCGCAGCTGTCCTGTCGCGGTGGCGCCCAGCGCATTGCTGCGGGCCAGGCGGGCGTTACGGAAGCGGACTGTCAAGTCGAGGGGGAAGCCCTGTTCGGCCGAAAGCCCGACCGTGCCCGCGCCGGAGAGGCGCCCGTTCCCGGCCACGGCGGCGAGTTCGGTGATTTCGAGCGAGTCATTGTCGAACCGCCCGTTGACGGTCATCTGCGACAGGCGGGTGCCCCAGGTTTCGTTCTCATAGACCAGTTTTTCGCCGCGCAGCTGGCCGGTCAGTTGCGGCGCGCGCACCTGGCCGGAGAAATTCGCGGCAACGGCGACGGGGCCGGACAGGCTCTGATCGGCGAACCCCGCCATCGAGAACAGCACCGCCGAGGGGCCATTATAGCGGATGCCGCCCGACAGCGGCGCGGCGAGCAGACGGGTGGTCCAGCTTCCCGCGCCCGGGCCGAGCGGCTGAAGCGTCGCCACCATGCGCCCGATGGTGGTGTCGCCGCGCTTGATGAGCGCGCGCGCGTCGCCGCCATCGGGGAGCAGGCGACCGACAAAGGCGATATCGACCGGTGAGGAGACGCCGCCGAGGCTGGAGCGGGTGAAGTTGGCGACGTTCAGCCGCGCGATCGCCTGGGGGAAGGTGGCGTCGCTGGCCTGGCTGAAATCGAGCGCACCGGTGACGGTGCCGCCCAGCCCGGCGCTGCGCGACACCGCGTTGGCGATCGAGAGGTCGAGCTTGTCGAGGCGCGCCTGCACCTTCATCCCGTCGCCCCAGCTTCCTGCGAGGCGCATACTGCCACGGTCGAAATCGATCCGCGCGGGGGCGAGGGTGTAGGTCGACCCGGCGATGGCGATGCGCGCGGGTTCGGCCGTTTTGAAGCCGATATTATTGGCGCGGCCGGTGAGCGCGACGCGCCACAGATCGGGCTGGAACTGCGCATTGGCGGCAATTCGGAACGGGACGCCGGAAGACCCTTCGGCCAGCGCCTGGGCGCTGCCCTTGCCGCCGCGATAGTCGATCCTGGCGCGGGCGCGGGCCAGGGTGAAGGTGCCGCTGCGCAGGTTTGCGATCTGCGCCTCGCCGGTGATCGCGGGGGCATCGTCATACAGGATCGCGGTGCCGTTGATGATCGCGCGACCGATCGTCAGTTCGGCGTCGCCGGGAATGGCGGCGTTGCGCGCGGTCGCGCGGATCACGGCCTGCTGATATTGGCCGGTGGCGGACAGGTCGACGGTGCCGTCCAGACCCGATCCGGCGAAGGTCAGGTCGCCGTCGAACGGCCCGGCAGCGGTCTGGACGAGAGACCCCCGGATATCGGTGCCGGCGAAGCGCGCGCTGCGGACATCGACCGCGAGCCGCTGGCCGGTGCGGACCAGGACGTCGGCGGTGAACGGTCCGTAGCTGGTGTCGCCCTTTGCATCCACCGCATAGGCGGCGCCGTCGCCGCGAATGCGCGCCTCAAGATCGGCAAGGCCGACGCCGAGCCCGGGGCGCGGCGCGCGCAGATTGACGATGGGCCGGGACATGCTGCCCGAAACGCGCGCGAAGATCGGACCATAGGCGTTGGACCAGGCATCGGCGGTGAGCGCGAGCGGCCCGGCGGGGTCGTAGCGGCCCGAGCCACGAATCACGCGGAACTTGGGCGCCGCGACCTTGAGGTCGCTGAAGCGGAGGATGCCGTCGGGTCCGAAATCGAGCGAGACGCGGGCGATGGCGTTGCCGCCCAGGAAATTGCGCACCCCGTCGCTGAACAGCCGGGTGCTGCGCCCGACGATGCGGCCGCGTATCCCCCAGCCGCCCTGCGCCGCGGCATAGAGATCGGCGTCGGTCTCGACATTGACGATGCCGATGCCGTCGACCGTGTAATCGTTGACCCGGCCCTTGAGACCGGCGGTGTAGCGGCCGGTGCTCATATCGGCCGCGACAATCGCTGTGGCGTCGATGCGGTCAGATCGAATGCGCAGATTCTCCGAAAGGATCTGGTCGCCGGTGACGGCGAGGTCGCCGTTGATCGTGACGTTGGTGAGCAAACCGCCCGCCGCCGCGTTGAGCCCGGAAACGCGCGCCGCCTTTGCCTTGAGCGGGATCAGGATGCGGTCGGCACTCACCGTCGCCAGCCCCTCGGCATAGAGTCGTTCGACCACCGTCTCGCCAAAGCCCAGCGCGGCGGCTTGCAGCTTATAGTCGACCGTCGGGGTGGCGAAGGGGCCGTTGAGCGCGACCGCACCGATCACGGAGCGGCCGTTGAGGTTGGGGGCGATCGCGCCAGGGGTGAGCAGCATCGCCTCCACCCGGAATTGATCGAAGCGACTCTGGCCCAGGTCGATCGTGCCGGTGGTGGCGAGGGCCATCGCCTGCGAGCGCAGCCGCAGCCTTGTGTCCGCGCGGCGCTGGTCGAGCGTGGCGTCGAGCGCGACCTGCATCATTGGGCCCGTCAGCCGGGCGGCCGGCCCCTCCAGATACAGGTTCGGTCGGGCGATGCCGCGCACCTGAAACGCCCCGTTGCGTGCGGCAAGGCGGAGATTGGCGAGCTGGCCCTGGCCCAGCGTGCCGACCGCGCGGCCGCGCCAGTTGCTCCAGCTTCCACTGCCGTTGATACGCAGCGCGAGCGGCGCCTTGAGTTTGGCGAGACCAGCAACGAGGCCACCGACCGGCGCATTGAGGTCCGCGCGCAGATCGAGCTTGTCCTGATCGGGCACCGCGTCGAGCACCAGCGCGAGCCGGTCGCCGCCGGTACTGCCCAGCGTCTGCCCGTTGACGATCACGCGGGCGCGTTGATCCGCGATCGCGACCTCGCCCGCGAGCGTTGCGATATGACGCTGGCCCGCGACCGGGGCGTCGAGCACCAGCCGGTCGATCGCGAGGCGCCCGACATCGATATCGATGTCGGGCAGCATCGGCGCATTGGGATCACCGGGTTTGAGTTCGGGCAGGCGCGCGACGCGGACCAATGGGCTGGTGGCCGAACGGATATCGACATGATTGTTGAGAAAGGCAAAGGGCCGCCAGTCGAGCGCGATGCGCGGCGAGGTCGCGAACACGCCCTTGGGATCGCTGACCCGCACGTCGCGCAGCACCATCGCGCCATAGATCGACCCTTCGATCCGCCCGACGCGCACGTTGAGGCCCGAAGCCGTGGTGAAGCCCGCCAGCCGATCGGCGACGAAGCGGTGGCCGACCCCGGTATCGAGCAGCGCGACGATTGCGAGCAGCAGCGCGGCAACGCTCGCCAGTCCGATCCCCGTCCATTTGGCGGCGCGCTGCCACATCCGCCGATCGGCGCCGTCAGGCGCGGTTTCGGGTGCCGCGGGCGGGGGCGTATCCTCGGCCATCAAAATGCCTGCCCGATCGAGATATAAAGCGCGATCCGGGACTCGCCCGGCTTGCGCGCGATCGGCGTGGCGATGTCGAGCCGCATCGGGCCGAAATTGGTGTAGAAGCGTCCACCGATGCCCGCACCAAAACGGATATTGCTCAGTTGCGGCATCGATTCCTCATAGACCTGACCCGCATCGATGAACGGGACAATCCCGAAATTGCCGAACCGGTAGCGCGCCTCGATCGCGAATTCGTTGAAGCTGCGCCCGCCGATCGGCTTGCCATCGGGTGCGCGGGGGCCAAGTTCCTGATAGCCAAAGCCGCGTACCGACCCGCCGCCGCCCGCATAATAGCGCCGCGAGGGGGCGAGGTCGTTGCGATCGATCCCCTGAATCGTGCCAAACCGCGCGCGCCCGGCGATGACGATGCTGTCGGTCACGGGATAATAGGCCGTCCCCTCGACCATCGCGCGCCCATAGGGGCGGACGGCGCCGCGCACCGAAGTTTCGGGACTGAGGTTGAGCTTTACGCGCCAGCCGCGCGTCGGGTTGAGCAGATCGTCCGACTGGTCCCATCCAGCGAACAGCGGCAGCGCGGCGATGAAATAGGTGCCGCGCTCGCGCACGCCCTTGGTCAGGTCGAACCGGTCCTCGCTGGTCCCCACCAGCTCGACCCCATAGGCATAGGTCAGCTTCTTCTGCCAGATCGGGGTGGAATCATAGGAGACGCGCGCAGCGAGCGTGCCGGTGAGACCGGTGAACGCCTCCACGTCCGAACGCAGCGCCGAGGCGACGATCTGGAAGGTGCGGTCGCGCTGTCCGGCATTGGAGCGGCGGAACGTCGCCGATGCGCCCTGTTCCTGCGTGCCTGCGATGCCCGTCAGGATCAGCGCGCCTTCGGGCGGGAACAGGTTGCGGTGCGTCCAGCTGAGTTCGGCGCGCAGCCCCTGGCCGGTGCTGTATCCGGCTTCGGCGGCGAGCGTCCGGGCCGGCCCCTTGGTCTGGCGGACCAGCAGATCGACGGCTTCGGTGCCATCCGCGCCCACCTCCCCGGTCTTTACCGGCTCGACCGACACGGTGGAGAACAGGCTGGTCGCGATCAGCGCGTCACGCAGGTCATCGACCTTGCGGCTGTCGTACAGGTCGGTGCGGTCGAAACGGGTCAGCACTTCGATATGATCGGGGGCGAACACGGCGTCGCCCTCGGTCCGGATACCGCCGAAACGCGCGCGCGGCCCGATCGCGACGGGCAACGTGTAGTCGCCGGTGCGCGTCGTCTCGTCGAGCAATATGTCGCGCTGGCCGACTTCGGCGAAGGGATAGCCATTTTGCGGGAGCGCGACGCTGATCGCCGCCTCGGCCGCCTGGACGCGGATCGCGTCGATCGGCTCGCCGGACTTGAGCTTGAAATTGTCCGCGATCAGGCTGGGCGGCACCGTGGGATCCGCCTTGATCCGGATCGCGCCCAATGTGTAGAGCGGTCCCGGCACCGCCGCGACTGTCGCGGTCACCGGTCGCTCGCCATCCGGGGTCTGGTCGATCGTCGAGATGGCGGTCGCGTCATAATAGCCGAGCGACTTCATCAGCCGCACCGCCAGCCCTTCATCCTCGCGCGCCCGCGCGCCGATGATCGCGGCGTTGGCGGCGACGCCGTCGCCATCCTCCAGCGCAGAGAGGTCGTTGAAGCGATCCTCCAGCCCGATCTCGTCCAGCCCGGTGACGCGGGTGGCATAGCGGATTTCGACCGCCGCCCCGTCATTGGCGGCGACGGGTTCGGCGATCGGGGTGGTGTCGAATTCGGCAAGCGGCGTCAGGGGTGCGGCGATCTCAGCCTCCTCCCCCGTCGCATCGAAGGGCGGCGCATCCTCGATCGGCTCCACCGGCGCAACAGGCTCGGCAGGCGGCGCCATTTCCTCCAGCGGTGCATCCATGTCGTCGGACAACTGCGGCAGCGCTTCGGAAAACTCGGCGTCGGTGACGATCGGCTTCTCATCCTGCGCCTCGTCACCGGGGGCGCCCTCAACCTCCGGCGTTTCCGGTGCGTCGGCGGGCGCGCCCTGTCCGGGCTTGCCCGCGCTGCCATCGATCTGTGCGAAAGCGGCTCCGGGGATTAGCGCGCTGCTTGCCAGCAGCAGAATGAACAGCCTCACGCCCGAAATACCCCTGAACTCCCAATGGGATCGCGCCATTTACACACGGCACGTACCCCGACCGCTAGCGCAACGTGCCAGCGGGCGGAAGGTTCAACATGGTGTGCGGATCGTTAGTGCCGGGCCTTTGCGCGTGCGCGATACGCGTGGAGCAACGGTTCGGTGTAACCGCTGGGCTGGCTCACCCCCTCAAACACCAGCGCGCGCGCCGCCTGTAGCGCGAGGCTGTCGGGATTGTCCGCCATCGCGCGGTAGAGCGGATCGCCCGCATTCTGCGCATCGACCTTGGCGGCCATGCGCGCAAAGGCCGCGTCGATATCCGCAGCGGTCGCGACGCCGTGGAGCAGCCAGTTGGCCATATGCTGCGAGCTGATGCGCAGCGTCGCGCGGTCCTCCATCAGGCCGATATCGTGGATGTCGGGCACTTTGGAACAGCCGACACCCTGGTCGATCCAGCGCACGACATAGCCGAGAATGCCCTGCGCATTATTGTCCAGCTCGCGCGCGACCTCTTCCGGCGTCCAGTTGCGCCCCTGGGCAAGGGGGATCGTCAGCAGGCCGTCGAGGCCCGGCACCGCTTCGGCCGCAATCTGCTGCTGGCGCGCGAACACATCGACCTTGTGATAGTGCATCGCGTGCAGCGTCGCGGCTGTGGGCGACGGCACCCAGGCGGTGTTGGCGCCGCTCAGCGGATGGCCGATCTTCTGGTCCATCATATCGGCCATCCGGTCGGGCGCGGCCCACATGCCCTTGCCGATCTGCGCCCTGCCCGACAGGCCATGCTTGAGACCGATGCGGACATTGCGGTCCTCATAGGCCGCGATCCAGCGCGATGCCTTCATCTCCGCCTTGGGGATCATCGGCCCGGCGCGCATCGATGTGTGAATCTCGTCCCCGGTACGGTCGAGAAAGCCGGTGTTGATGAAGGCGATACGGTCACGCACCGCATGGATACAGGCGGCAAGGTTGGCGCTGGTCCGCCGCTCCTCGTCCATCACGCCCACTTTGATCGTGTGGCGGGGCAGGCCGAGCAGATCCTCGACCGCGTCGAACAGATCGTTGGTGAAGCCGCAATCCTCGGGGCCGTGCATCTTGGGCTTGACGATATAGATGCTGCCCGTGCGGCTGTTGCGGTGTTTGCCGAGGCCCTTGAGGTCGTGCAGCGCGATGGTGCTGGTGACGATCGCGTCAAGGATACCCTCGGGCGCCTCCTCCCCTTCGATCTGGATCGCGGGGGTGGTCATCAGATGGCCGACATTGCGCACGAAGAGCAGGCTGCGACCGGGCAGCGTCAGGTCGCTGGCATGGGGACGCCGATAGACGCGGTCGTCCGCCAGCGCCCGGGTCAGGCGCTTGCCGCCCTTGTCGAAGCTCTCGGTCAGGTCGCCGCGCATCAGGCCGAGCCAGTTGGCATAGGCCGCGACCTTGTCGTCGGCATCGACCGCCGCGATCGAATCCTCGAGATCGACGATGGTGGTGAGCGCGCTTTCGAGGATCACGTCGGCGATCCCTGCGGGGTCGGATGCGCCGATCGGATGGGTGCGGTCGACCACGATCTCGATATGCAGGCCGTTGTGCTGGAACAGCATCGTCTCGCCGCGCGATCCGACGAACTGGCCCGGATCGGCGAGCGGAAGGTCGCCGCCCGCGAAGTCGGCCCAAGACATGCCGGTCAGCGGCACCGCGTCGTCGAGGAACGCCTTGGCCGCTGCAATCACCTGCGCGCCGCGCTGCGCATCGTAGCCGCCGGGCTTGGCCGAACCGGGCAGCGCATCGGTGCCGTAAAAGGCGTCGTAGAGGCTGCCCCAGCGCGCATTGGCAGCGTTCAGCACGAAGCGGGCATTGAGCGCGGGCACGACGAGCTGCGGCCCGGCCATCGTCGCGATCTCGGCATCGACATTGGCGGTACCGATGGTGAAATCGCCGGGTTCGGGCACGAGATAGCCGATCTCACGCAGGAACGCCTCCTGCGCCGCGGGATCGGCGGCGCGCGCCGCCCCCCCCGCGCACCAGGTATCGATTTGTGCCTGAAGCGCCTCGCGCCGCGCCAGTAAGTCACGATTATGTGGGGCAAAGCGCGCGAAAATCTCGGCCGCGCCCGACCACCAGTCGTCGGCGGCGATGCCCAGCGGGGGCAGCACCTGTTCCTCCACGAACCGCACGAGCGGCGCGGCGACGGCGAGACCGGCGCGGGTCTGGGTGGCGGTCATGGAATCCTCCTGGCTAGCAACTGCAACTGCCCTGGGGAGGGAATGGACCGATTAGGCGAGGATGCCGCTCCTGATCAAGTCCGGGATCAGAATCCGGGCGAAATCGCCGCCGCCGCCGCTTCGACCCGTTCGAGCATCTTGCGAAGCTGCTCCTGTTCCGCGTCGGACAGGCTGGCGAAGATGCGCCGCTCGAACTCCAGCGCCTGAGGGGCGATCTGGCGGTAGAGCGCCCAGCCTTCGGGGCTGAGATCGAGCAAATGCGAGCGCTGGTCGTCGGGATTCGGTGTGCGCGTGACAAGGCCCCGCTCGTGCAGCGAGATCGCGGCCCGACTGACGGTCACCTTGTCCATCTGGGTCCGGCCACACAGCGCCTGCTGGCTCATCGATCCGAATTCGGCGAGCACCGTTACCAACCGCCATTCGGGAATGCGCAACCCGAAGCGCGCATGATAGGCGCCCGCGATGGTGCCGGACACGCGGTTCGAGGCGACCGAGAGCCGATAGGGCAGGAAAGCGTCGAGTTTGAGTGTTGCCGTCATAGGACAGTAAATGACGGGTTCGGACGGGGGATGCAATGCAACCTAAACTTCATTGCGCAAAAGCGACGGCCCGGGACAGAAACTGTCGCCGGACCGAGTTATCTCATAGTGTGCGGCACCGGCCCGCTCCCCCACCCGGCCACCCATAGGATGGTGAAGTTGGATGGCCGGGTGGGGAGCGGCCCGGTGCCGTTTCGGCGCAAGCTGAAAACCCTATACCGAAACGCGGGCAAGCCGTGGCGAGAGCAGGTGGATCGCCCCGACCGCGAGGAAATAGACGACGGTGCACGCCGCGAAGATCAGCGTGTAATTGCCATCGGTCGCGTCGAGCACCAGGCCGGTGGACTTGGCCATGATCATGCCGCCGACGCCGCCCGCAAAGCCGCCCAGGCCGATCACCGATCCCACCGCGCGCTTGGGGAACATGTCCGGCGGCAGCGACAACAAGTTCGTCGAAAAGGCCTGATGCCCGGCCAGCGCGACGCCGATCACGCACACCGCGACCCACATATTGTCGATATTGGTGACGAACAGCAGCGGCACGACACAGCAGCCCGCGATGATCATCGTCACCTTGCGCGCGGCATTGGGCGTCCAGCCGCCATGGATCAGCCGCGAGGACAGCCAGCCGCCGGCGATGCTGCCGACGTCGGAGAGCAGGTACATCGCGATCATCGGCAGCAGCACGAGTTTGAGATCGACGTCATAGGTGCTGGCGAAATATTTGGGCAGCCAGAACAGCATCAGGAACCAGACCGGATCGGTCAGGAACTTGGCGACCGCGAACGCCCATGCCTCACGCAGGCGAATGACGCGGCTCCAGCCGATCTTCTCCACCTGCTCGGGCGGGTCATGCTCGATCCAGGCAAGCTCACCCTCGCTCACCTTCCCGCTTTCGCGCGGGTTGCTGTAGAATTTGAGCCACAGAACGAGCAGCACCAGGCCGAACAGGCCCGAATAGATGAACGTCTCGCGCCAGTCGAAGCCGAGGAACACCATGAACAACCACAAGGTCGGCGCGGTCAGGATCACGCCGATCGTCGTCGCCGAATTGACCCAGCCGATCGCATAGGCCCGCTCCTTTTGCGGGAACCACTCGCTGCTCGCCCGGACGACCGAGGGGAAATGCCCCGCCTCGCCCACGCCCAGCACGATGCGCGCCGCCATGAAGGCCGCGACCGAGCTGGCAAAACCGTGCATCACATGGCCGATCGTCCAGACCGTGATGGCGATGCCATAGCCGATCTTGGGTCCGAACCGGTCGACCAGCCAGCCCATGAGCAGGAAGCCCAGCGCGTAGGCGAACTGGAATGCGGTGACGATGTTGCCATAGTCATTCTCGCTCCAGCCCATCTCCTTGCCCAGGTCGGGCGCGAGCAGGCCGAGCATCGTGCGGTCGATATAATTGACCGTGGTCGCGAAGAAGAGAACCGCGACGATCATCCAGCGAAAGCGGCCCGTTCTGGCCACGGGCGCCGTGCGGGGCGGGTCGCCGCCGCGATCGGCCTGCGTCGCGTTCATCCATTCTCTCCCTATCCGGCGGGTCTGGCGGCCTCGATCGTGCAGCTCACCCGCATGGTGCCGAAACTGGCAGTAACATTGGCGTTTGGCGATACTTCATGGACGCCGGTGACGGCGCCCGAGGAAATCCACTGGCCCGGGCGCAGCGCGATGCCGCGTGCAGCCATCGCCTCGAACAGGAAGCGGGCAGCGCCGATCGGGCCGTCCAGCATGGTGCGCGCGGTCGCCGCTCCCGCCTGGACTCCGTCGATCGTCAGCGTCACCGGCCAGTCGATAAAGCCAAGGTCGCGCCAGTCGGCAATCGCTTCGCCGACCACCAGCCCGTGATTGTTGCCGAAATCGGAAATGGTGACGAGCGGCCCGTGGCTGTTGATGCCGGGAAAGGGCGAACTGGCGATTTCCAGCCCGACATGAACCGCGTCGATCAGCGCGGCGGCTTCGTCCAGCGTGTAGTTCAACTTTGCGGGATCCGGCGCGGCGCCAATGCGGAGCAGGAATTCAGCCTCCGCAGCGCCAAAGCCTTCGCCGAATATCGGCATGGACGGGACCGTATCGATCCCGTCATGGACATGATCGACGAAAATCGGTCCGGCCAGGCGGTTGGTGCCGAGCTGAGCGTCGAGCGGCGGGTTGATCCGTCCGACCTTCCACCCCGCCACCTCGCCCCCTGCGAGCGCGATCGCCCGGTCCTGGATGCCATAGGCGTCGGCAAGGGAGGTCGGCGCGGCGCCGGGATATTCGGACAGACCGCGCGCATCGCGGCGAGCGGAGACAAATGCCTTCGCAATGACGTCCAGGTCGTTCATCCACCCCTCGCTCATCTTGTCGACGACACCGCTAATGGAAACCGGTGTCAATGACAAGACACCGGTTACGCTTTGAGCAGATTTGGGATGTCGTTGGCGAGAATCCGCTCCACCGCATGGGTCACGGCGCCCCGAAACGCGGCGTCATGCGAAAGTTCGGGGCGGAAAATCGCGTCAAACGCGAACAGGCGCTCGACCAGCTGTGCGGGCGTCGCCCCGCGCGCCGCATCGGCCAGCGGACCGGCCAGCGGATCGGTAATCGCCTCCCCCGAATCGGAACGGCGGGCGATGAAGACCATCCAGGCGGCGACCGGGATCGCCAGCCGCTCGACCGGCCGCCCCGCCTGCTTCGCCGCCGCGACCGTATCGAGCAGCCGATAGGGCAGCTTCTGCGACCCGTCCCAGGCGATCTGCGACAGCAGATGCCGGATCGCCGGATTGCGGAAACGCGTCAACACCGCCCGGACATAGGCGCCGTGATCGAGCCCGGCGACGGGATCGAGCACCGGCACGATATCCTGATGCGCCAGCCGTTCGGCAAAGCCCGCCAGGTCGCGCTGCGCCATCGCATCGGCGACGGTTTCGAGACCCAGCGCCAGGCCGAGATAGGCGAGGCTGGAATGCAGCCCGTTGAGAATGCGCAGCTTGGCGCGTTCATAGCCCCCGACATCGTCGGTCAGGATCGCGCCCACGGAGGCGAGGTCGGGGCCATTGCCCAGATCGCGCGCGCCGATCACCCATTGGGTGAACGCCTCACGCTGCACCGCCGCCTTGTCCTCCACGCCCAATTGCTCGGCGACCTGCGCGAGAAAGGCGTGATCGCTCGCGGGCGTGATCGAATCGACCATCGTATCGGGAAAGCGCACCCGATCGGCGATCCACTTCGCCAGATCGGGATCGCGCTCGCGCGCCAACGCAATCGTCGCGGCGCGCAGCTTGCCGCCATTTCCCGAAAGATTGTCGCAGCACAGCACCATGAACGGGGGCACGTCGCCCCAGCGCCGCGCGGCCAGCCCCTGCACCAGCCAGCCGACGAAACTGCGTGGTTCGCCGCCCTTTCGGTCGGCGACGATATCAGGATGGTTCATGTCGAGCGTGCCGTCGCCCGCGAGGCAATAGCCCTTCTCGGTCACGGTCGAAGTGACGAGGCGCACCTGCGGGTCTCCCAGCAGCTGGGCCAGCGTCGCACCGCCACCCGGGCCGATTCCCGCACGCTGCGCACCAATCACCCGCAGCGAGGGCTCGCGGTCGAGCACCGCCAGCGTATAGTATCCGTCCTGCGCCGCCAGCGCCTCGACCGTTCCCGCCGAACGGAGGGACACGGCGGTGATGCCCCAGCGTGGATCGCGCGCCAGCAGCGCGTCGAAATAGCTGGCCTGATGCGCGCGGTGGAATGCGCCCGGGCCGAAATGCAGCACCCCGCGCGAGATCAGGCCGGGGTCATAGGCGGGAAGCGCCACATTGTCTGGCAGATGCGCCAGCGTCTCGCGCGACAATCTCTTCAAAGCGTCACCCCCCGTTTCCAGATCGCGATCTCGCGTTCGTCGTTACGCTCGGCTGCGGTCGGTTCACCCGATGCGATGGCAAGGATCCGGTCGAGCAGCGCGTCGGCCGCGGAGTCCATCCCCGCCTCCAGCACCATCCCCGCGTCAAAGTCGATCCAGCCCGGCTTGCGCGCGGCAAGGTCGCTGTTCGACGCGATCTTGATCGTCGGCGCGGGGAAGCCGAGCGGCGTACCGCGGCCGGTGGTGAACAGGATCACCCCCGCCCCCGCCGCCGACAGCGCGGTCGACGAGACGGCGTCGTTGCCAGGCGCCTCCAGCAGAGTGAGTCCCCGCCGCCGCACTCGAGCGCCATAGTCGATCACATCGGTGACCACCGCCTGCCCGCCCTTTTGCACCGCGCCCAGGCTCTTCTCCTCCAGCGTGGTGATGCCGCCCGCGATGTTTCCCGGCGACGGATTCTCCGACACCGGCTCGCCATGGTCGAGGAAATAGCGTTTGAAGCGATTGACCAGCACGCCGACCGCATCGAATATGTCGGCATCCGCCGCGCGCGCCATCAGCAAGTGTTCGGCGCCGAAGATTTCGGGAATTTCGGTCAGGATCGCGCTACCCCCCGCGCCGGTCACCGCATCGGCCATCCGTCCGACCAGCGGGTTCGCGGTCAGTCCCGACAGTCCGTCCGATCCGCCGCACTTCACCCCCAGCACCAGCCGGTCCAGACCGATCTCCTCGCGCTTCACCGCGGCCGCGATCTCCGCCAGTTCCAGCACCGCCGCGACACCCTCGGCAATCTCGTCCGACGCTGCCTGCGCCCCCACCGTTCGCACCCGCGCCCGCGCGTCGGCAGGCAATGTCTCCAGCAGCGCCGATAGCTGGTTCGACTCGCAGCCAAGCCCGACGAGCAATACGCCGCCGGCATTCGGATGCTGCGCCAGCGCCGACAGGATCGCGCGCGTACCATCGAGATCGCCACCCAGTTGCGAGCAGCCGAACGGGTGGGCGAAGGCATGGACCCCGTCGATTCCCGGAGGCAGCGAGGACGCCGATTTCGCCGCGATCTTTTGCGCGGTGCGCCCGACACAGCCGACGGTGGGCAGCACCCAGATCTCGTTGCGGGTCCCCGCCCGGCCATCGGCACGTGGATAGCCGCGCCAGCGCAACGGCGAGGGGGCAACAGCGCGCGCGGCCATCGCAGCGCCGCTGTCATAGGCCGCCTCGCCCGCCAGTGCGGTGGCGACATTGTGGACATGGACATGCGCGCCCGGCGCGATCTCGGCGGTCGCCCGACCGATCGGAAAGCCGTATTTCACCACCGGATCGCCCGCCATATGGGCCCGAATCGCCAGCTTGTGGGCGCGCGGCACGGCGTCCAGCAGGGTGACGCCGAGCACGGTTTCGCCAGCAGCAAGATCGCGCAACGCAGTCGCCACGCTATCGCCGGGGTGGATTTGGAGAGCGGCAGGATTCATCATACAACTACCGGTGTCACTAGTTGATGCGACCGCGATTGGCTAGGGGTCGGTTGCACGCTATGCACTTGTATATGAAGAAATCGGCGCAGGCGACGATCAACGATGTCGCGCGGCTGGCGGGCGTATCCAAGAAGACGGTCAGCCGCGTCATCAACCGCTCCCCCCTCCTCAATGAGGAAACCCGCGAGCGCGTCGAGAAGGTGATCGCGGAAATCGGCTATGTCCCCAATCCCCAAGCGCGCGCGCTGGCACTGCGCCGCAATTTCCTGATCGGGCTGATCCACGACAATCCGAACCCGCATATGGTATTGAACGTCCAGCAGGGATTGCTGGAGGTGCTGCGCGATACCGAGTTCGAACTGATCGTCCACCCCGTCGATCGCGGATCGCCGACGATGCTCGACGATATCCGCCGCTTCCTCGAACGCCAGCGGCCCTATGGCGTCATGCTGCTGCCGCCGATCAGCGAGAATGACTCGCTCGCCGCGCTCTGCACCGAAATCGGCACCCGCTATGTCCGCATGGGATCGGCCGCGTTCGACGAGCCCGAACATATGGTCGCGTCCAACGACCGCGAGGTGGTGCGCGGCGCGGTCGGTCATCTGGTCGAGATGGGGCATCGCCGCATCGGCCTGGTCCTCGGCCCGCACGGCTTTCGTTCGGCGTTCGAGCGCAGCCAGGGCTATGAGGCGGCGCTGGAGGATGCGGACATCCCGATCCAGCGGACGTTGATCGCGCAAGGCGACTATACGTTCGAATCGGGGATGCGCGCGGCCGAACGCCTGCTCGACCTGTCGCCGCGCCCCACTGCGGTCTTCTGCTCCAATGACGCGATGGCCGCAGGGGTGCTGCACACCGCCCGCCAGCGCGGACTCGATGTGCCGCGCGACCTTTCGATCGTCGGCTTCGACGATACCACCATCGCCTCCTACCTCTGGCCCCCGCTCACCACCGTGCGCTGGCCGATCGCGACGATGGCGCGCGCGGCGGCATTGAAGTTGATCGGTGACGGAGAGGATGAAGAAAGCGCCGAATCGCTGTTCGTCTCGACGCTGATCCGCCGCGCGTCGGTTTCCACCCCGGCGGAGTAGCGCTCCCGCCCGAGAGCGGAATTGTGATAACGATCCCGACGCGCTCCTTGCGGGTCGCAACGCGCGATCCAAGGGAGCGGTTGGTTGAAAAATGATCTGACACCGG
Source organism: Sphingomonas suaedae (assembly GCF_007833215.1). Classification (NCBI taxonomy): domain Bacteria; kingdom Pseudomonadati; phylum Pseudomonadota; class Alphaproteobacteria; order Sphingomonadales; family Sphingomonadaceae; genus Sphingomonas; species Sphingomonas suaedae. Next base: position 2,235,435 of record NZ_CP042239.1, read on the forward strand.
TTACCGGGTTGGCAAATATGTGAGAGGAAGCCCCGTGCACCCGCTGGCACTCGATCCCGACCGGTTGTTTCCTGCCGATCCCGGTACGCGGGGATTGGCGCGTGCGCTTTATGCGCAGGTCGCCGGACTGCCGATCGTCAGCCCGCATGGACATACCGACCCGGCGTGGTTCGCGTCCAACGCGGCGTGGGAGAATGCAACCGAGTTGCTGCTCGCGCCCGATCACTATGTCTTCCGGATGCTCTACAGTCAGGGCATCGACCTCGACGCGCTACGTGTGCCGCGCAAGGACGGCGTCCCGGCGACCGACCCGCGCAGCGCGTGGCGGGTGTTTGCGTCCAACTATCATCTGTTCCGCGGTACGCCGTCGCGCATGTGGCTGGACCATGTGTTTGCCGAAGTGTTCGGGATCGACCGGCTGTTGAGCGCCGATAGTGCGGACCATTATTACGACACGATCACCGATGCGCTTGCCACCCCGGCCTGTCGCCCGCGCGCGCTGTTCGACCGGTTCCGCATCGATTTCCTCGCCACCACCGAAGGCGCCGACGATCCGCTCGTTCATCATGCGGCGATCCGCGAGTCCGGTTGGAAGGGGCGCGTCGTCACCACCTATCGTCCCGATTCGGTGATCGATGTCGAGCATGAGGCGTTCGCGGGTGCGATGCAGGCATTCGCCGACCTGACCGGAGAGGACGTCCATAGCTGGTCCGGCTATCTCGCCGCGCATCGCAAGCGGCGCGCAGATTTCCGCGCGGCGGGGGCAACCGCGACCGACCATGGCTTTGCGACCGCGCAGACCGCCAATCTCTCAACCGCGCAGTGCGAAGCGCTGTTCGGCCGGATCGTCGGCGGGAACTGGACCCCCGCCGATGCCGAGCTGTTCCGCGCGCAGATGCTCACCGAAATGGCGAAGATGAGCGTCGAGGACGGGATGACGATGCAGATCCATCCCGGATCGTGTCGCAACCACAATGCCGCGCTGTTCCACAGTCATGGCCGCGACAAGGGCGCGGACATTCCGATGCGCACCGATTATGTCGGCGCGCTCAAGCCCATGCTTGATGTGGTCGGCAATGAGCGCGACCTGACGATCATCCTCTTCACGCTCGACGAATCGACCTATGCGCGTGAACTGGCGCCGCTCGCCGGCCATTATCCCTGCCTGCGCCTCGGCCCCGCCTGGTGGTTCCACGACAGTCCGGAGGGAATGCGCCGGTTCCGCGAAATGACGACCGAGACCGCCGGCTTCTACAATACGGTCGGGTTCAACGACGACACCCGTGCCTTTCTGTCGATCCCGGCGCGCCACGATGTCGCCCGCCGCGTCGATTGCGCCTTCCTCGCCCGCCTCGTCGCCGAGGGGCGGATGCAGGATTGGGAAGCCGCCGAACTCGCCACCGACCTCACCTCCACGCTGGTGCGCAAGGCGTACAAGCTCGATCCGGGTGCCCTGGAAGTCGGGACGGCCTGATTCAGCCATCGCAGCGCGGCAACCGCTCTTGAACTTTTACCTGACACCGGTTACCTGCAAATCATCATCATTTTCGCCTAGAATGAGGCGCAACCCGGCCGGAGTCGCCTGCCCGCGGGTCCCCCCAGAGAGGATTTGAAGCCATGAAGATCGCGCTGATTACCGAGAACAGCCAGGCCGCCAAGAACGGCATCATCCACGATGCGCTCACTACCGTTGCAGAGCCGCTGGGCCACCAGGTGTTCAACTATGGCATGTATTCGGCCGAGGACAGCGCCTCGCTGACCTATGTGATGAACGGCCTGCTCACCGGCATCCTGCTCAATTCCAAGGCGGCCGATTTCGTCGTCACCGGTTGCGGCACCGGCATGGGATCGATGCTCGCCTGCAACGCGATGCCGGGCGTGTTCTGCGGCCTGGTCATCGACCCGACCGACGCGTTCCTGTTCGGTCAGATCAACGACGGCAACGCCATCTCGATGCCCTATGCCAAGGGCTTTGGCTGGGCGGCCGAGCTCAACCTGCAGGACGTGTACCGCAAGCTGTTCGACGGCGAGCGCGGACTTGGCTACCCCAAGGAACGCGCCGAGATCATGCGCAAGAATCGCGGCATCCTGGCGGACCTCAAGGCCGCGACCTGCCACGACATGCTGACGGTGCTGAAGACTGTCGATCAGGACCTGCTGCGCGCGGCGGTGGCGGGCGAGAAGTTCGCCGAATTGTTCTACCCGAACTGCCAGGACGCGGCGATCGCCGACTATCTCAAGCAACTGACCGCCCAGCCCGCGCTCGCGTGATCGCCACCGCCTGACCATTCCCCTTCCCCCTCCCGCGCTATGGGCGGGGATCGGAGCCACGCATGACTCATCCCTTCGACCTTTCGGGCCGCGTCGCGGTCGTCACCGGCGCGAATACGGGCATCGGCCAGGGCATTGCCCTCGCGCTTGCCGCGGCAGGCGCGGACATTGCCGCGGTGGGCCGTTCCGCTGCGACCGAGACGGTCGAGAAAGTCCGCGCACTTGGCCGCCGCGCCGAGATCATCAGCGCCGACCTGTCGACGATCGAGCCTGTGGGCAGGATTGTGGACGAAACTGTGGATAAGCTGGGCGGGCTGCACATCCTCGTCAACAATGCCGGCATCATCCGCCGCAACGACGCGGTCGACTTCAGCGAGGAAGACTGGGATGCGGTGATGGACACCAACCTCAAATCGGTGTTCTTCCTGTGCCAGGCGGCGGCGCGGCACATGATCCCCAATGGCGGCGGCAAGATCATCAACATCGCCTCGATGCTGACATTCCAGGGCGGCATCCGCGTGCCGAGCTATACCGCGTCGAAGAGCGGCGTCGGCGGCCTGACCAAGTTGCTCGCCAATGAATGGGCGAGCAAGGGCATCACCGTCAACGCGATCGCGCCGGGTTATATCGCCACCAACAACACCGACGCGCTGCAAAAGGACGAGACGCGTAACCGCCAGATCCTGGAGCGTATCCCGGCAGGTCGCTGGGGCCAACCGTCGGATCTGGGCGGCGCGGCAGTGTTCCTCGCTTCCTCCGCATCGGACTATGTGCAGGGCCATATCCTCGCGGTCGATGGCGGCTGGCTGGCGCGGTAAACCCAACGCCGTCACCCCAGCGAAAGCTGGGGGTCTCGTGCGGCAAGCGCGCGAGTGCCGATGGAGATGCCAGCTTTCGCTGGCATGACGGTTTAGGCTAGGGCGCCCTCACCTTGACGCCCGAATGGAGATCGAATTGACCAACGGCCATATCGTTTGTTTCGGGGAATTGCTGCTCCGCCTGACCGCTCCGGGGCGCGAGTTGCTGATGCAGACCGGGAGCCTCGACGTGCATGTCGGGGGTGCGGAGGCCAATGTCGGGATCGGCCTTGCCAATCTGGGTCACCGCGTCTCGATGGTCAGCGCGGTGCCCGACAATCCGCTGGGACAGGCCGCGATCCGTTTCGTGCGGGGTCAAGGCGTGGACACGCGCAACGTCCAGCTGCGCGACGGGCGCATGGGCCTCTATTTCCTCTCGGTTGGCGCCGGGCTGCGCGCATCGGACATCGTCTATGACCGCGCCGCATCGAGCTTCGCCACCGCGTCCGCCGATGCATTCGACTGGGCCGCGATCCTGGACGGGGCGGCAATGCTGCACCTGTCGGGCATCACCCCCGCGCTCGGCCCCGCGACCGCACAGGCTGCCCTCGCCGCCGCGCGCGCCGCGAAGCAACTGGGCGTCGGGGTCAGCTTCGACGGCAATTACCGTGCGCGGCTGTGGGACGCGTGGGACAGCGATCCCCGCGCGATCCTGACCGAACTGGTCGGGCTTGCCGACACGATGTTCGGCAACCATCGCGACGTGTCGCTGCTGCTCGGCAAGACCTTCTCGGGCGACGGCGCGGATCGCCGCCGTGAGGCTGCCGAAGCCGCGTTCGACGCCTTCCCCAATCTTCAGCGCATCGCCTCGACCGCGCGCCATGTCGATGACGCCGACCGCCACCGCATCGCCGCCCGGGTTGATACGCGCGAGCGCGGCTACCAGACCGACGAGGTCGTGGTCGCGGGGATCGTCGACCGCATCGGCGGCGGCGACGCGTTCGCGGCGGGTATCCTCCACGGCGTGCTGTCGGGTCAGGATCTCGAAGGCACCGTCGCCTCCGGCCTCGCGCTGACCTGCCTCAAACATTCGCTACCGGGCGACGCCTCGCTGTTCGGGCAGCGCGACATCGACGCGTTCCTTGAAGGCGGTCTGGACGTGCGTCGGTGATTGGCCGGCGGACGCTGATGGGGGCGGGAGCGGCGCTGGCTGCCCTCCCCTCCGCCGCGTTCGCCAAGGGCGATCAGGTCGCCACCGGCACCACCGGTCGCTGGCAGGGCAAGGCTGATGGCGCGATCCAGGCGTTTCTCGGCATCCGCTACGGCAGCGACACCAGCCGCAGCCGCTTTCAGACCGCAACCGCCCCCGCGCGCCGCCGCGACACGATCCGCGCCACCGACTTCGCGGTGAACTGCCCCCAGCGCAGCGGCCTGCCCAATCAGGCCGAGGATTGCCTGTTCCTCAACGTCTGGACGCCGCAGGCCAACCCAAATGCGCGCCGCCCGGTCATGGTCTATTTCCACGGCGGCGCTTACTCCAACGGCACCGTCATCGAGCCACAAGTGTTCGGCGCGACGCTGGCGGAAAAAGGCGATGTCGTAGTCGTCACGGTCAACCACCGGCTCAACGCGCTCGGCTATCTCTACCTCGCCCGGCTCGATCCGCGCTTCCCCGACAGCGGCAATCTGGGGCAGCTCGACCTGATCCTCGCGCTCAACTGGGTGCGCGACAATATCATCGGGTTCGGCGGCGACCCCAATCGCGTGATGGTGTTCGGCCAGTCCGGCGGCGGCGCGAAGATCGCCACGTTGATGGGGATGCCTGCCGCCAGGGGCCTGTTCCACAGCGCCGCGACGATGAGCGGGCAACAGGTGACCGCGAGCGGGCCGTTGAACGCCACCGCGCGCGCGCGCGCGGTCCTCGCCAAGCTCAACGCCACCCCCGGCGACCTGCCCGACATGCCCGTGCGGCGGCTGATCGAGGGACTTTCCGCCGAAGATCCGATCCTCGGCGGCGGGGTCTATATGGGGCCGGTGCTCGACATGAAGTGGCTGACCCGCCACCCCTTCTGGCCCGACGCCAACCCGCTCGGTAACGGCATTCCGATGATCCTCGGCAACACGAAGGACGAAACTCGCGCCTTTGTCGACCCGAACAGCGAGGCAGTCCGCACGCTCGACTGGTCGAACCTTGCCGAGCGGATCACGCCGCAGCTGAAGATCGACGCACACCCCGAATGGGTCGTCGCTCAGTATCGCAGGCAGTTCCCCGACTGGAGCGCGCAGGACATTTTCTACGCCGCCACCACCGCCGGGCGCAGCTGGCGCGGACAGGTGATCGAGGCGGAAGAGCGCGCGAAAGCCGGCGTCCCCGGATGGGTCTATCAGCTCGACTTCCAGTCCCCCGTCGCGCCCGAACGCGGCGCGGCGCACACGCACGATATTCCGATGGTTTTCGGCACGATCGGCGCGGAGGGCACGGTCTCCGGCACCGGCCCCGGCGCCCAAGCCGTCTCGGCGGCGATGCAGCGCGCCTTCGTCAACCTCGCGGCCAAGGGCGATCCCAATGGCGCGGGCGTGCCGGACTGGCCGAGGCACACCCTGCCCGAACGCGCAACGATGATCTTCGACACGACCAGCCGCGTCGAGAACGACCCGCGCGAATGGCAGCGCGAACTGTTCGCCGGCATCCCCTATATTCAGCCGGGAAGCTGATCCTCCAGCACAGGCGCCAGCACCAGCCGGTCGAGCATCGCCGCCACATCGTCCGCCGCCGTCTCCGGCGCACGGTCGAGCCACCAGGTCAGGATCGTCAGCGTCGCGCCGACCAGATGCGTCACCGCCAGCTCGCGCGGCAGCCCGCCCGGCGTATCGGTCGGCGCGGCCATCGCCTGATCGATCGCACGCCGCGTGATCGTCTGGCGCATCGAATCCCCCGCCCCGGTCAGCAGCGCATGGGCCAGCTGTCGCCGCGCCGCGACTTCGGCGGTCAGCGCGCGCATCACCGCCAGCCCGTCGCGCGCGCGCAGTAGCGGCACCAGCAGCTCAAGCAATTCGGCGATCAACCCGTCGGCGACTTCGGTCAGTACTGCGGACAGATCGGGGTAATGGCGAAAGAAGGTCGCATAGCCGACCCCCGCACGCTCGGTCAGCGCCGCAACGCTGATCTCCGCAAAGGGTCGCTCGCCGACCAGCTCGATCAGCGCCGCACGGAGCGCCGCCCGCGACCGGACGACGCGCGCATCGCTTGAAACTGTCGCTCGCTTCGCTATTTTATGATCCATAGTGTATCATATTTCGGAGTTCGCTTGTGTCTGCCCAGCCGCAATCAATGGCCCCGCCGCTGGGCCGCTGCCCGATCGACCATGCGCGCGACGACCGCAAGTCTGCAAGCGCGGCGCGGGGCGGCCTGCTCGCCGCGCCCGAAGTCAGCGGCTTTGAAGCGGTCCGCGCGGTGCTGCGCGATAGCGATGCGCGCCAGGCGGGGTTCAAGGCCGAAGTGATCCTGCGCTATCGCGGCCGCGCCCGCCCGCCGATCCTGTATCTGCATGGCGAGGCGCATCGCCGCCAGCGCAGCGGCACCGCGCGCTTCTTCACCCCGCGCGTGGTCGAGACCCGTTATCGCGACCTGATGGAGCGGACCAGCGACGCGCTGATCGCGCGCCTGGTGCGCGACGGCGGCGGCGATCTCGACCGGCTGTCGCTCGAAATGGCGGTCACCGTCGCGGCGGAGATCGTCGGCCTGACCGAGAGCGACATTCCGGGCATGAGCCGCCGCCTCGACGCCTTTTTCAGCACGACCTTCCAGACCGGGCGCGGCAAGTTCGCCGAGCTGATGAGCTTCCTGCTCGGCCAGTGGCGGATGCGCCGCTTCTACGCCAGGGATGTGAAGCCTGCGATCGAAGCACGCCGCGCCGCCCCGCGCGAGGATGTGATCTCGCATCTGCTGGGCGAGGGTTACACCCCGCTCGACATCCTGACCGAATGTTTCACCTATGGCGCGGCGGGGATGGTGACGACGCGCGAGTTCATCACCATGGCCGGATGGCATCTGCTCGAACGGCCCGAATTGCGCGCACAATTCCTCGCCGCCGATGGCGAGGGGCAGTTGGTAATCCTTGAGGAAATCCTGCGGCTAGAACCCGTGGTCGGCACGCTCTATCGCCATGTCGGGGGCGGGACCGTCGCGCTCGATATCCGGTCGGCCAATGGCGATTCCGCTGCGGTCGGGGCGTGCCCCTATGCGCTCGACCCCGACCGAACCCGCGCGCCCAAGGTCACCGGGCCGGGCCTGGCGTTCGGCGACGGTGAGCATCGCTGCCCCGGTGCGGGCGTGGCGCTGCACGAATCCGCCGTGTTCCTCGACCGGCTGCTGCGCATCCCCGGCCTGCGGCTCGAGCGCGCGCCGGACGTTGGCTGGAACCCGCTGGTCGCGGGCTATGAGCTGCGCGGGTGCCGCCTCGTTATCGACCCAGTCACTTCACCGTAATCGGGTAGGAGATGACGAGCACCAGCGGGTCCTCGCCGATCTGGCGGATCCCGACCTGCGCGCCGGTATAGAGATAGGCGGTCATGCCCGGCTTCAGCCGCGCGGTGACACCGTCCGACACGACCTCGCCCTCGCCCGAGACGACGGCATAGACCTCGTCATGGTCGATCGGGTGCACGCCGATCGCCGCGCCCTTGTGCAGCGCGCGCTTGCGATATTCCATGGCCCGCCCCGGCACGCCATCGGTGATCCGCCATGCCGTGCTCATCCCGATCTTGCCATGCGGGGGTGGCTCGTCGACGCGCTTTGCCTCTTCATCGACGACCACCATCGGCCGTGCGCCGCGCCCTGAGGCCCAGTCGATCCCGCCCATGACGTGATCGAGCACGCGCGGATCGCTCCATGCTGCCTTGGTGTGGCCAAGACCGGTGTAGAAGACGCGCCCACCCTCGAACGCATGTGCCCAGGCGATCGGGCGCGGATTGATGCCCTTTTCGCCGATCGATGCGGGGTCGAGCGTCAGCAGCGGGCGCAGCCGCGGGTCGAGATCGTCGAACCAATACCATTCGTCGACCAGTTCGGCGGTCGCCGGAAAGTCGCGGATCGACGGATGATCGCCCGGTTCGCGCGTCACTTTCCCCTTCGGCGTACCCGCAGGATGGCGGGCAAAGCGCGCGCCGATCATCCGACCGTACCAGTCCCAGTGATAGTGCGAATCCGCCGCGCCATGCACGCCCACGATCCCGCCCCTGTTGCGGACATAGGCCATCAGCGTCTCGCGCCGGGCGCCGGTGAACCATTCGCTCGCCGGATCTTTGGCGTTGGTGGTAGTCGAAAGCAGCACGATCGCGGCGAAGCGCTTCACCCGGGCGCCATCGTCGAACAGCGCGGCGTCCTCGCTCGCCGCAACGCGATAGCCCTTGGCCTCCGCTGCCTTGGTAATCGCGGCGACCGCAGTTTCGATCGAATCGTGCCGCCAGCCGGTGGTATGGCTGAAGATCAGGATTTCCGGAGAGGGCGGCGGCGTCGCCGCGCCCAGCAGAATCGCCGCCAGCAGCGCCAGGATCGCCCGCATAAACCCTCTCCCTAGTTCCGCATCGCCCGGTCGCGTTCCGACAGGCTTTCCTGGATCGGCCTCTTCTGCCCCGGATAGCGACCCGATTTCGGCTCCATCGTATCGAGGTTCCACTCGGCTTCGACAAATGGCGCGCGCGTTTCCTTCATCTTGGGATAGCCGCCCACTTCCTTCTCGTCATCGATGATCTCGCCGCGTCCCTCTGCGACAAAGAACAGCACGCGGATGTCATGGGCATCGCGGTCCCAGGGGCGGGCTCCGGCATTGGCCAGGACATGCGTCTCGACATCGCGCGACGGCAGTACCGGCAGCCCCTTAGGCCAGATTACAGGGGTCTTCGCCTCGATCAGCTTGGCGCGCGTCTCGCCATAGCGACCGAACATCGGCAGGGGCTTGCCCATCTTGTCCACCGCGATGTTGTCGCGCCCGTGATAGCGCAGGTCGCCATCGCCGCCGAGCATCAGAAAGGGCAGCCCCTCATCGGTCGAGGGTCCGCCGCGCATGACATTGCCCACCGCCGACAATTCGCCCTGCTGATAGGGATAGCCGGCCCATTCGAGCGCCATCAGATTGTAATGCACCGCGCGCTTGCCGGGGTCGTAGATCAGGTTGTTGACCACGGCGGCATGGACCCCGCCCTTCAGCAGCGGGCTGCGCTCGACATTATGGGCATAGACGTTGCGGTAGATCAGGATGCCGGTCGCATTGTCGTGGATCAGCGATCCCTTGCTGTGCTCGCCCTTGGGATGGCTGGCATCGGCCAGACCTTCGGCGAGCAGGTTATAGCTGAAGGTAATGTTGTGGCTGGTCCCCTTGCGCCACTCCGCAACCGTTTCACCGGTGAAGCGCGGGCCGCTGGCCGACAGATTCTCGTCGAGCGCCCAGGTCATGGTGCAATGATCGACGATGACATTGTAGGCGCCGACCGTGGACAGCGCATCGACTTCCCAACCCGAGCGCTTGGCCTGCCCGTCGACCCCGGTCCGGATGCGGATGTGACGCAGGATCACGTCATGCGTCTTCACGTCGAACCCGCCGCGGATCAGCGTGATGCCCGGCGAGGGCGCCGTCTGGCCGGCGATGGTGAGATAGGGTTCGGTGATGTCCCAGCCCTTCAGCCCCATGTCGATCACGCCGCCGACCTCGAATACCACGATGCGCGGCCCCTTGGCCTCGATCGCCGCCTTCAGGCTGCCCGGTCCGTCGCTGTTGAGGTTGGTGACGCGGATGATCCGCCCGCCGCGCCCGCCCTGCGTGGTCGCGGCCCAGCCCTGTGCGCCAGGAAAAGCGGTGGCGGTAACGGGCGCCTCCGGAGCCTTTTGAAGGGTGGGGGATGCGGCCGCCGGGGCGGCCAGCATCAGGGCCAGCGGGAACCAGTTTCGCATAGTCTCTCCTGTCTGCGCCTTCTTGACACGGCGCCAATTCCGGAACAATGTCCTTATGACACCGGTTTCTCTAAGAGACAAATCTGGTGCGCGACCGTGAGAACACGGCAGAAAACGGGGAGGATGGCGCTGAAATTTGCCGCGAATCGCGGCTTCGGCACCTCTCCAGAGAGTGATTCGGCCCGTTGCTTAGCGTTTCGGGCGAGAAAGCTACCGGTGTCATAGGCACCGACTTGAGAGGGGAATATTCGATGCGGTTTACTCTTCGCCGTGGCAGTGCGCGCTTCATGGCCGCCGCCTCCGTCCTAGTCATCGCCACCGCCGCGCAGGCGCAGGATGCACCCGCCGAGCCGACGCCTGCCGAGGGCGAGGAAATCGTCGTCACCGGCTTCCGCGCCTCGCTCGACGCCGCGCTCAACGTGAAGCGCGATTCGGTCGCTGCGGTCGATGCGATCGTCGCCGAGGACATCGCCAAATTCCCCGACCAGAATCTGGCAGAATCGCTCCAGCGCATTCCGGGCATCTCGATCCAGCGTGACGGCGGCGAAGGGCGCGCGATCACCGTGCGCGGTCTGGGTTCGCAATTCACCCGCGTCCGCGTCAACGGGCTGGAGACGATCACCACCAGCCATGACGGCGCCTCGTCCAACCGCGACCGCGCGTTCGACTTCAACGTCTTTGCGTCGGAACTGTTCAGTTCGATCGTCGTCCACAAGACCGCGTCGGCGGATCTGGACGAAGGGTCGCTGGGCGCGGTGGTCGATCTCAACACCGGCAACCCGCTGGCGGGCAAGCAGGGCCTGACCTTCGCCGCGTCGGCGCAGGGCAGCTATAACGACCTCGCCGAAACCTGGGGGCCGCGCTTTGCCGGGCTGATCGGCTGGAAGTCACCCGATGGCAGCTTCGGCGCCTCCGTCTCGGCCGCCTATCAGAAGACGACCACGCGCGAGATCGGCAACAACACTGTCCGCTGGGCACAGGCGCGCTTCGATTCGGTCGATGGGACCCCGTGCTGGACCACCGCAAACCGCGGCGGCACCTATATCCCGAGCGCAGTGTGCGACCAGGCCGCCACTGCCTTCCATCCCCGCATCCCCCGCTATGGCGAGATCAGCCATTATCGCGAGCGACTGGGGCTGACCGGCAGCGTGCAATGGTCACCGAGCGACGCGACCAAGGTGTCGATCGACGGTCTTTATTCAAAATTCTCGGCGGACCGTCGGGAGAAGTGGGGTGAGGTGCTGTTGCGCTCAAACGAACGCTCGATCGATGTCGTCGACCCTGTCTATGACGGCGACGGCAACATGATCAGCGCGACGCTGAACGACGCCTGGGTCCGCACCGAACATTATCTCAAGCAGACGCAGACCGAATTCTACCAGATCGGCGGCAGCTGGGATCAGGATATTGGCGACAATTTCCGCTTCACCCTGCTGGGCGGTTATTCGCGCTCGAATGCCGATGTTCCGGTCGAGACGACGATCGTGTTCGATGATCGCGATGCCCAGAACTACAGCTACGACTATACCAACATGCAGTTCCCGACGCTGACCTTCGGGACCGATCCGACCAATCCGGCGAATTTCCAGCTCGCCGAGATCCGCGACCGCCCGTCGAACGTGCTGAACCAGTTCCGCACCGCGCAGCTGCGCACCGAGTGGGACGTGACCGAGAATTTCACGGTCAAGACGGGCGCGGTGTGGCGCCGGTATAACTACGATATCAACGCCTTCACCCGCGATACGGCGGTGTGCGGCAACGGCGGCACCGATCTGGTGCTGGGCACGATCACCTGCTCGGCAAACACGGTATTCGGCCCGACGGCGGTCTATGGCTTCCAGGTCACCCCGGCGCTGTCCGAGATATTCAACCTCAACGGATCGGGCGCCCCGGCAGGTACCAGCACGTCGTGGGTGATCCCCAACCTCGACGCGGCGGCCGCCTATACCGGCCTCTACGATCGCGCTTTGCGCGTCGACACCGGCAACAATCGCGGTGTCGAGGAAGAGACCAAGGGCGCCTATCTCCAGTTCGATGCCAAGGGCGCGCTGTTTGGCCTCGATTACGCGCTCAATGCGGGTATCCGTTATGTCCGCACCGACCAGTCCTCCTATGGCATCAACAGCGGCGTCGTGGTGACCGTGGAACGCGATTATGAGGACTGGCTGCCCTCCTTCAACCTCGCGCTGTATCCGACCAACGACATCATCATCCGTGGCGCAATCGCCAAGGTGATGACCCGTCCTTCGCTCGGTAATCTGACGCCGGGCGGTTCGGCAGACGGGTTCAACTATCGCGTGACCAGTGGCAATCCGTTCCTCGACCCGTTCCGCGCCACCAATTTCGACGTCGCGCTCGAATGGTATTTCGCGCCGCAGTCAATCGCCTCGGTCGCACTGTTCAAGAAGGACGTAGCGAGCTTCCCGGTCGGCATCACCCGCACCGGCACCTTCACCGAAACCGGCCTATCGCCGTCGGTGCTGGTCCCCTCCTCGCCCGCCGCGCTCGACCCGTCGCTGCAATCGCAGCCGATCTGGACGATCGCGACCACCGGCAACGGCACCGGCGCTTCGCTGGAGGGCATCGAACTTGCGCTCCAGGCACCGTTCACCTTCCTGCCGGGCTTCCTTTCGAACTTCGGCGGCATCGTGAATGCGACCTTCGTCGACAGCTCTGCAACCTATACCCAGCAAGGTCCAGCGGTCACTCCGGGCGGCGGGCTGCAGGCCGTCACGCTTGAGAACACGCTCTACGGCCTCTCGAAGACCCAATATAACGCGACGCTCTATTACGAGGACAGCAAGTTCAGCGCGCGCGCATCGGTCTCCTATCGCGGCCCGTTCACCGATGCGGGTTCGGGCACCGGCAACATCTTTGAGGGCTATTCGGCAATCACCAATGTCGATGCCTCGGTGCGTTACAAGGTGACCGACTATCTGGAACTGTCGGTCGAGGGCACGAACCTGACCGATGCCTATCGCGAACGCTGGGTCGATATCGGCACGCGCCGCAACTATGAAAACAACCATTTCGGCCGCACGATCCTGGTGGGTGCGCGGATCAAGATGTGAGGACGCAGGAACGCATGACCGACCGAATCGAGACTCTCCTTCAGCCCGGTCGGCGTGCGTTTCTTGCAACCGTTGGCGGCGGCGCGGTACTGGTCGCGTCCGCCGCCACCGCGCAGACGGCCCCGCCCTCTACCGGACAGCCGGGACCGGCGGGGCTTCCGGATCCCGTCGAAACGATCGATCTTTGGCCGAACGGCGCACCGGGTCTGCCTGTGTCCCCGCCGGTCGAAACCGTCATTGAGCGCAGCACCGACCGCGACCTGACCGACCGCGCGGTGCTGGGTATCACCCGTCCGCGCATGGTCGTTTTCCGTCCGAACCGCCCAAATGGTGCGGCGGTGATGATCACCCCCGGCGGCGGCTATCGCCACATCGTCATCGACAAAGAGGGGTATGAGATGGGCCGCTGGCTGTCCGCCCGCGGCTTCACCGTCTTCGTCCTCTTCTACCGCCTGCCAGGCGAAGGCTGGGCCGCGGGACCCAATGTGGCGCTGGCCGATGCGCAGCGTGCGATGCGGCTGATCCGTCACCGGGCTCGCGACTATGGCATCGATCCGCAGCGGGTTGCCGCGATGGGATTTTCGGCGGGCGGTCATCTCTGCGCCGATCTGCTCACCCGCTTCGACGCGGGCGTGTATGCTCCCGTCGATGCCGCCGACCGCCAACCCGCGCGGCCCGTCGCCGCAGCGCCCATCTATCCGGTTATCAGCATGACCGCGCCGAATGCCCATCCCGGATCGCGCACGCTGCTGATCGGCGCGAGCGCGGATGCCGCACTGGAACGGGCGCATTCGCCCCACCTCAACGTCCCGGCCAATGCCCCGCCAGTCTTCCTGCTTCACGCCGAGGATGACGATGTCGTCCCGGTCGAGAATGCCCTGCGGCTGCGCGCGGCGTTGCGGGCAAAGGGCGTACCGGTGGAAACCCATCTCTTCGCCCATGGCGGCCATGGCTTTGGCCTGCGCAAGACGCTGGGCAAGCCCGTCGCCGCCTGGCCCGACCTGTTCCTCGCCTGGGCGGGCGGACTCCTCGTTTGAACAAAAAGGAAATCGTCATGCGTATGAACCGCCGCGACCTTATCGGCGCAGCCTCACTCGGCAGCGCGATTAGCGTGGCACCCGGCGCATTCGCCGCGACGCAGACGTCCGCAACCGGCCCCGCGCCCGACTGGAAGCGCGGCTTCGACAATCAGCGTGTCCCCGACCTTGGCGACGGGCGCTTCCTCAACCCGCTGATGGCGGGCGACCATCCCGATCCGACGATCCTCAAGGACGGGGAGGATTATTACATGACCTTCTCGACCTTCGACTCATACCCCGGCCTCGTCATCTGGCACGCGCGCGACCTCATCAACTGGCAGCCGGTCGGCGCGGCGCTGACGAAGACTATCGGATCGGTCTGGGCGCCGGAGCTGTGCAAGCATGAGGGGCGCTATTTCCTCTACATTCCGACCAAGGGGCCGAACACCAGCTGGGTGATCTGGGCCGACCGGATCGAGGGGCCGTGGAGCGATCCGATCGATTTGGGCCTCCCAAACCATATCGATCCCGGCCATGCGGTGGGGGAGGATGGGTCGCGCTGGCTGTTCCTGTCGGGCGGCGACCGGGTGCGCCTGTCCGATGATGGACTCCGCCGCATCGGCGAGCCCGAACATGTCTATGACCCGTGGCGCTATCCCCGGGACTGGATCGTCGAGGGGTTCGCGCCTGAAGGGCCGAAAATCACCCGTCACAATGGCTGGTTCTACATGATTACCGCAGTGGGAGGCACGGCCGGTCCGCCGACCGGACATATGGTCATTGCCGCGCGCTCGAAATCGATCCACGGGCCGTGGGAGAATTGCCCCCACAACCCGCTGGTCCGCACGACCTCCCTGCGGGAAAAATGGTGGTCGCGTGGCCATGCGACGCTGGTCGAAGGACCGGGGGGCGACTGGTGGAGCGTCTATCACGGCTATGAGAACGGCTATTGGACGCTGGGGCGTCAGACATTGCTCGATCCGGTCGAGTGGACCGACGACGGCTGGTTTCGCATGAAGGGCGGCGATCTGTCGCAGCCGATTGCCAAGCCCAAAGGCGGCGAAAAGACCGGCCCGCACGGCATGGCCCTGTCGGACGATTTCGCGACCCTCGCGCTCGGCACCAAATGGAATTTCTTCCGCCCCGCGCCCGACGAACGCAGCCGCGCCCGCGTCGCAAACAATGTCCTGCACCTCGACGCGCGCGGCACCGCGCCGTCCAGTTCATCGCCGCTGCTGCTGATCGCGGGGGACCCCGGCTATCGCTTCGAATGCGATATCGAGATCGGGCCAGGCGGCACTGCGGGCCTGATCCTCTTCTACGACGACAAGCTCTATTGCGGGCTCGGCTTTGACGGCGAGCGCTTCGTCACCCACCAATACGGCATCGAACGCGCCCGCCCCGCCAATCCCCGTGGGCGCAGGATGCGGATGCGCGTGACCAACGACCGCCACATCGTGACCTATGATACCAGTGGCGATGGCGGAAAGACCTGGCACCGCTTCGATCGGGGCATGGAGGTTTCGGGATATCACCACAATGTTCGCGGCGGCTTTCTGATGCTGCGCCCCGGCCTCTATTCGGCGGGAACGGGAACTGCGAAATTCGCCAATTTCCGGTTCGAGGCGCTGGAATAGGCACGCCTATCCGCTCAGGAACCGCCGCGCATTGTTGACCAGGATATTCTCGACCTGCTCGGACGTATACTCCGCCTTCGCCATCGCGGCGCGCATGACGCTCAGATGTTCGTCATAATCCTTCATCGTTCCGAGCATGATATAGTCGCTGCCATAAGTGATCCGGGTCAAGGCGGGATCCTTCACGCCAAACACCGCGTGGAGCCCTTTGAAGAACTCGACCGCCAGCGCCGGACTCTCGATCAGCTCGGGCATGAAGGCCAGGTCGCCATAGACCGTCGCCTTAAGGGCGGAATTGGTCGGATCGAGCAGCGTCCTGCCCGCATGTAGCGCCCAGACGCATTTGGGTGGGTCCCCGCCTGCCCGCAGAGCGCAGACGAAATCCTCCGCGCTGTTGACCAGATGGCCCAGGCTGATTCGCAGCCTGTGCCGCTCCGCCACGTCGATCCAGAAATGTGGATTGGCGCGCTGGCCGAAATCCGGCCCCGCCTGCATTCCCGGCCCTGCATGGGCCATGACCGGAATGCCCTGCTTCGCGCAGGTCGTGTAGAATTCCTCCAGCGCGGCGTCGATCGCCGATCCGATCTCCTTGCCGCCCCCCTGCCCCGCCAGCGCCGCGCGCCAGCGACGGAAATGCGCGGCCCGATAGCGCGAGCGCGGATCGAAGGCGTCGTTGCGCAGTTCCTTGTTGCCCGAAGGTCGAAAGCCCATCGGCGGATAGAGTTTGAACCCGGCCACCTTGTCGCGGCCCAGCGCCAGCATCGCATCGAGCGCACGGGGCAGGCCCGCCTTCGCTTCAAGCGCGTGTTTGAGCGGGCAGAACCCGGCAAAGGTCACGATCTCCACCCCCGGGCGGCGCCGACCGCCCGTGCGATATTTGCCGGCGAGCGCATGGGCGACCGCGACCTGCTCGACATGCGCCGATCCCCGACGCGGCGGAACGCCCAGCCACGCATCATAATCGACCAGATGATTGAGGATCAGCGTCGGCTGCTCGCGCTGCCCCGCGGCCAGCGCAAGATATTTGGTCAGATGATGCTCGCGAGATTTGAGCATCAGATAGCCCCAGCCGAAATAACGGATGATCGCTCCGATCGACCTGCTGAACCCGGTATCGGAACAGCCGCTGTCACAGCGCACGCCGCCAGACTTTTTGATACTGGCGCCGCCATCGAACAGCTTCGTCCCTGGGGGCGGAAGGTCGCTATTCTCGGCCCGGCGCGCCAGATCGGCGAAGGCGCGCTGAATTTCCGCCTTTGCGACGGGCGCGCCAGGCCCCTCGCCCATCCGTTTGCGCACCTTGTCGAGCGAGGTTCCGCGCGAATCGGCGACGACCGCCTCGATCAATTCGGCATAGGCCGCGTCGCGTTCGCCTTCGTTCGCGAACAAGGGCAACTCCGCATTCGCGTCCTTCTCCGCGCCGGGATCGCGTGTCGCCCAATAGGCGATATCCGCGCCGAACGTCTCGGGGCTCAGCGTCCCGACGCTTTTGGCCAAGGCCGCGCCCCCCTCGATCCGGCGACGCTCCGCCGTCGCGGAATCGGCGAATTTCTGCACGCCGCGCAGCAGATAATCCACGATCGCCTTGAGGAAGGGCGGCGCATCTCCCTGGCCGAACAGTATCTCGACCATGAACATGCCGATCGGCAGGTCGTGCGCGTTGAACAGATGGACATGCGTGTCGGCATAGGCGCGACGCGCCGACGGCTTCTTCCCGAGCGCCGCCGGTCCGCAGGATGCCAGCAGGGGGAGCGCGGCGCCCGTGGCGAGAACGGCGCGGCGATCGACGAGGGGCGGGATCATTGGCCGGACTCCGCCCTGGGCTTCAGGTCGAGCTCGGACAGGCGAATCCAGTTGCCCTTGGCACCATGCTCCCGGCCGTAGCGCATCAGGCAACCCATGAAGCTGGGGGAGAACATCGCCTCGGGCGGGTTCTTCACGCACGGCCTGGTTTCTACGACCTCGTCGGGCGTCCGGGACCGCGGCGGTGACGACCCTATCTCGCCGTCCGTTTCCGGCTTGCGATCGAACCCATCGGCGGTGCGTAGCCAGATATACCCTTTAGGGTGGGCAAGCCGTAGGTCCGCGATCGACTGCACCTCCAGCTGGTTGACTAAAATGGTCTGCGCGCGCAACGCCGTGTCGAGCGCGTTACCCTTGCGGTCGAAGGCTGCATCCTCATGCTTGCGGATCAGCACCGTTGGGCCGTTGCGGAGCACATAGAGTGCGGGAAGCTCGGCATTCGTGAGGCTTTTCAACGCGACGCGGTCCTTGTCGCTGCTGTTTAGCTGCGCCTTGATCTCCTGCTCCCGCCTCTCCTTCATCAGCGTGACGACCCGATCGACCCGTTCGGCGGCATTCGCCTCGAACACCGACTGACGGACCCCGCCGTCATAATAGGTCTTCCAGTCCGCGCCCGAACCGATGCGAACCTGCTGAAAGAAGACGGGCATCGCCGCCGAAGCGAGCGCCGCACCGGCAATGCACTGCCTTGCCCTCTTCAATGCGCCGGGTGGACCGGGATTTCGACCGTCAGGATACGCAATTCGGGCGATTTCGGTGATATTCGAATAATAGAAGACCCCATCGCTGGCGCCGACATAGCCCACCAGCACTTCGGTAGTGCTGTTGGCGAGATGACGGATCAACGGGCACTCGGTCGCGCTGTCGCACAGTCGCCCATAAATGCGGTCGCGCAGTGGCGTAAGTCCGGCGAAGGAGCCGCTGATCACGGCCCAGCCCTTCCATCCGTGGCGATAGACGATCTCGCGCTCGGCGGCGGGGCGATAGCTTGCCATCAAAAGGCCGGTGAGCTTCTTGCGCTCCTGCGGACCAAGATCCGAATCGTTCAATGCCCCCACGAACAGCGCCTGGAGCGCCCCCGTACTGACCCCGGTGACCCGTTCGAAATCGGGCATCTTGCCGCCCTCTTCCAGCGCGGCGAGGAATCCGGCGCCGTAGGCGCCCCATTGGCCCCCCCCGGACAGCAACAGGCTGTGGCGAGGTTCCCCCCCGGCGGTCACGAACGCATTCACCAGCGCGGCCTCTTCTGCGACCTGCGCGGCGGATTTCGACGCGAGCGACGTTCCGTCCTCACGTTTCACGCTCAGAGTTTCGGCGACCGGCTTTCCGCTCTGGATATCCTGTACCAGTTGAGATGGTTCAAGCGCGGTCCGCTTGAGGTCTGCCTCCGCGCATTCGATGTCCAGCGTCCCGCGCGTCGCACAAGCGGGCAGCAGCGCGGCGGCACCCAGCAGGCCTATCCATTTCAGCATCGTCTTTCCCCCTTGAATCCATCTCGCCATGCGCCCGCGCGGCAGGCAAGCGCTTACGGTCATTGCGCGGTCGAAGTGGTCCAGTCACAGCTGGGCGCATCCGTGCGCCCCGCATGAATCGCATTGAGATTGGTCAGGGCAGTGCGACAGACGATCACGCCGCCGCCACGTACCGATCCGTCCGCTGGATTGAACAACCGCCAGCTGACCACCAGCCCGCCGGTAATCCCGACCGCAGGCGCGCCAAGCGCCGTCCAGAGGTTCGCGCGTTTCAACAGCGTCCCCCCGGCCTGGCTCACATTCAGTCGCAACGCGAGCAACCCGGCGTCGTGCTTGGTCAGCGTTTCAGCGATCGCCGCTGCGGCCAACTCACTACTTCCACCCTCGCGCGGCGCGCTGACGCGCACGGAAAAGGCATCGGCGCGCGCCACCATCGCATCGAGCGCGGCGAGCTTGGGCGCCGCCGCCTTCTTTTCTGCATCGGTCGTCGCCCCGGCAGCGACTTGACTGCGGCAAAGTGCTGTCTGTTCACGCTGCAGAAGCAACGCATCGAACGCCTTGACCACGGCGCCGTCCGCTGCCGCAAGAGCCACTTCCCGGGGCATCACCCACTGAATCTTATCCGTCCGCTTTCCGACGACCGCATCGATCAGCGGCGCTTCCGCTGCGGCCACCGTGAAGCCGCTGATTTCGGTATCCGTGCGCAGCAGCGAGAGCGCCGCGCCGATGATGGCGGGCACGGGCAACCCCGCAGATTTCCCTGACTCGACCAGAACCTCAGTCGTACTGCAATAGCTTTGTGCGACGCCTTCCAGCGCCTGAGTGATGGCCTGCATTTCGCGTGTGACGGCAACCGCCGCCGACAAATCGAGTCTCTCGGTGGCGCCGAGCAGCGTTATCTTGCGCGGCTTGGCGTCGGCCTTCGCCCCGTCCTGCTGTGCCGTCACAGCCGCGACCGCCTTTTCACCAATCTGCGCGGCCGCCTCGTCCACCGCGCGGCTGGCGAGCATCCAGCCCTCCAGCTTGCCCGCATCGGCACCCAGCGTCGTCTTGCCCTCGGCCTTGGAAAAGCCAAGGGCATCGATCTGCGCCTGCATCACTTCCTTTTCGAGCTTGCCCTGCTCCAGCCGGAGCTTCGCGAACTCAAGGTCGAGCTTCGCGCGTTCGAGCGCGGCGGCGTCGGTCCCGCCATCGGTCTGCGCCTGGGCGGCACTCGTCAGCATCAACGCCATGACGGCGCCCATCAGGGTCCGGCGCATCACAACACTCCCGCAAAGGCCAGCATGGCCTGAAAACTGTCGATCGGTGCGTCGAGCCCCGCATCGGCCGGATGCCAGCGGGCGCCACCCGCGCCCGCGTGCCAGTAGCTTTCGGGGTCGACCACGAGCAGCCCGACCAATGTCTCCGCGACGATCAGCGAGCCGAGCGGACCGAGCCGCTTGCCCCCGCCGCGTTTCTCCGCCTCGGCCAAGATGTAGAACCAGAGCGGCGTCGTCTCCGCCAAGCCATGCTGTTCCAGCGCGACGCCGCCGGGAACCGAGACGAGTTCGGCGTGCGCCAGCGGCGCGATGTCCACACCCTGCGCCGCCAGCTGCGCGGCGATCGCCTGCGCGGTCGGAACGTTGAGCACGTAGCTGCGCCGCAGATTGCGCTGCGCCAGCGAGCGCAGATGCGGCAGATCCTCATTGACCAGATCGCCCAGCGCCGGGGCGAGCGCGGCGTCAATCGCCAGTGCCTGAAGATTGGCGGGCTGGTCGTCGATGAAATTGTTCCAGTCGATCACCCAGATATCGGGCAGCACCTCCGGCCCGCCCAGCCCGCCGCGCCCGGTGAACTGGAACAGCTGGTTGAGCGAGGCGCGCGGGAAATCTGCGTTGAAGACATAGCCCGGGCGGATCATCGAATGGCCGAAGCGGAATGCCGCGACGCTGAATTCGATCGGCATCGGCGCATGATCGCCCGACGCCCCGCCATGTCCGGTCGCGAAGTCGCGATAGCGTTGCGCCCCGCCCGCAAGTACCGCATCGAGCATGGCCGGATCGCAGATCGCGCGCAGATAGCGTTCGACCACCAGCCATTGATAATGCCATTGCACCAGTTGGCGCGCGCGGGCGAAGCGTTCGTCGTCGCTGCCCGCGAGCCGGTCCGCGATCGCATTGTGGAAGCGCAGAAAGGCGAGGTGCAGCTGCGCCACCACCAGATTCTCGTCGTTGCGCCCATCGGCGATGAACGCCATGCGACGCGGGTCGACCGGCCCGAAATCGCTGTGCATCGCGCTGGTGTCGGGAAGCTCGTCGGCGCGCACGACCCCGGCATCGACCATCGCGCCGAAGCGCGGCAAATCATTGGGCGCGCCGCCATCGGTCTGCCCGATCCGCATCTGCGCGCCGTCGCGCAGCTTGGCATCGATCGCCATGCCGTCGCCATAGACGCTGTCGAGCCGCAGCGTGCCGCGCCGCAGATTGCCCAGCTGGGCGCGCACGTCGCTGCGCGCATTGAGCGTGAGTTGCGGCGTGCCGATCGCGAAGCGGGGCAGCGATGCCGGGTCGCGGTCGGTGTTGGCGGTGATGTCGTGATCGACGAACTGGCCGAAATAGGTGAGGATCGCGGCAAGGCCCGATGGTCCAGGCAGACCAGCCCCGGCCGTCATCCCCGCGCCGACCGCGCCCAGCGCGTCGAACGGATTGGCGATCCGGGAGATCCCCGCGACATCGAACAGATAGCCGAACGCATCGGCTCCGGAGGCCCCGCGGGCAGTCATCCGATCGCGCGACCCGGCATAGGCGAGGACGGCGGAGGCGGGCGCCCGCTCGCTCGTCGCCGCGGCGGGCGGGATCGGCCCGGCATTCTGTCCATGGTTCAACGAACTCAACATCGCGGCGTCTCCCTGCTCACATGCAGCCCTTGTCCGCGCTGACCGCGCGCAACGCGCGGAAGAAGCGTCGCAGAAGCGTGAAAAACGGTTCATTCGCGCGCGCTTGGTGATAAGGATCGTGGTCTTGATGCTGTCCATCCTGGGGGATGATCGATGGACGGAGGCGCTCGGTTTTCGTTGAAGCTCGTGGGGCCATTCGGCTTTTTCACGCCTGCGGGCGTGCGGATGGAGATCAGCAGCAAGAAGGCCATCGCCCTGCTTGCCCTGCTCGCCGTCGCGCCCGATGGCGAGCGCACCCGGGTGTGGCTCTATTCGATGCTCTGGGGATCGCGCGACACGCCCCAGGCCCAGTCGAGCCTGCGCCGCGAGCTTTCGACGCTCCACCAGTTGCTGGAGGCGCATGACGCGGGCGACCTTCTGACGCGCTCGACGCAGCGTATCCGGCTCGACCTCGACCGGATCGACATCGACCTGCTGTCGCTGGCGATGGGGGCGACCGCGCGAGCGGGGGACGAGCGCAGCGATTTCCTGGAAGGGATCGACCTGCGCGGCTGCGACGAGTTCGAGGATTGGCTGCGCGATCAGCGGGCACGGCTGGACGCGCTCCGCCAGGTGGCGTTCCCCCAGGCGGCGACCCCACTGGCCGATGCGCATAGCGTGTTCGGCGCGCCATTGCCCCCGCAATCCGAACTGCTCGGCGCCCACCCGCCCCGGCTCCCGCCCAAGCCGTCGGTCGCCGTGCTCCCCTTCATCCATCTCGGCCGCCCGGAAGAGGCCAACTGGCTGGGCCAGGGGATCGCGCATGAGGTGGGCATGACCCTGACCCAGTTTCCCCAGCTGTTCGTCGTTTCGACCAGTTCGGCGGCGGTGCTCGTCCAGCGGCGACTGACCCATGTCGAGATCGCCCGTCAGCTCGGTGTCCGCTATCTGCTCGACGGCACGATCCGCGAGGCGGGCGACCGGCTGCGCACCTCGGTCAGCCTGCTCGACGGGCAGAGCGGGCTTCAGGTTTGGAGCTGGAGCACCGAAGGGCGCCGCGACGACCTGTTTTCGCTTCAGGAGGCGGTAGCGACGATGGCCGCGCCGCAGATATGGACCCAGATCGATCTTGCCGAACGTCACCGCATCCTGCGCCAGCCGCAACTCGGCCATGACAGCTACGAACTCTATTGGCGCGCCAATGCGCTGTTCCGTAGCTGGGAGCGCGAACCCGTGCTCGAAGCGCTGCGGCTGACCGACGCGCTGACGGCCACCGATCCGGCCTGTCCGCTCTCCGCCGGGCTTGCGGCCTTTTGCAACGGGGTCGCCTTCGCCTTTCGCTGGACCGGCGATCCAGCCGCGACCCGGCGGCGGGCGATCATCCAGTATCAGAATGCGCTGCGCCATGGCGCCGACAATGTCGAATCGCTCGGCTATGTCGCGGGGACGCTGATCAGCATCGGCGGCGACCTGGCGCTGGCCGACCGGATCATCGCCCATGCCCTGTCGCTGCTACCTGCGCACCAGCCGACCCTGTTCTGGGGCGGCTGGGTCGATATCGCCACCGGCCGCGCGGCGCGGGCGCGCGAGCGGCTGGAACTCGCGCTCCGGATCAACCCGGCATCGGGGGTGCGCGCCTATGCGCTGACCGGCATCGGCATCGCCAATCTGTTCGAGGGCGACAATGATGCCGCCTTCGCGATGCTTAGCGAGGCGGCGATCCACATCGCGCATTATCCCGTGACGATCGCCGCGCTCGCGGTGGCGGCGGCGCGGCGGGGCGATTGGGGGACCGCGCGCGACGCGCTGGCGAGGCTGGAGGAAGCGGGTGGGACGGCTGCGGATACGCTGGCGATTTTTCAGGACCCCGGGCTGCGCGCGATGATTCTCGCCGAGCTGAACGGCGTGCAACAACGGGCAGCAGCCAGCGCCGAACGGCGCTAGGTTCGGCTTCAGCTGCGCTGAAACAACTCCAAATTGCGCAAGACCGGCAGGCCGCGCGATCAAAGAGTCCGGCAACCGTTCGAGACTCGTGAAAAGTGAACGATCCTGCCGTGACGGATCAATTCGCAATTGCGCCGGTCCGCGACTTGCCCAACGCTGGTCGCATTGGATCGACGGGAGGGCGGAATGGCGCGCATCACTTACGAAACCCGCAAGGACTGGCAGAACTACCACCTTACGCTCACGAACGATATCGACGATTACGGCATCTTCGATCGCGAGGAGGAAGGATGCTGCGCGAAGGGCTCGCCGCTGAGCGGCCCCGAGCTGTTCCGCGCGACCCGCGGCCCGCTGCACGACTATATCGCCAAGGCCGTGAAAGATCGCGTCGCCGCGGGGATGATCGGCCGCGCGTGGAGCTTCGCGCCGCTGGCCGGAAGCAACCGGCGCGAACTCGACCTGACGGGCCTGCAGGGCTGCACCCGCGCCACCGCCGCCGACCTTCATCCCGATTGCAGCGACGCGCCGGAGGACGTCGCCTTTGTTCGCGGCGGCACGACGCTGCGCTGCCTCGTCGAATGGGCCAAGAACCTGAGCCCGCGGCGCTCGATCATGACCAGCGGCACCCATCTCGGCCCGACGGTCGCGGGCGGGTTCGGCACCGCCAGCCATGGCTCGCGGCTGGGCTTTGGCGGGCTTCAGGACATGGTGATGGGGATGCACCTCATCACGGGGGAGAAGGAATCGGTGTGGATCGAGCCAGCGCGGGCGCCGGTGCTGAGTGGCGCGGCGGCATCCCGCTTCGCGACCCGCATCATCCGCTCCGATGCGATGTT
This sequence comes from Sphingomonas suaedae, assembly GCF_007833215.1. Lineage (NCBI taxonomy): Bacteria > Pseudomonadati > Pseudomonadota > Alphaproteobacteria > Sphingomonadales > Sphingomonadaceae > Sphingomonas > Sphingomonas suaedae. Next base: position 2,260,088 of record NZ_CP042239.1, read on the forward strand.
CGACGATGCGCTGATTCATCTGGGCGGCATGGGGATCGTCAACGGCGTCGCGCTGCGGCTCGCGCCTTATCACAGCTACAATGTTCTGGCCGTGGTTCACCCGCTCTGGCCCGACTGGGAAGCGCAGGTCGAACAGGGGCGGTTCCGCGAGATTGCAGCACAGCTCGGCCATGATGACGATCCCGCATTCTACGAAGTGACGATCGATCCGTTCGACAATGACGGCACGCGCGACGCGATCCATCTGATGTACTTCATCGCCCCACCCGGGCTGCTTCCGCCCGATGGCGGCGATGGAACGCCGCTGCCGCACGCGGGAGATTCGATCGCCGGATTCGCGAAGGAGCTTGTGCGACGCAAATCCGAGTCGGAGGCCCATGGTCTGTGGCCGGAAGGCTTTTCGGCGTTCAGCTACTACAAGGGCCTTGTCCGCGAATTCTATGGCGCCTTCACGCTTCCGATCACGCCGGCCTCTCCCGCGCTGGGGTGGGAACATCTGCATCGCGATGTCGTCACCGGGAACGCTCCCGGCGCGCTCTACAATGCCTCTTATGCGATCCGGCGGGACGAGGTGGGCCGGGCACTGCCGCTGATCCTGTCGGCGGCACGCGATCTGGAGCCTGCCTTCCTCAATACGATACGGTTCGTCACCCGCCCGTCCGGCACGCTCGCCTTCACCCGTTTCGAGGAGACTGCGGTGATCGAGATCGACGGATTGTCCGACAATTTGCCGGATGCCCTGCCCGATGAAGTGCCCGATGAAGCGCGCGCTTGGGGCGTATTTACCAAGACCGGCGCGATGAAGATCCGCACGGAATTCGACCTGAACGGCATCGACTATTCGATGCACTGGGCGAAGCTGGGCCAGCTCGACGCGCCCAAGGTCGAACGCGATTTCGGCCCGCGCGACGATCCCGCCTCCCCCATCGGCCGCTGGCGCGCGACCCGCACCGCGCTGCTGGCACCGGAAGCACGCGCGGTGTTCGTCAACGATGCGCTGCGGACCTACAAGCTCGTACCCTGAGCTTCAGAGCGCGACAGCAAGTTCAGCCAGGTCCTGCAGCCCCCCGCTAAGACCGCCGGTCGGAACGGCCGGAACGTCGTCCAGCGCTGCCAGACATCGTCGGCGATCTGACCGCGCGGCAGGCTGTTCAAGAGGCCCTGGACGAAGAAGCGGGTACTGGCGGTGGAAAATAGTTCGTCCTGCTCGCCCCAGCTCGATCGATAGCGCCACCCGAACAGATCGTTTTTCGCGAGTGTCTGGGCTTCGCTGTCGAGTGCCCGGTCCAGGAAATTGAGCCGCTGGTGGGTCGGAAAAGTGAACGTGCCGAGATTGAGACCCGGCGTCGTGTCCGCCGCGAACCGCCCGCCCAGCGATTTGAGCAGACTATAAGCCTCCCCGCGGCGTAACCCGCCTTTCGCCTTGCCCTTCGGCTTGGGCTTGGCGATCGGCAACGTCACGCCGGGAATGGTCGGCTTTTTAACGCCGCATCCGCGCCTCCGCCAACCAAATCAGGTCGCTCATAACAACGCCTCCTCAGCGCCGCGAATGAATCCATCGAACATCCGATCGGCAAGCGATTTAATAGGTGCTGAACCTAGATCGCGCCGGCCTTTAGCTGCCTGACTGCATGATCGGCCGCGCGTGCCGTCAGCGCCATGAAGGTGAGCGAGGGATTGACGCATGACACCGACGCCATTTGCGCGCCGTCGGTCACGAACAGATTTGCAGCGTCGTGGGCTTGGCTCCATTTGTTGAGCACCGCGTGGCGCGGGTCATGGCCCATGCGTGCGCCGCCCATCTCGTGGATCGCGTCGCCCGGCACATGCTCGCCGCGCCAGCTGTGCACGTTGAGCAGGCCCGCCGCCCGCAGCATCTTCTCGCCTTCGGCCCGCGCGTCGTCCATCATGCGAATCTCGTTTTCCCGGAACCGCACGTCGAAGCGCATCAGCGGAACACCGAACCGGTCGACCTTGTCGGCGTGAAGGCTGACGCGATTGTCTTCATAGGGGAGGCATTCGCCGAACGCACCCATGGCGAACTTCCACGGTCCATAGTCGCGCATGCCCTGCTTCATCGACGCGCCAAAGCCCTTGGGCGGGGCCGGCTCGCGCCGTGCGCTGCCCTGATAGCCATAGCCGCGGCGGAAGCCCACGCCTTCCTCGCCGCCGACATTGCGGAAACGCGGGATATAGACCCCGCCCGGCCGCCGGCCATATTCGATGAATTCGCTGAACCCCGGGATGTCGCCCGCCGCGCCGACGCGGAAGATATGGTCCATGACATAGCGGCCGAGCGTGCCGCTGCTGTCGAAATGGCTCTTGCCGCTGCCCGGCGCGCGCGAGTTCATCAGGATCTGGTTCGACGCCATCGCCGAGGCACAGAGGAACACCATCCGCGCCGGGATCACCTCGACCTGTTTGGTCTTGGCATCGACGACGCGCACGCCGGTCACGCGGCGGCGCGGCGCGTCATAGTCGAGGCTGGTGACCACCGAGTCCGGACGCAGCGTCAGCCGCCCCGTTGCGCGCGCGGCCGGCAGCGTCACAGCCTGGGTCGAGAAATAGGCGCCGAACGAGCAGCCGCGACCGCACTGGTTGCGATACTGGCATTTGCTGCGACCCTGATCGGGCTTGTCCTCGGTCAAGTTCGACAGGCGCGAGGGGATCAGCTTGCGCCCCGGCGAACTGGCTTCGAGCTTTTCCTTCAGCCATTTCTCCGCGACGTTCATCTGCATCGGCGGCTGGAAGAGGCTGTCGGGGAGCTGCGGCAGGTTTTCGCGCGAGCCCGATACGCCGACCACCTTTTCGACATAGTCATACCAGGGGGCGAGGTCATCATAGCCGATCGGCCATTCGCCATCGATCCCCTCGCGCTTGTTCGCCTCGAAATCCTCCGGGCTCCAGCGAAAGCTCCAGCGCCCCCAGATCAGCGACTTGCCGCCGAACGCGCCCGGGCGGATCCAGTAGAATTTGTCGCCCTCGCCATAGGCATAGGGGTTGAGCCGGTCGTTATTGTAGAATTTTTGCGAAGAGGGCGCGATGTAGCCGTTCTTCGCGATGAAATAATCGCTGTCGATCAGATGCTTGGGCATCATGTCGCGCGCGGGGATCTCATATGCGGGCTTGCCGTCATAATCGTAATCCTGGCCGTGCTCGACCATGACGCCACGGTCGAGCATCAGCACGCGCAGGCCCTTTTCGGTCAGTTCCTTTGCCGCCCATCCGCCGCTCACCCCAGAGCCGATGACGATCGCGTCGAACATGTCGGCCATGCCGATCCCCCATTAAATCCGGTTACGCGCCGATCCGGCGCAGATGGTCGAAGCTTGCCTTGATGTCGGGCAGGTAGGGCGCAGGGGCCTGATCATTCTCGACATAGAGATGCTTGACGCCCGCCTGCGCGTTGAGCGTGAAGATATCCGCGAAATCGATCGTGCCGGCCCCGACGCTGGCCATCTTGCCGTCGGCGGTGCGATCCTTGACGTGATAGGCGTAGATGCGTCCGGGCAGGCGGGCGATCAGCGCCTTGGGATCCTCGCCCGCAGCGATCGCCCAGAACAGGTCGAGCTCGATCCCGACCAGCGCGGGATCGGCGTCCGCAACCAGCATGTCGAAGAGGCTGCGGCCCTCTGCCTTCACGGTAAATTCGAAATCGTGGTTGTGATAGGCGAAGCCCAGTCCCGCCTCCTTGAACTGCCCCGCCCAGCGGTTGAAATCGCCGATCGCGCGCTTGAACACCTGCGGGTCGCGCATCTCCGGAGTCAGCCACGGCAGGACGACCGTGTCGGCGCCCAGCGTCTTCGCCATCCGGACCACGGCGCCGAGATCGGCGGCCATCGCGTCGTACCCGACATGGATTGACGGGCTGACCAGGTCGAGCCGGTCCATCGCCTTGCGCAAGGCGGCGTGGTCCATCTTGTCATAGCCGCCGCCGCCATATTCGACCTCGCGATAGCCGATCGCCGCCACCTTCTCGAGCGTACCGATCGGGTCGGGAGCGAAGAGCTCGCGTACGGTATAGAGCTGCAAGCCGATCGGTCGCTTGGGCGTCCCGCGCGCCATCAGCGGTGCTGCGGCGAGGGTGGTGGCGAGCGCGGCACCGCCCGCCAGCCATTGGCGTCGGTCGATCTTCATGAGGAAAACACCTTCGTGCCGGGGGAATAGGGGTGCGCGCCATCATATCGCCCCGGCACGGGCAGATAGTCGCGCTCCTGCGTGAGGCCGACTTCCGACGTGAAATAGCCGGTTATGACGAGCTGGCGAAATTTGTCGAAAAAGCTCAGGCCGCCTGGCAACTTGTCCTCCATCGCCAGCGTCAGCAGCGCATCCTGCTGCTCGGGCGACGCCTTGACCGCGGCCAGCTGGTAATCTGCCTGGCTGCGTGCCTCGATCGCATCGAGCCCGGCAAGGATCGGCTTGCGCTCATCGGGCATCGCCCAATCGGCGAGCATCTTTTCGATGAACTCCGGCACGCCCGCCGCAATCGCGCCCGGAGTGTCGGTGGTCGGCATGATGCGTTCGCTGAGCGCGCTCATCAGCGCGCGCTGCTCCGCGCTGAATACCGGCGCGCTCGGCGGGCCGTCGCTGATCGGCGTCACCTGCGCCGCCGCTGCACGCGCGATCGGCGCGAACAGCGCGGTGCCGAACATCGCCGCCATCCCGGCGAGCGCGTCGCGTCGGTCAAGTCTCATTTCTTCTCATCCTGCTGATCGTGACTCGCCGCGGCTTCCGGAAGCGGGCGCACCCAGATGTTGCGGAACGACACCGGCGAATTGTGATCCTGCAGCTGGATCGGCGCGGCATCGCCATGTGCCTCGTACTTCGCGATCTGCCGCCACACGGTGGTGCCCAGCCAGGGCTGGCGGTTCTGGACCAGCACGCCGTTCAGGAAGGCGGTGATATAGGCCGGGCGCAGCAGCTTGCCGTCGGCGGCGAAGCGCGGGCGCTCGAAGACGATGTCGTAGCTCTGCCATTCGCCCGGCTTCCGCGACGGGTTCACCAGCGGCGGCGTGCTGCCATAGATCGCGCCGACCGTGCCATCGGCATAGGTCGGGTTGTTGTAGCCGTCGAGGATCTGGATCTCGTAGCGCTGCATGAACCAGATGCCGCTGTTGCCCCGATCCTGCGAGCTTTTCTCGGGCGGGTTCGGCGAGCGGAATTCGAGATGCAACTGGACGTCGCCAAAGCTCGCCTTGCTGATCAGTGCGTTCTCGCCGCCGCCCGCGCGCGGGCGCGACGTGACTGCGCCATCGGCGACCGTCCATGGCGTCTGCTGGGCCTGCCAGGCGTCGAGCGAGGCGCCGTCGAACAGAATGACAGCGTCGGACGGCGCGCCGCCGGGTTGCGCCGCCGGGGTCACGACGGTCGGGTGAGGCCGATCGGCGTCATGCACCTTCCAGCGGGTGCCGGGGATGGTCGGGGTGTCGCGGAAGCCGGGCTTGTCCTGCGCCGGGGCCGATTCGCTCGCCGCGGTCAATGCCAGTGCCGCAATCGGCAGAGTGAGTTTCACATGCTTCCCCTTCATGCCGCGTCGATCGCGCGATAGGCGGCGAGCAGGCGCGCCTCGCCCGCGCGACCCTCGACCGAATTGCCATGTTCCATGCCGATCACCCCGGAGAACCGCTTCGCGCGGAGCCAGCGGACGATGTTGGCATAGTTGATCTCGCCCGTCCCCGGCTCCTTGCGGCCCGGATCGTCGCCGAACTGGAGATAGGCGATCTCGCTCCAGCAGCTGTCCATCGTTCGGATCAGATGCCCCGCCTGAATCTGCTCATGATAGAGATCGGCGAGGATCTTCACCGCCGGGCTGTCGACGCCGCGCGCGACCGCATAGCCCTGGGGCACCGTCTGCAGGAACACGCCTGGATGATCGACCAACGTGTTGAGCGGCTCCATCACCATCACCAGCCCGTGCGGCGCGACGAGGTCGGCGGCGTGGCGCATGGTATCGATCACCCGGCCGGTCTGGATATCGACCGGCACCCGACGATCGAGAAAGCCGGGGACTACCGTCATCCATTTGGCGTTCAAGCGCTTGGCGACGTCGATCGACGCGCGGATATCGGTGAGGAATGCGGTGCGGTCGCTATCGTCATTCGCCCCGAGCACCGGGCGAGATTGCACCCATTTGGGCATCGACGCTACGAACACGCCCATCGTCATGCCGCGCTGCTGCAGCGCCTTCGCCATCGCGACCTGTTCGGCGACCGGGCGGCTAGCGGCTTCGTTGTCCTCCCACGCGGTGAAGCCCTGGTCGGCGGCAAAGGCGATTTGTTCGAGCCGATTGCCCCGGCTCGCAAAACTGCCCTCATGCGGCGCGAAGCCGAGCGAGAAGCGCGGTGCGTTCGATTGCTTCGCGGCGCCCGGCATTGCCGCCGCGCCCGCCATGGCGGCACCCGCAGCAAGGACGGAGCGCCGCGTCAGCCTCACGCCGCTTCACCCGCCAGCTGCGCGCGCGACTTGCCGCGCTCCCGCAGCCAGATGAAGCCGAACACGACCAGCAGAACCGCCGGCAGGATCGCCAGCGTCCGGAACGACACCGACGCCGCCGCATCCTCGACCGCCAGCTTGGCCGCACCGGTCAGCGCGGCGAACGCCTCCGGTCCGCCTGCGAACTCGATCTTGGCAGCATCGAACATCGCGCCGAGCTGGGGCAGCACGAAGAAGCTGGCGAGCGCGCCGGCCGATCCGACCAGCCCCATCGCCCACGCCCCGCCGCGCGGATAGCGCTCGGCGACCGATGCGAGCATCGTAGGCCACATCACGCACACGCCAAGGCCCCAGACGGTCGCGGCGATAACCGCGGCGACCGGCGACTGCGCCTGCGACAGCATGAACAGCCCGATTCCGGCGAGCAGGCTCGACACCCACAGCAGGCCGGGGTTCGAGATGGTGTTGGCCAGCCGCCCCGCGAAATGGCGGAACACAAACATCAGCGCGTTGACATACACCAGCAGCAGGATGCCGCGCATGCCGACGCGGTTGGAGAGGGCCACGTCGATCCACTGGCCGGGTGCCAGTTCGGACGCGGCGGTGAGGAACATCGCGCCGAACCAGATGAAGAAGCTGGGGCGGCGGAACACCTCGCCGATCATCTGGCCAAAGCTCACGCCGCTTTCGCTGCGCAGCGGCGGCGGGAAGTGCGTGGTCGCCGCGACCAGGATCGTCGCGGCGGCGGGAACCATCACCAGCGCCATGATCCCCTGCCACGGCAGGGTCGCCGACAGGAAGAAGCCCGCCAAGCCGCCGATGATGATGCCGCCGGGAAACCAGGCATGGAGCACGTTGAGCCGATGGGTGGCGTCATCGGGGTAGAGTTGCGTCGTCAGCGGGTTGATCGCCGCCTCGGTCAGGCCCCAGCCGATTCCGCTCAGCAGCATCCCGACCCACACGATCGTGTAGATGGTCATGCCGCTCGCGATCTGGCCCGCCGTGACGATCAGTAACGGTCCGGCAAAGAAACACAGGCCAGCGGCCACCAGACAGCGCTTCATCCCGATCTGATCGAGAAACGCGCTCGCGACGAACAATGTGATCGCGAAACTCAGGAACGCGGCGCCCAGCGCGGCGGCGATCAGCTCACCCGCCTGCAATGGGGCGATCGGGTCGATCCATTCGGCCTTCAGGCCGCTGGCGATGGCCCCGCGGATTGCCAGCCCCGCTGCGGCGGTGAACAAGGCAAGGATGCCCAGCCAGAACAGCCGCCCCTTGTGATATGTCTCGGCCATCGCCGCCTCCCCCCTTTGTTTTTATGTCAGTCCCAGCATCGCGCGATTGAGCGCCGGATCGCTGCCCCCGGCGAAATCGTCGAACGCCTTGTCTGCCTTGCGGATCATGTGCGCGGCGATGAAGGGTGCGCCCTCGCGGGCGCCGTCCTCGGGATGCTTGAGGCAGCACTCCCATTCGAGCACGGCCCAGCCGGCATAGCCATATTGCGTCAGCTTGGAGAAGATTCCGCTGAAATCGACCTGCCCGTCGCCCAGCGAGCGGAACCGGCCGGGACGGTCCACCCAATCCTGGAACCCGCCATAGACGCCCGATCGCCCGGTCGGATTGAGTTCAGCATCCTTGACGTGGAACATCCGGATGCGCTCGTGATAGATGTCGATGAAGCTCAGATAATCGAGCGCCTGCAGCACATAATGGCTGGGATCGTAGAGGATGTTGGCGCGCGGGTGATTGTCCACGCCCGCCAGGAACCGCTCGAACGTCACGCCATCGTGCAGGTCCTCGCCGGGATGAATCTCGTAAGCGACATCGACGCCCTGTTCCTCGAACGCGTCGAGGATCGGCCGCCAGCGCTTCGCCAGCTCGCCAAAGGCCTCTTCGACCAGCCCCGCCGGTCGCTGCGGCCAGGGATAGAGATAGGGCCAGGCGAGCGCGCCGGAGAAGGTCGCGTGCGCGTTCAGCCCCAGCCGCCGGCTCGCTTTGGCGGCGAGATGAAGCTGCTCGACCGCCCATGCCTGGCGTTCCGCAGGCTTGCCCTTCAGCGCTTCGGGCGCGAAGGCGTCGAACGCCACGTCATAGGCCGGGTGCACCGCAACCAGCTGTCCCTGAAGATGCGTCGACAGCTCGGTGATCTCGACCCCAACCTCGCGGCACGTGCCGGCCAGCTCGTCGCAATAATCCTGGCTCTCCGCCGCCAGCGCCAGGTCGATACAGCGGCTGTCCCAGGTCGGAATCTGCACCCCGACATAGCCTGCCTCCGCCATCCAGCGCGCAGCGGAGGGCAAGGTATCGAACGGCGCGGCATCGCCCATAAACTGTGCGAGGAAAACCGCCGGACCCTTCATGACACCCCCTCCGCAGGTTTGAGCTACTTCGTTTCCGCTTTCAGATACGCGATCAGCGCGGCCCGACGCGCCGGATCGGGCACCTTCATCACCATGCGCGTGCCGGGCACAACCTTGGTCGGCGCGGCGAGATACGCGTCGAGCGTCTTCGCATCCCACACGATGCCGGACGCCTTGAGCGCCGGACTATAGGCGAACCCTGGCGCAGCTCCGGCCTTGCGGCCGAACAGCTTGTTGAGATTGGGCCCCATCACGCTCTTCCCGCCAGCGGGGAGCGTGTGGCAGGCGCGGCAGGCGGCGAAAGCCTGTGCACCGGGAGTCTGGGTCTGGCGCGCGCCGACGCTGGGCGCTCCAGCCGTTAGCGCTACCACGCCGAGGAGCGATGCCGCGAAGGGCAATGCGATGAGTGCTTTCACAATCCCCTCCGACTGTGCCAACCTTCGGGTTGACATCGTTGACAACATCTAAGCGGATGGCGGCGCGCAACGCAACCCCGCGAAACCGGGCGGGCGGAATTAGAGAAACAGGAGAGGCGCAATGGAGACGGACGGACATCAACGCATTCGCTATGGCATGGTCGGCGGCGGCGAGGGCGCATTTATCGGCGCGGTGCATCGCATGGCGGCCGCGCTCGACGGCGATTACGCGCTGGTGTGCGGCGCGTTCAGCAGCGACGCGGAGCGCGGGCGACGCAGCGGTACGGCGCTGGGCCTCGATCCGGCGCGCAGCTATCCCACGCTCGACGCCATGCTCGCGGGCGAACGTGCGCTGCCCGAGGGTGAGCGGATGCAGCTGGTGTCGATCGTCACGCCCAACCATCTCCACGCCCCGGCAGCGATCGCCGCGCTCGATGCCGGGTTTCATGTGATCTCCGACAAGCCGATGGCGCTGAACCTTGCCGAGTCGCGGGCCATCGCGGCGGCGGTCGAACGCAGCGGCAGGCTTTACGGGCTGACCTTCACCTATAGCGGCTATCCGCTGGTCGAAGAGGCGCGGGTGCGGGTGGCGCGAGGCGATTTCGGTGCGATCCGGCTGGTGCAGGTCGAATATTCGCAGGGCTGGCTGAGCGGACCGCTGGACCGCGAAGGCAACAAGCAGGCGGAGTGGCGCACCGATCCGGCCCGCGCCGGTCTTGGCGGTTGTCTGGGCGACATCGGCACCCACGCCTTTCATCTCGCCGAACATGTCTCGGGTCTCGCGGTCGAGGAACTCAGCGCCGATCTCACCACCCATGTCCCCGGTCGCCGTCTCGACGACGATGTCGCGGCGCTGCTGCGGCTGGACGGCGGCGCGCGCGGCGTGCTCAAGGCGAGCCAGGTCGCGGCGGGCGACGAAAATGGCCTGCGCCTGCGTATCCATGGTGAGCGCGGCGGGCTGGACTGGTCGCAGATGGAGCCGAATACGCTCACCCTGCGCTGGCTCGATTGCCCCGCCGAGATCGTCCGCGCCGGCGGCCCCGGCCTCGCCCCGTCCACGCTGGCCATGCTGCGCACGCCTGCGGGGCACCCGGAGGGCTATATCGAGGCGTTCGCCAATCTTTACCGCAGCTTCGGGCGGGCCGTACGCGGCGGAGCGACTATACCCCCGCCGCGTGGCGCGGCAGACTGGTTCCCCGGTATCTCCGACGGGCTGCGGACCATGGCGTTCATCGAGACGATGATCGAAAACAGCGCCGGCGCGCAGAAATGGACACGTCTTGCGCCGACCTGAACCTGGCGCATCGGCGACGGTGGCCGATCGCATCGGACAGATCTGCGCAGGTCTACAACCTGAAAAACGACCGGCTGCGCGGGTGGGACGATGTGAACCTGACGCTCCACCGTGGCGCGCGCGGGGGAACTGGTGGTCTTTGTCTTTGTGAATAACGTTCTCGGTAGCACGCCAATCACCGAGGTCCTCCCCAATACGGATTTACCGGTATGACTACCGACATCTTCACCGGCGATCCGCGCATCATTGGGTTCAACAGCCGCAAGAGCGGCTGACCGGCCTCTCCGGTAGTACAACTCGGGAGGGTGGCGTTCGCACCATATTCTCATTTCTACCGGCCATTGACAGCAAAGTCCAATATTGACATTGATGTCAATGTTTAGACGGTCGGAGGATGGGTCATGGCGATCTGGATCGTTGCGCTCTTGGTTGGCGCTTTCGCGCTGGCCTATATCCAGGCGCGGGCGTTGCTTTGGCTGTCGGGCCTTGCCGGCTGGCTCGCTGTCGGCACCGCGTCGGGCTTGGTCGGCCCCACCGCCACGCTCGTTCTCGCCATCGCGCTGCTGCCGATCGTCATGGTCGCGCTCGTGCCGCTGCGTCGCGGGCTGTTATCGCGGCCGTTATTGACCGTGTTTCGCAGGATCATGCCGCGCATGAGCGCGACCGAACAGGCTGCGATCGACGCCGGAACGGTGTGGTGGGATGCCGAGCTGTTTGGTGGCGCGCCGCGCTGGCAGCGCCTGCTCGAAACCAGGCCTCCGAAGCTCACTCTGGAAGAGCAGCGCTTTCTGGACGAGGAGACCGAGCAGCTGTGCGACCTGTCCAGCGACTGGGAAAGTACGGCGGTCTGGCAGGACCTGCCGCCCGCTGCCTGGGCCTATGCGCGCGACAAAGGCTTCCTGGGGATGATCGTTCCCAGGGAATATGGCGGGCTCGGCTTTTCCGCTTATGCGCAAAGCCAGGTGATCCAGAAACTCTCGACGCGCTGTTCGGCGGCGGCGGTTTCGGTGATGGTGCCCAATTCGCTGGGGCCAGCCGAGCTGCTGGTGCATTACGGCACCGAGGCACAGAAGCGCCACTACCTACCCCGCCTTGCCCGCGGAGACGAGATTCCGTGTTTCGCGCTGACCAGCCCCTATGCAGGTTCCGACGCCGCTTCGATCACTGATACCGGCATTGTCTGTCGCGGCATATGGCAAGGGCGCGAAACGCTGGGATTTCGCATCAGCTGGAACAAGCGCTACATTACGCTGGCACCGATCGCGACGGTGCTGGGCCTGGCGTTTCGTGTGCAGGATCCTGAAGGGCTGCTCGGCGGCAAGGCCGATGTCGGGATCACCTGCGCGCTGATCCCGCGCGACCATCCGGGAGTCCGGATCGGCCGCCGCCACTGGCCGCTCAACGCCGTGTTCCAGAACGGTCCCACCTCGGGCGACGACGTGTTCGTGCCGATGGATATGGTGATCGGCGGGCAGGACCAGGTCGGCAATGGCTGGCGCATGCTGATGGAATGCCTGGCGGCGGGCCGCGCCATCTCGCTGCCGTCGTCCAATGTCGGCATGGCCAAGCTCGCAGCGAACAGCGTCAGCGCCTATTGCGCGTTCCGCCGCCAGTTCAACACGCCGATCGGCCAGTTCGAGGGCGCGCAGGAGCCGATGGCGCGAATGGCGGGGCATGTCTATGCGATGGACGCGACGCGCCGCCTCGCAGCCGCCGCGCTCGACATCGGCGAGAAACCCTCGGTCATTTCGGCCATCGCCAAATATCACGTTACCGAACGCGCCCGGATCGTGGTGAACGACGGCATGGACCTGATCGGCGGCAAGGGTATCTGCATGGGTCCGGGTAATTTCCTCGCCCGCGCCTATCAGCAGATCCCGATCGCGATCACGGTCGAGGGCGCGAACATCATGACGCGCACGCTGATCATCTTTGGCCAGGGGGCGATCCGCTGCCACCCCTATGTCCTCGCGCTGATGCGTTCGGCAGAGGGGGGCGATAGCAGGGCGTTCGACCGCGCGCTGTTCGGCTATTTCAGCTTCCTGCTGTGCAATGCCGCGCGGGCGCTCGCGTTCGCCACGCCGCTGCGGCTGTTGATCGCCCGTCCACATGGCGCGGCGCGGGAGCTTGCGCGCTATTATCGCGCCGCCACGCGGCTTTCGACGGCGCTGGCGCTGGCGAGCGACGTCTCGATGGCGACGCTGGGCGGGACCCTAAAGCGGCGTGAGACGATCACCGGGCGGCTGGGCGACGTGCTGTCGCAGCTGTTCATCCTGTCCGCTGTGCTGAAGCGCTATGAGGATGAGGGGCGTCCGACCGCCGACCTGCCGTTGGTTCACTGGGCCGCGCAGGACGCGCTGGCGCGCGCCGATACGGCATTGCGCGATACGATCGACAACCACCCCAGCGGCGCGGCGCGCTTTGTCCTGCGGCTGTTGATCCGACCGTTCGGCGGACGCATCGCGCCGCCCGACGACCGCGCCGACGCCGCGGTGGCGGCGCTGGTGCAGGCACAGGGTCCGGCGCGCGAGCGGCTGTTCGCGGGGTGCTGGACGCCCCGGATGGCGGTCGACCCCATCGCCGCGACACATGTCGCCTTCGCCCTGTATCCCGCCGTCACGGCGATCGAGCAGCGGCTGCGACCGGACATCCGTACAGGCAGGGTCGCGCGTCTGCCGCAGAATTATCGCGAACTCGACGCCTGGGCAGCGGACGCCGAACGCGCCGGACTGATCAGCGCGGCAGAGCGCGGCGTGATCGCCGACTTCGCCGAACATGCCGATATCGCAATCCAGGTCGACGACTTCCCGCATGATTTCGGATTGGCCGAGGGGATGCGCCAGTTCGAGAACGCGGCCCGGTACCCTCATCCGGCTGAGGCTGCAGAATGAGCGACCGCTATCTTGCCTTTGCCAATTCGGGCGTCGGCCACTGGCTCACCGGGGCGCTCGGTCTGCCGCAGCCGGTGCCGCTCGTGCGGAATCCCGGCAGATTCGTCGCCAGCGCACGCATCGTCGATGTCGGCGAGGGTCGGTTGACAGCGCTGCTCGCGCGCGACGCGGCGGCGCTCGGCGTTCGCATCGACGATGCGGAAGGCCCCAATGTGCCCGACGCCCTGCTGGTCGATGCGACCGGCTGCCGTACCGTCACGGATAGCCGAGCGCTGTACCGGGTCTTTCACGATCATCTGCGCGCCGTGCAACCCAATGGGCGCATCCTGATCTGCGTCGGCGATCCCGACGATGCGCCCGATGTCGAAGCGGCGGCCATCGCGCGCGGGATGGAGGGCTTCCTCCGTTCGCTGGCAAAGGAGGCGCGGCGCGCGATCGCGGCCAACATCATCCTCGTCCCCTGGAACGCGATGCCGACGCTCGCCAGCACGCTGGCCTTTTTCCTGTCGGCCCGCTCCGCTTATGTCTCAGGACAGGCCGTGCGGGTCGGACCCGCACCCGAGGCGAAGGCGGACAGGACCAGCCGGACGGTGCTGGTGACCGGCGCGGCGCGCGGGATCGGCGCGGCGACTGCGACCAGCTTCGCGCGGGCGGGGGCGCATGTCGTCGCGCTCGATATTCCCGCGCTGTCGGACGAACTGGACGCTGTTGCCGCCGCGATCGGCGGCAGCACGCTCGCGCTCGACATAACCGCGCCCGATGCCCCCGCGCACATCGCTGCGGATGCGGCGACGCGCGGCGGTTATGACGTTGTCGTGCACAACGCCGGCATCACCCGCGACAAGACGCTGGCGCGGATGGATGCGCAGCGCTGGACGTCCGTCATGGAGGTCAATCTGGGCGCACCGATGCGGATCACCGGAGCCCTGCTCGACGGTGGTCACCTTGCCGCCGGAAGCCGGATCGTCGGCGTCGCTTCCTTGAGCGGCATCGCGGGCAATGTCGGCCAGACCAACTATGCGCTGTCAAAGGCCGGGGTGATCGGGTGGATCGAACGGCTGGCGCGCGAGGTCGCGGCGCGTGGCATCACCGCCAACGCCGTCGCGCCCGGTTTCATCGAGACGCAGATGACCGCCGCCATCCCCTTCGCCATCCGCGAGGCGGGGCGCAGGATGAATTCGATGGGCCAGGGCGGCGCGCCAGAGGATGTGGCGGAGACGATCGCGTGGCTCGCCGACCCGGCCAGCGGCGGCATCAACGGACAGGTGGTGCGCGTGTGCGGCCAAAGCCTGCTGGGCGCCTGAACGGTCATGCCTGCCGAGACGATCCTGGTCGATCGCCCGCTATCGACCGCCGCAGTCCTGCGCGGTGGACTGCGCACCCTGGCGAAACGGCCGCACGGCGCGCCGACGCTTCCCGACGTCGAATTGCTGCGACCGATCGTGTCGATCGATGCGGGGCATCTGGACGCCTATCGCGTGCTGTGCGGGTTCGACCCCGATCACGGCATACCGATCACCTATCCGCACCTGCTGGCCTTTCCGCTGCACCTGCAATTGATGCTGCGTCCCGACTTCCCCTTCCCTCTTGCCGGGCTGGTACATATCGCCAACCGCATCGTTCAGTACCGCGCGCTGCGGTCTGACGACCAGCCGTCGGTGCGTGCCAGCTTCGGTCCGCTTCGCGCCCATGCCCGCGGGCAGGCGCTGACCATCCGCGCCGAAGTCGCCGTTGCCGACGAGACTGTCTGGGAGAGCGAAAGCCTATATCTGCGGATCGGCGCGCGCGACCCGGTTGGCGCGGCGTTCGCGGCGATGGCGGGGGAGAAGGCGGCGCGCACGCAACGTGCCCGGGAGAATTTGTCGGCCCGGCTCGGTCCGCGCTATGCCCGTATTTCCGGCGATCGCAATCCGATCCACATATCGAGCATCGGCGCGCGCCTGTTCGGTTTCAAACGGCGCATCGCCCATGGCATGTGGACCAAGGCCCGCGCGCTTGCGGTCGCACTGCCGCCCCGGCGCCTTGAGGCACTTACGGCCACCGTCGATTTCCGCGCCCCGATCCTCCTGCCGGGCACCGCCACCTTTTTCGCCGATCCCGAACCGCACGATGCGCGCTTTGCCGTGCGCGACGCTGCGGGCGAGCGGCTCCACCTGATCGGCAACTATGACGCAGATCCTTCGGAGAAGCCGCCATGCTGAGCATCAGTACCCCGCGCCGCGTCGCGATCATCGGCGGACGCCGCATTCCCTTCGCGCGCTCGAACACCGCATATGCGGAGGCGTCGAACCTGGAGATGCTGACCGCCGCGCTCGACGCGCTGGTCGACCGCTTCGGTCTGGCCGACATGCGGCTGGGCGAAGTGGCGGCGGGTGCGGTGCTCAAACATTCGCGCGACATCAACCTGACCCGCGAAGCCTTGCTATCGACCCGGCTGTCGCCGGACACCCCCGCCTATGACCTGCAACAGGCGTGCGGCACCGGGCTGGAGGCGGCGATCCTCGTCGCCAACAAGATCGCCCTGGGGCAGATCGATGTCGGCATCGCCGGCGGCGTCGACACCACGTCCGACCCACCGATCGCGGTGAACGAGCGGTTTCGTCAGGCGCTGCTGCGCGCCAACCGCGCCAAGTCGATCGGTGCGCGCGTGAAGGCGCTGGCCGCGATCCGCCCGAACATGTTGTTCATGCCCGCGCTGCCGCGCAATGCCGAACCCCGCACCGGCCTGTCGATGGGCGAGCATTGCGAGGCGATGGCGAAGCGCTGGAACATCGCCCGCGCCGATCAGGACGCGCTGGCGGTCGCCAGCCACCATAAGATGGCCGCCGCTTATGATCGCGGCGATTTCGACGATCTGGTGGTGCCGTTTCGCGGCCTTGGGCGTGACAATAACCTGCGGGCCGATTCGAGCATCGAGAAGCTGGCGACGCTGAAGCCGGTGTTCGACCGAGCGAACGGCACGCTTACCGCCGGGAATTCGACGCCGTTGACCGACGGCGCGGCGGTGGTGCTGCTGGCAAGCGAGGAATGGGCCAAAGCGCATGACCTGCCGGTGCTCGCATATCTGCGCGCCGGGGAAACCGCTGCGGTCGATTTCGCGAATGGCGACGAAGGACTGCTGATGGCCCCCGCTTATGCCGTGCCGCGGATGCTCGACAAGCTGGGCCTGACGCTCCAGGATTTCGATTTCTACGAATTGCACGAGGCGTTTGCCGCGCAGGTTCTCTGCACGCTGAAGGCGTGGGAGGACGGCGATTTCGCCCGCGACCGGCTGGGCCGGACCGAGCCACCTGGATCGATCGATCGCGCCAGACTGAACGTCAATGGCAGCTCGCTCGCCGCCGGCCATCCCTTCGCCGCGACCGGCGGACGGATTCTCGCCACGCTTGCCCAGATGATCGACCGGCGCGGCGGCGGACGCGGACTCATCTCGATCTGTGCCGCAGGCGGACAGGGCGTCGTCGCGATAGTGGAAAAATGAGCGTCATGCCGACCACCGAAACCGACGCCGACGTCGACCGGCTCTTTGCCGATCGCTTCTGGACGCGGCATTACAGTCCCGGGGTACCCGCCGGGATCGACGCCGAACTGGACGCGGCGGGGTCGATGGTCGATCTCTTCGAGCGTGATGCGACCCGCTATGCCGACCGCGAGGGCTTTGTCAGCCTGGGGACGGGGCGCAGCTATGGCGCGATCCTGCGCGACGCCAAGGCGTTCGCCGCATGGCTGCAGCATATCGGCATCGGCAAGGGCGATCGGGTCGCGCTGATGATGCCGAACTGCCTGCAATATCCCGTCGCAACCTTCGGCGTGCTTTTCGTCGGTGCGGTGGTGGTCAACGTCAACCCGCTCTACACCGCGCACGAACTGGGCCATCAGCTCCGCGACAGCGGCGCCACCGCCATCGTGGTGATGGATTTGTTCGCCGCCACCGTTCTGGCCGCGCGCGAAGGGAGCGAGCTCCGCCATATCGTCGTCACCTCGATGGGCGACATGCTCGGCCCGGTGAAGGGGCGTGCGGTCAGCCTGTTGATGGGGCGTCAGGCACCGCGTTTTTCCCGCGCGGGGATGCATCGCTGGAAACAGGTGCTCGGGCAGGGCCACAGGATGACGTTCCGGCGTGTCGCGATCGATCAGCAGGACCTGGCCTTTCTGCAATATACCGGCGGCACGTCGGGGGTGGCGAAGGGGGCGATGCTTACCCATCGCAACGTCGTCGCCAATGTGCTGCAGGGTCGCGCCTGGGCGCTGGCGCAGTTCGACGATGGCGAGGTGCTGACCAACGTCACGATGTTGCCGCTCTATCATGTGTTCTCGCTGACCGCGAACCTGCTGATGTTCGTGGGCGTTGGCGGACGCAACATCCTGATCGCCAACCCGCGCGATACGAGGCGGGTGGCCTGGATCCTGCGCAAGGAGAAGTTCGCGGGGTTCACCGGCGTGAACACGCTGTTCGCAAGTCTGCTCGACGATGCCGAATTCCGGCAGCGTGATTTCTCCGCGCTGAAACTCACCATCGCCGGCGGTATGGCGACCCAGGCCGATACCGCGCGACGCTGGGAGGAGGCGACCGGCAAGCCGCTGGTCGAAGGCTATGGCCTCACCGAATGTTCGCCGGTGGTGTGCATCCGGCCGATCGACCTCGCCTCGCCTCAGCGCATGGGCTATAATGGGACGGTCGGTCTGCCGGTGCCATCCACCGATGTGCGGATGCGTCGTCCTGATGGCGGCTGGTGCGGCTTCGACGAACCGGGCGAATTGTGCGTGCGCGGCCCGCAGGTGATGCGCGGCTATTGGCAGCGGCCGGACGACACAGCAGAAGTGCTGTCGGCGGACGGCTGGCTCGCGACCGGCGATGTCGGCGTGATGGGCCGCGACGGCGAGGTGCGGCTGATCGACCGGCTGAAAGACATGATCCTGGTGTCCGGCTTCAACGTCTATCCGGCCGAGGTCGAGGGGGTCATCGCGAGCCATCCCGACGTGGTCGAGGTGGCGGTGGTCGGTCTGCCCGATCCGGTGAAGGGCGAGCGGATCAAGGCGGTTGTCTATTCGCTATCGCCCACCCTGACTGCGGATATTGTGCGCGCCTGGTGCCGCGAGCGGCTGACCAGCTACAAGGTGCCGTCGGTGGTCGAATTGCGCGGCGAGCCCCTGCCCAAGACCAATGTCGGCAAGATCCTGCGCCGCGAACTGCGTTGACCCGGCCGCCGATCAGCTGCGTGCGGCGTTTCTCTGGCTGACGACCAGGCCGAACGCGGCGGCCAGCGGCAGCATCAACGCGCCATAGACTGCAGCGGGCAGCGCCATATCGGGACGCATCAGCACGCTCTGCGCGACGACGATGGCCAGCGTCGCATTGTGGATGCCGACCTCGAACGCGCTCGCAATCGCCTGGGGTCGGTCGATCCCGAGCAATCGGGGCATCGCGTAACCGATGCCAAGACTTATCAGGCAGAAGGATAGGGTGACGCCCGCCAGCGGCCCCAGCACCCGCAACAGAATGTCGTAGTTCGCGATCGCCGCCCCGACGATGACCCCGGCCAGGATCAGCACCGAAGCGATGCGGACCGGCTTGTCCATGGCGCGGGCGAAACCCGGTTTGAACGCGCGCACCACCATGCCCGCCGCCACGGGACCGAGGACAAGCAGAAAGACCTCGACCGTCTTGCCGAACTGCAGCCCCAGTTGCAGGCCGCCCGGCCGGAACCATGCGATCGACAGATTGACCACCAGCGGTAGTGTGACGACGGCGATGATCGAGTTGATCGCGGTCAGGCTGATGTTGAGCGCCACGTCGCCGCGAAACAAATGGCTGTAGAGATTGGCGACGGTTCCGCCCGGCGACGCCGCCAGCAGCATCATTCCAACCGCCAGCACCGGCGGCAGCGCGAACAGCATCACCAGGCCGAAACAGGCCAGCGGCAGCAGGATCAGCTGGCAGCCCAATGCGATCGCGACGGGTTTCGGACGCCGAGCGATTCGGACGAAATCGCCGGTGGTGAGGTCGAGGCCCAGGCCGAACATGATGACCGCCAGCGCGAACGGCAGGGCGACGAGGGTGAGCCCGGATTCCATGAACGAGACTCCCCTTTGGCATCACGCGCAAGTCGATAGGTTTTGCGACGCCCGCCACGACTGTTGACAATGATGTCTATTTCTATATGAACATCATTGTCAATATGGAGTGAGTCGAATGAACATTCATGCGACGCTGACCCCCGCCACCCATGGCATCCTGGTGCGGGATCTGAAATTCAACCGCGACCCGGCGAGACATCCGCGCTGGTGGCACGGCAACGATCCGGTGCCGACCGCGTTCTTCAACGCGCTGTCCTGCACCTTCCCTGCGGGCGAGAAATTCTTCATGGACAGCGTGCGCGCCTATCGCCGCGAGGTCGGGCCGGAACTGCAGGCCCAGATCAAGCAGTTCCTGGGGCAGGAGGCGGTACACAGCCGCGAACATGCCGCGTTCAATGCGCTCGCCGCCAACAGCGGCTACGACGTCGCCCGGCTGGAGGCGCGCACCAAGAAGGTGCTGGACTTCGCCCGCAAGCGCAGCAAGCAGCGCCAGCTGGCGGCGACCTGCGCGCTGGAGCATTTCACCGCGATCCTCGCGCACGCGTTGCTCGCTGGCGACAGCGCCGACATGGCTGCCGCGCCGATCGATGCCGAACGGTTGTGGAGCTGGCATGCGATCGAGGAGATCGAGCACAAGGCGGTGGCCTATGACACCTTCCTGGTCGCCACCAGGGATCTGACCGGTTTGCGGCGTTACATCATGCGGAGTTTTGCCATGATCCTTGCAACCATCATCCTGTTTTCGACGATCAAGGCCAGCATGGCCGACCTCTACCGTGCCGATGGCATCAAGGGGCCACGCATCTGGGGTCGCACCATCGCCTATCTGTTCGGATCGAATGGCGTCCTGCGCCGCATCTTTCCGCTATGGCTGACCTATTTCAAGCCCGGTTTCCACCCGTGGCAGCATGACGACCGCGATCTGCTCGCCCGCGCTCAGGCGCGGCTCGGACTGGAGGCGGCGGCATGAAGCGACTCCTCCCCCGCGCGGGCGTGCTCGCCATACTGCTTGCCGTCCCGGCGGCGCTGCCTGCGGCCAACGCGCAATCGGTCATCGGCCGCTGGAACACGCAGAAACAGGGTGGAATCGTCGAGATTCACCGCTGCGGCGAAGCGCTGTGCGGCCGTGTCGTCGATGGCGCGCCCTTACGGGCCAACCCCGATCAGCGCGATGTCAACAACCCGAACAAGGCGCTGCGCGATCGCAAGCTGCTCGGCGCGCGGGTGCTGCACGGCTTCACCGGCGGCCCGCGCGTATGGAAGGGCGGACCCGTCTATGATCCGGAGACGGGCGACGGCGCGAATTCGGGCGTGCTCACGCTGGCCGACGCCAACACGCTGAAGGTGAAGGGCTGCATCGCCGCCTTCCTGTGCCGCACCCAGACCTGGAAGCGCGTGCGCTAGGTTCGTTCCGCGCGCCGGGCGGTATCGCCGACTCCTCACCCGTCCACCCACCCAACATGATCTTGTGGCTGGCCGGGTGGGGATCCGGTCGGCGCCACCTTGCCGGAGCAGCCTCAGTCCGACGGTGTGACGATCAGCAGGGGCAGGATCTGGGCGACCAGGCGTTTGGCTGCGTCCCCATCCTGCCCCAGCATCTGGCGCAGATGCGGACCGATCACAGCGTCGCCGAACGCGCAGATCGCAATCAACAGCACGATCCCGGGGATGCGCGAATCCTGGTCGGGCAGTTCGGGCGCGCGTGCCTTCACCGCATCGACCAGATCGAGCACCGCCTGTCGGATCACTTCGAGATGCTCATATTCGCGCGCCAGTACCAGCCAGGCGGCAAGCTGCCCCGCCCCGCCCTCGCCGAATGCGTGGAACACCCGCTCGACCAGCATCGACGGTGCGGCAGCGTCGGTATGCAGCTGGCTGACCGCGTCGCCCAGCGCATCCGCCAGATCGCGGATCATCGATTCCATCAGCGCAGTCTGGAGGCCAGCTGCCGATCCGAAATGATGGATGACATTGGTGTGCGACATGCCGATCGCCTTGCCGACATTGGCCAGAGTTACCGCCGCCGGACCGCCGTCGAGCAGCAGCGCGCGCGCCGCGATCAGTCCTTCGTCACGGGCCTGTGCGGCGCTGCGCTTGCGGCGCTTGGGCGTGGGAAGATCGGCCATCGGACGGGCTTAGCCAAAAACCGGCCTGCGCAACACCCGTCATGCACCTGTCAATCGATCGCCGGGGTCCTTCACGAATTTCGGCACCGGTGACGCCGCCGCCGGAGGGCATGACGCCCGTTGGCTGCGGCGACCGGTGCCGATTATCACGACTGAAAAGGAATCAGGGAACGGTGTAGGTTAGCGCAGGAGACACCTTGATCGTTCCATTGATCGTGCAGTTGGACGACGTTCCGGAAGTCCGGGGAAGCACGGCATTGGTGAAGGTGATGGTGTCGGCCGCATCGTTCCAGGCGCCGGTGATATTGCCCGCGCAATTGCCGGTGATGCCTTCGACGACGACATTGTTGATCGTCACGGACGACGTGTCGGTGGCGGTCAGCGGATAGTCGAAGTCGGTGAAGGTGATGTTGGCGCACTGGCCGAACAAGCCGCCGGACAGGCTGAGGTCGGTCACTTCTGCGTCATTGCTCGCGACGACGAGCTCGCCCGAAAGGCCGCTGCAATTCAGGGTGATCCCTTTCGAAACGGTGATCGTCCCCACATTGCTGAGCGTAAAGGTCCCGTTCGGCGACACCGTCTGGGCGGACGCCCCGGTGGCCAGGCCCAGGATAGCGACGGTGCCGATACAGAATGTCTTGAAATTTTTCATGACAGATCCTCTCTTTGCACGACCGGCACTTGAGCGCGCCGTGTCGGTGGGAACGGGTGCTCCCACAACCATAGACGCAGGGGATCGTCGCGCGGGGGGATCGCCCGTGCGATTTTTAATTCCATCTATATCAAAATCGGATTTATTCTGCGGCCAGTTCGATCCGATCCGGAGCAGTCTTCACGATGCGCGCAAAGCCGTTCAGCTCGACGGCCTGGGCAAAGCTGTCGACGTCGCCTGCGCGGAATACCCCGACGATGTGTTCGTCGGGAATCCTGCCGCCCGTGAACACAAGCTTGCGTTCGGAATAGCGGTTCATCTCCTCGACCGCCTCCGCCAGCGGATCGCGCATGAAGGTCAGGCGACCGTCGAGCCAGCTGGTTTCGCGCGCCGTATCGACCCGGTCGATCGTCCAGCTGTCGTCGGGCCGCGCGACCAGTTCGGCACCCGCGGTCATTTCGGCGCTATGGCCCGGTTTCAGGAATGCGCGCGGCTCCTCGACGCGCACCTTGCCCTCGACCAGCGTCACCGTCACCTCACCGCCGTCCAGCCGCACGCCAAAGGCCGTTCCCAGCGCGCGAACGGTCTTGTCGCCGGCCTTGACCAGAAACGGGCGCAATGGGTCTCTGGCGACCTTGAAAAAGGCCCGTCCGCGGACCAGCGCCAGACTGCGCGTGGAACCCATAGCCGATACCCGCACTTCGGAAGCGGTATCCAGCGTCACGGTCGATCCATCTTGCAGGGTTAGCGTCGTGCGCTGGCCCAGGCCGGTCTGAAACGTCTGGGCGTCAGCCAGCGACGCCGTCTTGAAATCGCCGATCAGCCCTGAATCGCGCACGGCCCATGTGCTGCCCAGCGTCAGCGCGATCGCTGCGGCGATACCGGCCATCCGCCAGCGCCGCAACGCGGGATCGTGCGTGCGTGCGTCTTCGGCGCGCGCGGCCACGATTCGCGTATCGTCCGCCACCGCTCCGGTCATCGCCCAGACGCGCTCCATCCGCAGCCAGGCATCCTCATGCGCCGGACTCGCGTCCAGCCAGATGCGGAATTCATGTTCCTCGCTGGCGGTCATTTCGCCCGAACGCCGCAAAGCCAGCCAATGGGCCGCCTCGCTGCGCAATGCATCGCGCGCCGGAGGAGACAGGGCGGTCATGCGTCCGTCTCCATATCCTCGGCAATCCGGACGAGCGCGCGGTGGATCAGTTCCTTCACCGATTCCCGGGAGATGCCCATGCGCGCGGCAATGGCTTGATAGGTCATGTTCTCGAACCTGTGAAACTGGAAAGCGGCGCGCGCGCGGGGCGGCAGCGCCAGGATCGCGCGGACCGCGCGGGCATATTCCTCATTGCCGATGGCCACACGTTCGGGCGACAGATGATCTACCGGCTCGGTCAGCACGTCGAGCCGCTGGTGGTATTCGCCGCCGCGCGCCTGGTTGCTGCGGTGGCGGCTGATGAGGACGTTGCGCGCCACGGCGAACATATAGCGATCGACATTGTCGATCGGCGTTTCGCGGCGCGCGGCGTGCAGCCGCAAAAAGACTTCCTGTACCAGGTCGTCGGTTTCGGCATCGCCCACGCGCCGCGCGAAATAGCGGCGCAAGGCGGGGCCGTAATGCGCCAGCCATGCGGCAAGATCGCGCTCTTGCGAGGCCCGTTCGTTGCTCGCGTCATGGTCCAGGCGCTCGATCATTCCTTACGGCACTCCGTCACGCGGCCTTGATATATCATCGATCCCGCGATCTCTGTATGGTGCGCCGAAAGCGCCAGTCACCCCGCTTGACGCGGCGCAGCGGAAACAGGGGGGATAGGCGGGTGACGATTTTGGCAAGACGCCCTTCCCGCGATGGCATCGTCCCGGCCCTTCGCTGCAACGCAAAGCCACGTTTCCGAACATTTTTTCGCGACAATATCCCCCCGAAACCAGCGCCGTTGCGTCCTAGTGATGCAGCGGCGTCGTTCGAATGCCGCCGGACAAGGGCAAAGCCCTGTTATCGGAGGGGAAAACCATGCGTCAGCGCGCGTCTGCATATCATCGCTACCTCATGATCGGCGTCGCTAGTGCCTGCCTGATCGCCGTTTCCGCGCCCGCGCAGTCGCGGCCCGCCGAATCGCGTTTCCAAATCGCGGCGCAATCGCTGGACGGTGCCTTGCGCGATTTCGGTGTACAGAGCGGCTTCACCATCATGGCCGACGCATCGGTGACGAAGGGAAAATCCTCGGCCGGCTATACCAACATCGCCGATCCCGAAACCGCGTTGCGCGCCTTGCTGCGTGGCACCGGTCTCAATTACCGGCGGCGGGGCAATGTCTTCGTCGTTATGCGCGCGGTGCCGGTATCGCAGACAGATGCGCAAGGTAGCAGGCCAGTGGTAGCGCAGAGCGCCCCCGCGCAGGAAGAGGTGGTGCAGGACATCATCGTTACGGCGCAGCGCCGAACGGAATCGCTGCAGGACGTGCCGATCGCGGTGACGGCGATCTCGGGCGATGGGCTGGACAGTCGGAAGATCGAGAGCGGCGGCGAACTGGTCCGGGCGGTCCCCAACATCAATTTCACCAAGAGCAATTTCTCCAGCTTCAACTTCACCATTCGTGGCATCGGGACGAAGGCGATCTCGGCGTCGAGCGACCCCGCGGTCGCGGTCAGCTTCAATTCGACGCCGCTGATCCGCAGCCGTCTGTTCGAGCAGGAATTCTTCGATATCGAACGGGTCGAGGTGCTGCGCGGGCCGCAGGGTACGCTCTATGGCCGCAACGCCACCGGCGGCGTGGTCAACGTTCTGCCCGCCCTGCCCAGCACCGTCCTGGAAGGGTCCGCCTGGATCGAGGCGGGCAACTACGGCTCGATGCGCGCATCGGCCATGCTCAACGTGCCGCTGACCGACAGCTTCGCGATCCGCGCGGCGGGTGCCTATACCCATCGCGAGGGGTTCGATTACAACAGCTTCACCGATCGGCGCGTCAACGGTCGCGACATGTATTCGACCCGGATCAGCGCGCAATGGGAGCCCAGCGACAATTTCCGTGCGAACTTCATGTGGCAGCATTTCAAGGAGGATGACAGTCGGTCACGCAGTGGCAAGGCATTGTGTACGCGCGATCCGGGTCCGACGCAGATCGGCGCTACCGCTGTGCCGGAATCGCTGCGCGCGGTGCTCAGCCAGGGCTGTCTGCCCGGTTCGCTCTATGCCGACGCAGCTTTCGGCGCACCCAACGGATCGAGCTTTCCCAACATTCGCCTTGGCCAGGAGGGGGTCATCTATGGGTTCGATCCGAGCTTCAACCCCATATACGGGCTAAGGCCGGGTGACCCCTATGGAGGCGTGACCCAGTCGCGCGACCTGCGCGAAATCTCGACGACCTACGATCCGAAGTTCCGCGCTACCAACGATGTGTTCCAGCTCAATCTGGAACTGGGACTGGGCGGAGGTCTGCGTCTGTACTCGCAATCGCTCTATACGCGGGACCGTTACTATCAGTCGCAGGACTATTATCGTTTCGCCTCAAGACCGATTTTCTCGGACTCGGCGGATCCAAATCTGTTGAACATCTACGGAATGCCTTATGCCAGTGCCGGACCGACGCCGGGCGGCATCTATGTCGATCCGCAACTGGGCGCATCCGATCGGGTGTTGGCGATCGATCTCAGCCGCTCGAAGAGCCGCCAGTATTCGCAGGAATTTCGCTTACAGTCCGACTGGGACGGCCCGCTCAATTTCGGCTTCGGTGCCAATTACCTCGATTTCAAATCTCAGGACGATTATTTCGTTTTCAACAATACTTTCACATTCATCGCCGAATATTTTTATAATCAGACCGGTCTTTTCGAGGGCTTTATTGGAACCCGGCCATGCCAGCCCACCAGCATGTATGATGACACGGATACCGGAGACTGCATCTTCATCGATTCAAATCCACTCGGCCAGCTTAGCGAACAGGGACGCAATTACTTCCTCAGTCGCAATCTGGTCGAAACGCGATCGAAAGCAGCATTCGGCGAACTCTATTACGACGTCACCGATCGTTTCAAGTTGACCGCCGGTGTACGCTATACCGACGACATCAAGGTCGGTACGCCGGTACCCAGCCAGCTGCTGCTGAATTTCGGCCCGGGCATCGGGCAGGCAACCGGGGGGACGTCCTCTTTCGGCTACCCCGAAGATCCCGAAATCCGTCAGCGCTGGCGCCGCTTCAGCGGTCGCCTGGTCGCCGATTGGCGACCCGACCTGCCCTTCTCGGACGATACGTTGATCTATGCGTCGTTTGCGCACGGCTACAAGGGCGGCGGCACCAATCCGCCTCGCGTGGCGATCGATCCGGAGGTGGTGCAGTTCCAGCCGCTGCCGGAGACGTTCGAACCGGAATATGTCAACGCGATCGAGATCGGCACGAAGAACTCGTTCGACAATGGTCGGCTGACGCTGAACCTCACCGCCTTCTATTATGACTATACAAATTATCAGGTGTCGCAGATCGTCGATCGTATTTCGTTCAACGAAAATTTTGACGCGCGGAGCATGGGAGTGGAACTGGAGGCCGCGTGGCGACCGACCCGCGACTTTCAGATCGATGCCAATTTCGGCTATCTTAATACGCGCATCGCCGACGGCGAAAGTTCGATCGATGTCATGGACCGCACCCAGGGCAATCCCGACTGGACGGTGGTGCGCCCGTTCGTTCAGGTGCCCTCCAACTGCATCGCGCCGACCGCGCTGGTGGAAGCGGCTCTGAACGGTCTGGCACCCGAACAGGCGCCGCAGGCGCTGGCTGCATTGTGCGGCGGATCGTCGCGCGGCGGCAGCTGGTCGGAAGCCGTCGCCGTGCCAACAGCCCTGCGCTGGTGGCGGCGATTGGGGACCGCCCAGTACAATCCTCTGGTCGACGGACCCAATGGCGGTCGCGGCTTCGCGGCGGACCTGAGCGGCAACGAACTACCCAACGCGCCCAATTACACCGTCAACGTCGGTGCACAATATACGTTGCCGCTCGGCGACTGGCGCGCGACGCTGCGCGGCGATTACTACCGCCAGGGCGCAAGCTACGCGCGTGTCTACAATACCGAATATGACCGGCTGCGCGCGTGGGACAACCTCAACCTGACGCTGACGATCGCGCGGCCGGCAGACGATTTCGCGATCCAGTTCTATGTCAAGAACGTGTTCAACGATGCCCCGATTACCGATGTCTTCACCAACAGCGACGATACCGGGCTCACCGCGAACATCTTCACGCTCGACCCGCGCCTGTTCGCCGTCCGCCTGTCGAAACGGTTCTGACCCGCCCCTCCCGCGGATCGGACTCCGGCGCGCGTTGGGGGAGCGCGCGCCGGTTTTTCGCCGATTGGCAGTTACGGGGGTTAGAAGCATGATGTGATGATCCCCTATCGTTTCGCCCTGTTGCTGTCCGTCGCTTTGCCCCTGGCCCCATGGCTCGAAGCCAGGGCGCAAGACGGTCCGGCGGGCGTCGAACCGGTGGCGGAAGCGCAGACTCCCGTGCCGTCCGATCGTTTTTCGCTGGACACCGACATCGTCATCATCGGTCGCCCCTATGGCCAGGCCGAGGTGGAGTCCGAATCCGAATTCGACGAGGCCAGTATCGCCAGCAAGGGCAGCGACAGCATCGCCGATCTGCTCGACCGCCTTGCGCCCTTTATTGACGATCCGGACGGTGCGCCCGTCATCCTCGTGAACGGCAGGGAGGTCGGCTTCGACCGGTCAATCCTGTCCTATCCGCCCGAGGCGCTCGATCGCCTCGCGGTGCTGAAGCCGGAAGCGGCGGCGCGATACGGGCAACGCGCCGGCAAGCGTGTGGTGAACCTGATCCTCAAGAAGAAATTCGCCAGCCTGGACGCCGAAGCGGGCGCGTCCCGGGCGACCGCAGGGGGCCAGTTCGGCGTTTCACTGTCGGCCCGGCGCGTGGCGATCGACGGGCCGACCCGGTGGCACGCGCGGGCGAGCATCGAGCGCGTTGACGCCCTCCTCGAACGGGACCGCCCCACCCGGCCGCGTCAGGGTGCGAACGGCCTGACAACCCTGCTGCCGTCACGGCGCGGCATAGCGTTCAACGCTGGCGTCACGCGCCCGATCGGCGACTTTTCGGCCTCGCTGAACATGAACGCCAGCACCAATGAGCGCC
Organism: Sphingomonas suaedae; assembly: GCF_007833215.1. Classification (NCBI taxonomy): domain Bacteria; kingdom Pseudomonadati; phylum Pseudomonadota; class Alphaproteobacteria; order Sphingomonadales; family Sphingomonadaceae; genus Sphingomonas; species Sphingomonas suaedae. The sequence continues at coordinate 2,288,474 of NZ_CP042239.1, forward strand.
GAGGGGTGCGCGCGCCGGTCGCGAACGATGGCGATCCGGGCGACCCCGTCGCCGGATTGCGCGCGGACAGCGACTCCCAATCGTTCGGTGTCGTTGTCAACATTTCGGGCAGGATCGGCAAATGGCAGACCGGCCTGTCCGCCAATTATACGCGCAACGGGTCGCAAAGCCTGCTCGAACGCGATGACGGCGTACGGCGTACCGACCGGGACCGCTCGCGAAGGGAGAGCCTCACCGCACGGCTGAACACCAGCACGACCGTCATCGATCTACCCGCCGGACCGCTGACGACCAACCTCGCCGTGGATGTCTCGCATAGTCACTTCGTCAACCGGCAAGCGAACGGCGGTGCGGGAACTCCGTTCGTGACCGATGAACGAACGCGCGCGCAGGGTAACGGCCAGGCATCGTTCAACATCCCCCTGTCGCGTCGGGCGGAGGGGACAGCCGGGCCGCTGGGCGATCTTTCCGCCGAATTGACCGTGGGCGCACAGACGCTGGGGGGGCGCGGTCCCCAAAGGCGCTTCGGTGGCGGCGTAAACTGGTCGCCGGTGGCGATGCTGCAACTGCGCGCGGCGTTCGACCAGGCCGAAACCGCGCCCTCGATCGACGAACTCGACGGGCCGCCGGTCACCACGGTCCGGCGCATCTTCGATTTCGCGACGCAGGAAACCGTGGACGTCATCTCAACCGCGGGCGGAAACCCCGAACTGGCGCGCGGCAGCCAGCAAAGCTTGTCGCTGACGGCAAGACTGGCGCCCTTCGACGATCAGTTCCTCGCGTTCAATATCGGCTACCGGGCACAGACCGCCAGGGGCGGCATCACATCGCTCCCGGAACTGACGCCAGCCATCGAAGCCGCCTTTCCCGAACGTATAACGCGCGACGCGCAAGGGCGACTGATCGCGATCGATACCCGCCCCATCAACATCGAACGCACCAGCGACGCCGAATTCACCTCCGGCATCGCCCTGCGCCTGCCGCGTCCCGGTCAGAGACGCGGTGCCGTACCAGACGAACCCGGTGCCGAACCCTGGCAATACAGCCTAGCGCTCACCCACCGCTGGCGGGTGAGGAGCGAATTGCTGGTACGATCGGGCCTTCCCGTCATCGACCAGCTCGGCGGTGACGGTGGCCAGTCGGCCCATTTCATTTCGTTGCAGGCCACCGTCGGCAAGCGGGGGGTCGGTGCCAATCTCAGCGGTAACTGGAGCAGCGCCACCCGCGTGCGCGGCGATGTCGGCACCGATGGCGGAGGTGGCTTCAGGGTCGTGCCACCCGCCATCTTCAACCTCTCGCTCTTCGTCGAACCGGAACATTTTCGGCGGGGCGGCGCGCGATCTTCGTGGATGGACAAGCTGAAGCTTTCGCTCGATATCCAGAATGTCCTGAGGGGGTACCGCAAGCTGCTTTTCGACGATGGCAGCGTCCCCGCTGGCTATAGCCGCTACGAGACCGATCCGCTCGGCCGCACGATAAAACTGACCGCGCGCAAAAGATTCTAGGCTGTGGCGACGTAGCGGTATGACCGGTTCACCGGCCTGATCGAGGACGAAAAATCCGCCCAAGGATGCAGCCGACCCCGCTCGACCTCGCAATATTATCGGTCGCTCTAGAGGCTGCCACGTCGCCTTTTTGGAGTCCATAACCAGCGATTTCGCGAGTGCGTGGAACGGTGGGAAGGCCCCAGCGTCTCCAATTTATCGCGTCAAATCAATATGATACGAGCCGGGCTGGTGGAGCTGAGGGGAATCGAACCCCTGACCTCTGCAGTGCGATTGCAGCGCTCTCCCATCTGAGCTACAGCCCCGCTCCACGCCCCGGCACCGCCGGAAGGCGGACCGTCTAGCTTTCCTGCACCCTCTTTGCAACGTCCTTTGCGCCGATTTTCCGGCTCGGCGAGCGCCTGCGTCCGCTCGTCGCACACGCCCCGTTCAAGCTCGGAACAATTGCCGCTTCCGGTTCATTTTTTGGATGTGGGGTGCGCGGATGGCGCGCGCCTGAAAACCAATAGGATGAGGAGGTTACCATGGGTTACGAACCCTATCCGAACCGAAATCGCGACGAACTCTGGGGCACCGGCGGCGAGTCGCCCTCGCGCGGCTATGGCTATGGCTACGACCCCGCTCGCGACCGAAGCCGATCGAGCGCGCGCGAGTTCGCCGCGGCCGATTATGACCGCGAACGCGGCGAGCGCAGCGGTTGGCGCGACCGCGACGAGGGCGGATATCGCGACGAGGGTCGCTATGGCCGATCCGGCGGCGCGCGCGGATACGCACCGCGCGGCTATCGCGACTATGACGATCGCTACACCAGCGGCAGCCGAGGCTATCGCGACCATGATGAGCGCGGACGCCGCCATGACCGCGAGCCTGCGGACTATTCCTATGACGATCGCGGCTTTTTCGACCGCGCGGGGGACGAGGTCCGCTCCTGGTTCGGCGACGAGGATGCCGAGCGCCGCCGTGCGATGGATGCCCGCTATGACGAGCGCTATGGCAATGACTGGGCGAGCCGCGACCAGGATTATTATGGCTGGCGCCGTCGCCAGATCGACGATCTCGACCGCGATTATCACGAATATCGTCGGGAAAACCAGGCGCGGTTCGAGGATGAATTCGGCAATTGGCGCAATGAACGCCAGGGCCAGCGCAGCGCACTCCAGCGGGTGTCCGAACATATGGAAGTGGTCGGCTCCGACGGCGAACATGTCGGGACGGTCGACAAGGTGCGCGGCGACCGCATCATCCTGACCAAGAGCGATCCCGATGCAGGCGGTCATCACCATTCGATCCCGTCGCGCTGGATCGAATCGGTGGATGACAAGGTTCACATTCGCAAGACGGCGGATCAGGCGAAGTCGGCCTGGCGTGACGAGGAGCGCAGCGGCGCGTTGTTCGGCGACCGCGACGATGCGCGCGGTGCGCACTCTCTCAACCGGAGCTTCTCTGGGACTTATTGAGCCCAAGCATCGCGCGGAAAAGTGGGCACCGGTTTTCCGCAATAACGATGCGGCAGCAGAAGTGGCTCCCAAGCGGGCCGGTCTCGACCGGCCAGCGACGGAAGGCCCGGGCGGAAACGTCCGGGCCTTCTTGTTTTATTCGGGGGTCGGTTCGACCGACAGGATTTCGATCGCTTCGGTACGGCCGTTGAAATCGACCAGTTCGCGCGGCTCGGCGCCCAGCATTGCGGCGGCGAGCGGCGCCTGAAAGGCGATGCGGTCGGCCGCAGGGTCCGCCTCGTCATGCCCGACGATGTCGATGCACCGCTCGCGCCCGGCCATGCGAAATCGCACGCGCGATCCGATCGCGACCGTGCCGTCGGGCGGCGTCGGAACGATCTGCGCCGTCGTCTGGCGGGTATGCCAGTAGCGCAGGTCCCGCTGGATCGCCTCGCGCGCGTCGCCTTCCGCCCCCACGACCGCAGCCTCGAGCTCCACCACACGCGCGTCGATCAGCGCCTTGCCACGCGCAGTGACCAGATTCGGTCCCGGCACCATCGGGATTTCGAACTTCGGTTCCTTATGCTCCTCGTCGCTCTCGCGGCGGAATGCGACGCTCATCGTGCCATGCTCAGATCGCCCCGCTGAACGTGTCGCAGGCCGCCGGGTCGCCGCTCTCCAGCCCGCGCTTCAGCCAACGCATCCGCTGCTCCGACGTACCATGGGTGAAGCTCTCCGGAACCACGGTTCCCTGCGCCTGGCGTTGCAGCGTATCGTCGCCGATCGCCTCGGCGGCGCGCAGCCCTTCCTCGATATCGCCGGGCTCCAGCCGGTCGCGATTCTGGGCGCCCCAGACGCCCGCATAGCAATCCGCCTGAAGCTCGACACGGACCGAAAGTTCATTGCCCTCGGCCTGGCTCATCCGCGCCTGGCGCGCACGCACCTGCTCCATCGTGCCGGTGACGTTCTGAATATGGTGACCCACCTCATGCGCAATCACGTAATTCTGCGCGAAATCGCCCGCCGCGCCGAAGCGCGTCGCCAGTTCACGGAAGAAGGCGGTGTCGAGATAAATGCCCCGATCCGATGGGCAATAGAAGGGCCCCGCCGCCGACGACGCCTGTCCGCAGCCCGACTGGACCCGACCTTCGTAGAAATTGAGCACCGGTGCCGGATAGCGCTGCCCGCCATCGGCGAACAATTTGGTCCAGGTCTGTTCGGTGCTGGTCATCACCCGGCACGCCTGCAATTCCTCAGGGGTGTCGCACGCCTTTTGCTGGGTCACCTGCTGCCCGCCGCTGCCCGTCACACCGCCACCGCTCAGCAGTGCGCCGCCACCGCCCATCGTCATGAAGATCGCCGCACCGATACCGATCAGCGCGATCGTCCCGCAGCCCAGTCGGCTCCCGAGCAGCATCGGCAGCAGCGCGAACAGGATGTTGCCGCCTCCGCCGCCAAAGCCGCCGCCGCCCGAGCCGAGATCGCGGACATTGTCACTGGGATCGAGATCGTCGAGCCGCATCGGGCACCCCTTTTCATTGGTCCTTCGCAACAATGCCCGAAGCCGCCGCATGTTGCATGAAGAATCCCGCATTGCCCTTCGCGTTGCATTGCACCACATGGGGGCCATGGCCGATGCCGATCCGCAACGCAGCACGAAGCAGGGCCGCGAACGGCCGCTGCCCCTTCCCGGCTGCGTCGCATTGGTGCTGCAGGGCGGCGGCGCGCTGGGCAGCTATCAGGCCGGGGTGATTGAGGCGCTGGCGGAGGCCGATATCGCTCCCGATTGGGTCGCTGGCATCTCGATCGGTGCGATCAATGCGGCGATCGTCGCGGGCAACCCGCCCGAACGGCGCGTCGAGCGGCTGAATGCGTTCTGGGACCGGGTCACCAGCGGCCTGCCCAGCTTCCCGATCTTCCCCCAGGATCAGGTCCGCGAATTCGTCCATGAATGGTCGGCGGCGATGGTGCTGGGTCAGGGAGTCCCCGGTTTCTTCCATCCCCGCCCGGTGCCACCCTTCTTCGCGACGCCCGGCAGCTGCGCCGCGCTCAGCTATTACGACACCGCCGCATTGCGTGAAACGCTCGACGCACTGGTCGACTGGGATCTGGTCAACGACGGCCCGGTGCGCCTCTCGGTCGGCGCGGTCGAGATCGAAAGCGGCAATTTCCGCTATTTCGACACGGCGGACGATCGCATCGACGCGCGCCACATCATGGCCTCGGGCGCGCTGCCGCCGGGACTGCCCCCGGTCGAGATCGACGGGAAATATTATTGGGACGGCGGCCTCGTCTCCAACACCCCGCTGATCCATGTCCTCGACCATCAGCGCGAAGCGACGCTCGTCTTCCAGGTCGATCTCTTCTCCGCCGCATCGCCGATGCCCCACACCATCACCGACGTGATGGCGCGGGAAAAGGAAATCCGCTTCTCCAGCCGCACCCGCCAGGTCAGCGACGAACGCCTCAAGCTGCGCAAGGAGCGCGAGATGATCCGCAAGGTGCTCGCCAAATTGCCCGACAGCCTTGCCGACGACCCCGATGTCGCCGTCCTGCGCGCCGCCGCGAACGAACAGCCGGTCAGCCTTGTTCACCTGATCTACCGCGCCAATGCCTGGGAGGGCGGGAGTCGCGACTTCGAATTTTCCGCCCGCTCGATGCGCGAGCATTGGCAGGCGGGGCGCGAAGCGGTCGCCGAAACCATGGCCAATGCCCGCCTGATCGCCAGCAATATCGCCGACGGCCGCACCGCCGCCTTCGACCTTACCCGCCGCCAGCATCCCCATCCCTAGTTTCAGGAGTATCCCCATGTTCCTCAAGGGCAAGTCCGCCATCGTCACCGGCTCCACCTCGGGCATCGGCCTCGCCATCGCCAAGGCGTTCGCGGCGGAGGGCGCGAGCGTGACGATCAACGGGTTCGGTGACGCGGACGCGATCGAGCAGGAGCGCGTGGGGCTGGAGCAGCTGAGCGGCGCCAAAGCGCTGTATGATGCTGCCGATATGAGCAAGCCCGACGCCATCTATGCGATGGTCGAGCGCTGCCACACCGAGCTTGGCGGCCCCGACATCATCGTCAACAATGCCGGTATCCAGCATGTCGCGGCGATCGAGGACTTTCCCCCGGAGAAATGGGACGCGATCATCGCGATCAATCTCTCCTCCGCCTGGCACATGATGCGTGCCGCGGTGCCGCATATGAAGGCGGCGAAATGGGGCCGCATCCTCTGCACCGCCTCCGCCCACAGCCTCGTCGCCAGCCCCAACAAATCCGCCTATGTCGCCGCCAAGCATGGCATTGCGGGACTGACCAAGACGATCGCGCTGGAAACCGCGACCGACGGCATCACCGTCAACTGCATCTCGCCGGGCTATGTCTGGACGCCGCTGGTCGAGAACCAGATCCCGGACACGATGAAGTCGCGCGGCCTGACCCGCGAGCAGGTGATGAACGACGTGCTCCTCGCCGCGCAGCCGACCAAGGAGTTCGTCCAGCCCGAACAGGTCGCCGCGCTGGCGCTGTTCCTGTGCCGCGAAGAGGCGAAGGCGATCACCGGCGCCAATTATTCGATGGACGGCGGGTGGACCGCGGCATGAAGCCCGCGTTCCCGCTCATCGCAGTGGCGGTCGCACTGTCGCTGGCAGGATGCTCGCGCGGCGGTCTTGCGGGCGAAGCCGGGCCGGAAACCCGCTGGCGCCAGGTGACCACGGCGCAGGATCGCGACCGGCTGCGTGATTGGCGCAAGGCATGGGTCGAGGCGCTTCCCGCCGCCCGCACCGCCGACAATGGCGTGATCGCGAGCGAGCGTGCGCTGTTCGAGCCGGATCAGGCGATGCCAAACGCGATGCCGCCAGCGGGCGATTATCGCTGCCGGACCTTCAAGCTCGGCGCCAAGCGGCCCGGCCTGCGCACCTTCTATGCCCAGCCCTGGTCGCGCTGCCGCATCGGGCGACAGGGCGACATGCCCGTCTTCGCGAAGCTCGAAGGGACCCAGCGCCCCTATGGCACGCTCTATGCGGAGACCGATGCCCGGGTGATTTTCCTCGGCGCGCTCGAACTGGGCGACGAAACGACCACGCTCGCTTATGGCCAGGATGCGAAGCGGGACATGGCGGGTTATGTCGAGCGGATCGGCGTCGGACGCTGGCGGCTCGTCCTGCCCTGGCCCAGCTTCGAATCGCAGCTGGACGTAATCGAACTGGTCCCCGCCTGACCCGGGCGCTTGGACATTGCACCGTCGCGTTGGCGGGTTAGGGTAGCGCGCATGAAAATGCTGCTCCTCACCGCCGCCGCCGCGGGCCTCACGCTTGCCGTCCCCGCCGCTGCGGACAGCGTCCGCGACGCCACCGCACGCGAGCTACCCGCGCTGATGACGCTTTACCGCGACCTCCACGCCAATCCCGAGCTGAGCCTTGCCGAGGTGAAGACGGCTGCCAAGCTCGCGGCCGAAGCGCGCAAGGCGGGCTACACCGTGACCGAGAAGGTCGGCGGAACCGGCGTGGTCGCGGTGATGAAGAATGGCGAGGGACCGACGATCCTGATCCGCGCCGATATGGACGGATTGCCGGTGACCGAGGAAACCGGCCTGCCCTTCGCGTCGAAGGTCCGCGGCAAGACGCCCGAGGGGGTCGAGACCGGCATCATGCACGCCTGCGCGCACGATACACACATGACCGCCTGGGTCGGCACGCTGCGCAATCTGGCGGCGATGAAGGATCAGTGGCGCGGCACGGTGGTGATGATCGCCCAGCCCGCCGAGGAAAGCAGCGGCGGCGCGATCGCGATGCTCGAGGACGGGCTCTACACCCGTTTCCCCAAGCCCGATTACGCCATCGCCTTCCACAACAGCGCCGCGCTGCCCGCAGGGACCATCGGCATCCGCTCGGGCCCGACCTTCGCCAGCGTCGATTCGGTCGACATCCTCGTGAAGGGAGTCGGCGGCCATGGCGCGTACCCTGCGACGACCAAGGACCCGATCGTGCTCGGCGCGCGCATCGTCTCGGCGCTTCAGACCATCGTCGCGCGTGAGGTCGATCCGCTCGATTCGGCCGTCGTCACCGTCGGCAGTTTCCAGGGCGGGACCCGCCACAACATCATTCCCGATTCCGCGCTGCTACTGCTCACCGTCCGCTCCTACACGCCCGCGGTGCGCAAGCAGCTGCTCGACAGCATCGCGCGCATCGCAAAAGGCGAGGCGGTCGCGGCGGGCGTTCCGGAGGACCGGATGCCGCAGGTGACTGTGCGCGAACCCTTCACCCCGCCTGCGGTGAGCACGCCGGAATTTGCGGGCAAGCTCAAATCGCTGTTTACCGCGCGCTTCGGCGCGGCGCGGGTCCAGGAGGTCGCGCCGGTGATGGCTGGGGAGGACTTCGGCCGCTACCATATCGCCGATCCGAAGATCCAAAGCGTGATCTATTGGGTTGGCGGGGTACCGCAGGATCATTGGGATGCAGCGCAGAAGCGCGGCGGCACCGGCCTGCCCTCGCTCCACAGCCCCAAATGGGCGCCCGATGCGGAAAAGGTGATCGGCACTGCGGCGGAGGCGATGACCGCGGCGGCGCTGGATGTGTTGAAGCCCTGACACAAAAGGCCGTTTGCCCTGAGCCTGTCGACCGGCCGAAGCGACCGCTGTGGATCCTCCGCCCTCCGATAAGGCTCAGGGCAAACGCACTGCCGGTTACCGTTACTCCGCGTCGGCCCGCTTCTTCGCCAGCTCCGCTTCTTTTTCCGCATCATAGCCCGTCGCAGGCGCGGCATGGTGCGAATGCACCGGCTGCGTCCCGGAGGGCGGATCGGAGGCATCCATGGACTCGTCGAGTGCGCGGTCGAGCCGTGCTTCCTTGCTCTCCGGGTTGCGGTCCAGCCGTTCGCTGATGCTCTCGTCGGTCCCGGCGTCGCCGCGCTTCTTGTCCTGGTCTTCCATCATCGTTCCAACTCCCAAGGGATGTGAACGTAAAACGCGCCGAGGCAACCACACGTTCCAGCCGCCAAATGCAGAAAGGCCCGGCCATCGCTGGCCGGGCCTTCCCTACTTGTCGGTTCTGACGCTGCGATCAGTCGCGCGACGTGCCCATGAGGGCGAGCAGGAACTGGAACATGTTGATGAAGTCGAGATAGAGCGAGAGTGCGCTCATGATGACGACCTTGCCCACCATGTCGGTACCCGCGACATATTGGTACATGCTCTTGATCCGCTGCGTGTCATACGCCGTCAGGCCAGCGAAGATCAGCACGCCGCCGATGCTGATGATCAGCGACAGCGTGGTCGACTGGGTAAAGATGTTGATGATCATGGCGACCAGCAGTCCAACCACGCCAATGATCAGGAAGCTGCCGAACGCGGTCAGGTCACGCTTGGTGGTATAGCCATAGAGGCTCAGCGCCACGAAGCCCGCCGCCGTTGCGAAGAATGCCTGCGCGACCGACGTGCCGGTGTAGCGCAGCAGCAGCGTCGAGAGCGACAGGCCCATCAGGACCGCGAAGCTCCAGAACAGAATCTGCAAGGTGCCTGTCGACATCTTGTTCTGGCCGAAGCTCATCGCGAACACGATCGCCAACGGCGACAGCACGATCAGCCACACCAGCGGCCCGCCATTGGCGAACACCGAATAGGCGACCGACTGCTCACCGCCCCAGGCGAACAGCAATGCGACGATGCCGCTGAGCAGAACGCCCGACGCCATATAGTTGTAAACCGAAAGCATATAGGACCGCAGCCCCGCATCATACGCGGCGCTATCCCGCGTACCTGCGGCCGTCGCGTACGGCGCGGCGGTCGATTGGGGGTCAGACCAGTTAGCCATCTCAAACTCCTTTGCCCGGCGGTCTCAGATCATCGGCCGCCCGGATGTGATCGAATATCATGGTTTGCGGGCCGACTTTCAAGGAAAACCGGAATCGCCCCGCCTGACATAAACGGTTAAGGGGCCCTCCATGCATCGCCTGTTCGTCGCATTGCGGCCACCGCCGCCGATTCGCGCGCGCTTGCTCGGCCTGATGGGCGGGGTACCGGGCGCGCGCTGGCAGAGCGAGGACCAGCTCCATTTGACCTTGCGCTTCGTCGGCGAGGTCGATTCGCGCACCGCCGACGATGTCGCGGCGGCGCTCGGCAGCATTCGCTTCGACCTGCCCCCGCTGCGCCTGTCGGGCTGCGGGATGTTCGACACGCGGGGCAAGCCGAACGCGCTCTGGGCGGGGGTCGCGCCGCGCGATCCGCTCGCCGCGCTTCATCGCAAGGTCGATGCCGCGATCGTCCGCGCGGGGCTGGAACCGGAGCACCGCGCCTTCGTGCCGCACATCACCCTCGCCCGCCTCTCCGGATCGGCGGGTCCGGCGGACCGTTTTCTCGTCGATCATGCGGGCCTTACCAGCCCGGATTTCGCCGTCACGCACATGACGCTCTACGAAAGCCGCCTCCGCCATGGCGGCGCCAGCTATGATGCGATCGAGCGCTATAGACTGAACGCCATCTGATCCGTCACCCCGGCGCGGAAGCCGGGGTGACGCACGCTTTCATCTAGCCCGCCGCGAACACGCCGCACGCGACGCGGTCGCCGCTATTGCCCGACGGATCGGTCTTCTGATCGTCCGCGCCCGCATGGACCACGAACGCAGATCCGTCCGCGTCGAGCAGTCCCGCCATCGTCCCCGAGCGCAGCGTGAAGGTCAGCGTGCCCGTCCCATCATCCGCGACGGTCAGATTGGGCATGTCACCCGCATGGGCACCCTGGGGATTTTCCAGCCCATGCTGGGTCGATTCCGGATTCCAATGACCACCCGCCGTGGTGAAGCCAGGCGCATCGCACTTGCCGGTCATATGGACATGGACGCCATGGTCACCCGGCGTGATGCCGTTGACCGAAACGGTGACCCCAAGTCCCTCGGGCGTGACGGTGGCGATCGCGCTGCCCGCCGCGCTGCCATCGGCCTTGGTCAGCGTCGCGGTCGCCGACTGCGCGGCTTCGCTGCCATTCTCCATCGGCATGGCCATATTCTCCATCGGCATCGCCATATTGTCGACCGTGGCGGTGTTGGTCGTCTCGCTACCGCCGCACGCAGCGGTCAGTGCCAGCGCCGCGATTGCGCAGCCGGTTCGGATCATCATGCCGTCTCTCCTGTTGCAAATCCTCGCGACGCCAATGTGCGAGGCGGGGGAAGGGTTCCGAAATCATGCCCGGGGATGGGCGTTGCGATAGACGTCGAGCAAATGCGCCGCGTCCACCGCGGTATAAATCTGCGTCGAGCTCAGGCTGGCATGGCCGAGCAATTCCTGCAACGCCCGCAGGTCCGCCCCGCGTCCCAGCAGATGCGTCGCGAAACTGTGGCGCAGCGCGTGCGGCGTCGTCCGTTCGGGGAGTCCCAGCCGTACCCGCGCCGCGCGCACCGCGCGACGAATCAGGGCAGGCGCCAGCGGCCCGCCCCGCGCGCCCCGGAACAGCGGCACGGCCGGCGCAGGGCCGTAAGGGCAGAGGCGTACATACTCCTCCACCGCAGCACGCACCTGCGGCAACAGCGGCACGATCCGCGTCTTGTCACGCTTGCCCGTTACCCGCAGCGTTTCGCCCATCGGCAGGTCCGCGCCGGTCAGCGCCATCGCCTCGCCGATGCGCAATCCTGCACCATAGAGCAGCAACAGCACCGCCAGGTCACGCGCGCCGATCCACGGTTCACGCGCATCCTCCGCCACCTCTTCGGCCAGCGCCACCGCCTCGTCAGGCGATACCGGACGCGGCACGCCTTTCTTGACGCGCGGCCCGCGCAGCCGGGGGAGCTCGGCGTCCTCCCCGCCCGCAAAGTTCAGGAACGCCCGCACCGCCGACAGCTCCCGCGCCGCGCTGGCATTGCCGATCCCGTCAGTGCGCCGCTGCGCCAGATAGGCGCGCAGGTCGGCGGCGGTCACCTTGCCCAGCGCGCCACGATCCACCGCCGCGCCCCAATGCCCCGACAGAAAGGTCATCAACCGCGCCGCCGTCGCCTCATAGGCCCGCACCGTATGCGCCGAACGCCGCCGATCCCGCGCCAGATGCGCGCCGAACAGCAAGGGCAGGGGCCGGTCGTCCATCGGCGTACCCTAGCCACGTCGAAACCGGGCGTCATCAAGTTGAACCAGCATTGCTCCCCTGCGAAAGCAGGGGTCCAGGGTCGCAGGCGATGACGATTGCAGCTCTGGACCCCTGCTTTCGCAGGGGAACAGTTTGGATCAGTCGCTGGACAGACCTCGACGCCGCTTGCCGATACGCCCTAAGACCCCGTCCATGATCAACGCTGACGGCCATCGCATCGCATTCCATCACAGTCCCGGGACCGGGCCGACCATCGTCTTTCTCCCCGGCTATGCGTCCGACATGAGCGGAAGCAAGGCGGTGGCGATCGAGGCATGGGCGCAGGCTAATGGCCGCGCGTTCCTCCGCTTCGACTATGCCGGGTGCGGCGAGAGCGAGGGCGCGTTCGAGGACCAGACCCTCGCCAGCTGGCGCGACGACGCGCTGTTGCTGATCGATCGGATGATCGACGGTCCGGTCGTCCTCGTCGGATCGTCGATGGGCGGATGGATCATGCTGCTGCTGGCAAAGGCCCGGCCCGAGCGGATCGCCGCAATGGTCGGCATCGCCGCCGCGCCCGACTTCACCGACTGGGGCTTCACCCAGGAGCAGAAGATGACGCTGCTGTCCGAGGGGCGTCTCGAACAGCCGTCCATCTATTCGCCGCAGCCCACCATCACCACCCGCGCCTTCTGGTCGTCGGGCGAGGCCAATCGGTTGATGCATGGCCCGATCGCGATCGACGCCCCCGCCCGCCTGATCCATGGCCAGCGCGATCCCGACGTGCCGTGGGAGCGCAGCGTCGCGCTCGCCCGCCTCCTGCGTTCAGACGATGTGCAGACTATCCTCGTCAAGGATGGCGACCACCGCCTGTCGCGCGCGCAGGACATCGCCCTGATCCTGCGCACGCTCGAAGAAGCTCCGGGCTCGGACATCGCCCCCATCCCATGATCCTGTTCCTGCTCGCTCAAACCGCCGCGTCCGCCGCCCCCGTCGCCGGGCCGCCCTCGCCCGACCAGAAGCGTTGGGAGAATTGCGTCGAGCTCGCCATCGCCGATCCCGCCCGCGGCATCGCCGAAGCCGATCGGTGGAAGCTCGCGGGCGGCAATTTCCTGACCCATCAATGCCGCGGCATGGCCTATGCCGCGCAACGCCGCTGGACGAGCGCGGGCGACGCCTTCGAAACCGCCGCGCGGGAGGCGGAAGTGGCCCGCGACGCGCGCGCCCCCAACTATTGGGCACAGGCGGGCAATGCCTGGCTCGCCGCCGGGGACGCGGGCAAGGCGCGCGCGGCGCTCGACGCTGCGCTCGCGACCGGCACGCTGACGGGCCTCGAACTCGGCGAAGCGCATCTCGATCGCGCCCGCGCGCTGGTCGCTGCCGGCAACCTAGCGGGCGCGCGCGCCGATCTCGATCAGGCGCTGGTCCATGCCGCCGCCGATCCGATGGCATGGCTGCTCTCCGCCAATCTCGCCCGCCGCATGGGCGATATCCCGCTCGCGAAGACCCATATCGCCCGCGCGCTGGAGCGCGCCGCCGATGACGCTTCGGTCCAGCTCGAAGCCGGGAATATCGCCGCCGTCGCGCGGGACGCGGCGGGAGCGAAGGCCGGCTGGACGCGCGCCGCACAACTGGCCCCGGACAGTCCGATCGGCCGCTCCGCCCGCGCCGCCCTCGAACAATTCGCCGCGCAGGAATAGATTCTCCAGCGACGCTCCCTATCTCTGGCGCGAACCAGACAGGGACTCCCGATGAACTATCTCCACACGATGATCCGCGTGTCCGATCCCGACGCGACGATCCGCTTCTTCGAACTGCTCGGCCTCAAGGAAGTCCGGAGAATGGAGAGCGAGAAGGGTCGCTTCACGCTGATCTTCCTCGCCGCCCCGGGCGATATCGGCGCGGACGGCAAACGCGCGAGCGCAGAGGTGGAACTGACCTATAACTGGCCCCCGGAAGACGGCAGCGCCCCCGAAACCTACACCGGCGGTCGCAATTTCGGGCACCTCGCCTATCGGGTCGAGAATATTTACGAAACCTGCCAGCGGCTGATGGACGCCGGGGTCCCGATCAACCGCCCCCCGCGCGACGGCCATATGGCGTTCGTCCGCAGCCCCGACGGTATCTCGGTCGAGCTGTTGCAGGATGGCCATCTCGATCCCGCCGAACCCTGGGCATCGATGCCGAATACCGGCAGCTGGTAAGCATGACCGGGCCGCTTGCGAACTGGCCGGTTCAGGATTTCCTGAAGCGGACCGGGGCGCGGGTTCCTATCATTCAGGCACCGATGGCGGGAGCAGGCGGGGTCGCGCTCGCCGCCGCTGCGATCCGCGGCGGCGCGGTCGGCTCGCTCCCCTGCGCGATGCTGACCGCCGATCAGGTGCGTGAGCAGGTCGCGCAAGTCCGCGCGCAGTCCGACGGCCCGCTCAACCTCAATTTCTTCTGTCACCACCTCGGCGATCCGCCCGACGAGACCGCGTGGCGTGCGCTGCTCCAGCCCTTCTACGACAAGGAAGGCGTCGGCCCGCCCGAAACCCCGCCCCCGCTGCGCACGCCGTTTGACGCGGCGATGTGCGCGGCGGTCGAAGAGATGCGGCCAGAGATCGTCAGCTTCCATTTCGGCCTGCCCGACCCCGCTTTGCTCGATCGCATTCGCCGATCCGGAGCCATCGTGCTTGGCAACGCCACGACCTTTGCAGAGGCGCGATGGCTGATGGGGAAGGTCGATATGGTCATCGCACAGGGGTTCGAGGCGGGCGGTCATGCCGGCCATTTCCTCGCCGGCCATCGCCCGGTGGGGACGATGGCCCTGACCCGTCAGATCGTGCGAGAGTATGATGCGATTCTGGAGCCGGTGATTGCAGCGGGCGGCATTGGCGACGCTGTAGGGATCGCCGCTGCATTGCAGCTCGACGCAGGCGCGGTGCAGCTTGGCACCGCCTATCTCCACTCCGCCGAAGCGACGATCTCCGCTGCCCATCGCGCCGCACTCGGCGAAGAATCGGTCGTCACCAACCTTTTCTCCGGCGGCCTCGCACGCGGCATCCGCAACGCGCTGATCGACGCGATCGGCCCCGTGCATCCCGCCGCGCCGCGCTTTCCCTATGCCTCCGCAGCGCTGACCGAACTGCGCCGCGTTGCCGAAGCTGACGGTCGCGGCGACTATTCGCCTTTATGGGCCGGACAGGCGGCTGCGCTCGGCCGCCCCGCGCGTGGAGAGCCGCCCGAAGGCGCACAGGCGCTGACCGAACGGCTGGCAAGCGAGGCGTTCGCCCTGCTAGGAGAGACCCCATGATCGAAGTCGTCCGCATCCCCGCCCTCAGCGACAATTACATCTGGCTTGCGCACGACGCCGCCTCGGGTGAGACGATCGTCGTCGACCCTGCGGTCGCCGAACCGGTGCTGGAAGCCGCGGAGGCACGCGGCTGGACCATCTCCGCGATCTGGAACACGCACTGGCATCCCGACCACACCGGCGGCAACGCCGCGATCAAGGACGCGACCGGCTGCAGCGTCATCGCCCCCGCGGCCGAAGCCGCCAAGATCCCCACCGCAGACCGGCTGGTCGCCGAGGGCGATACCGTGAAGCTGGGTGCGTTCGAGGCAGAGGTGATCGACGTCCCCGCGCATACCGCCGGCCATATCGCCTATCATCTTCCCCAGGCGCAGATCGCCTTTGTCGGTGACACGCTGTTCGCCATGGGCTGCGGGCGCCTGTTCGAAGGGACCCCGGCGCAGATGTTCGCCAATATGCAGCGCCTTGCCGCGCTCCCCGGCGAGACTCAGGTCTATTGCGCGCACGAATATACCCAGTCCAACGGCCGCTACGCCCTTGTTGCCGAGCCGGACAATGACGCCATCGCCCGGCGCATGGCGGAGGTGGACGCAATGCGCGCCCAGGGGCTGCCCACCGTCCCCACCACGATCGCGCTCGAACGCGCCACCAATCCCTTCATGCGCGCGACATCGGTCGAGCAACTGGCCGAACGCCGCGCGGCGAAGGACGGCTTCCGGGGCTAGCGTACCCGCCGGTTCCAGGTAACCACACGATAGGCCCAGGCGCCGATCACCACGACCGATGTCCCGATCGCGACCGGCCCGACATAGTCCTGCAACGCCCCGAACCGCGATCCCATTAACAGCCCGGCATAGGCCAGCACCGCGTTCCAGATCGCGCTCCCGACGAAGGTCGCGAACAGAAAGCGCGGCATCCCCATCTTCGCCATTCCTGCAGGCAGCGAGATCATCGTGCGGAAGGTCGGGAGGAAGCGGAAGAAGAATACCACCCAGCCGCCATGGCGGTGGAAGAAACGGTTGAGCCGCTCGACATCCTCCCACGTCATCGTCAGCCACCGGCCGTGGCGATCGACGAACGGCTTAAGCCGTTCGATCCCGATCCAGCGCCCGACCGCATACCAGAACAGATTGCCCAGCGTGGTGCCTGCGGTCCCCCAGATCAGCAACGGCGTCATGGCCATATGGCCCCGCGCCACCGCCATCCCGCCCAGACCCATGATGACCTCCGACGGGATGGGCGGAAACACATTCTCCAGCGTCATCAGGATGAAGATCCCGATATAGCCGCCCCAGGCGATGAGATTGAGGATGAACTCGGTCATGAACGACGTCAAACGCAGCCGGGACTGAAAGGATCAGGTCCGCGCCGCCACCCGCGCCTCAATCGCGTCCCAGATCATCGCGCTCGTATCGGTCCCGTTGAACCTGTCGATCGCGACGATGCCGGTCGGGCTGGTGACGTTGATCTCGGTCAGCCACTCGCCGCCGATCACGTCGATCCCGACGAAGATCAGCCCTCGGCGCTTGAGTTCGGGAGCCAAGGCCGCACAGATTTCCTCCTCCTTCGCGGTCAGCTGCGTCTTCGCCGCGGTGCCGCCGACTGCCAGGTTCGACCGGATTTCGCCCTCGCCGGGCACGCGATTGACCGCGCCTGCCACCTCGCCATCGACCAGCACGATGCGCTTGTCGCCCTTGGCCACATCGGGAAGGAAGGCCTGCACCATATGCGGCTCGCGGTACGCGGTGTTGAACACCTCGATCAGCGACGACAGGTTCGCGCCGTCGCTGTCGATCTTGAAGATCGCCTTGCCGCCATTGCCGTGCAGCGGCTTGACCACGATCGCGCCATGCTTGGCCAGGAACGCCTTTGCCTCGTCATAGTCGCGCGTGATCAGCGTCGGCGGCATGAATCGCGCGAAATCGAGCACCCAGACCTTCTCCGGGGCATTGCGCACGCTCGCGGGATCGTTGACCACCAATGTCTTGTCCGCAATCCGCTCGAGCAGATGCGTCGCGGTGATATAGCCGAGATCGAACGGCGGGTCCTGTCGCATCAACACGACATCCGCCTCTGCGCCCAGGTCCAGCGATACCGGATCGCCGAACTCGAAATGATTGCCCGCCACCCGCTGCACCGTCACCGGATGCGCCTTGGCCCAGACGCGCCCATCGGCATAGTTCAGCGCCTCGGGCGCATAGTGGAACAGCCGATGTCCGCGCGCCTGCGCCGACAGCATCAGCGCAAAGGTCGAATCGCCCGCGATGTTGATCGCATCGAGCGGGTCCATCTGGACGGCGACGGTGAGCGGCATCCGGTTATCTTTCTCGTCACCCCAGCGAAAGCTGGGGTCTGGTGCGGCAGGAGACCCCAGCTTTCGCTGGGGTGACGGCTGGGGGAGCAAGTAGGGTGCCTGAGGCCGATTGTCACCCGATCCGCCCTCACCCGATCCACGCATTCTCGATATGTCGCGGCCGCACGCCGGGCGCGAGCAGCAGGACGTCCACCCGGATATCCTCCCCGTTCGTCGCATAGCGCGGCATCAGAACTTCCGCCGCTGCCGCCACCCGCGCCAGCCGCCGCTCGTCGATCGCGAAATCAAGCTCCGCGGCCGACTTGCGCGCCTTGACCTCCACAAACGCAATCAGCCGCCCGCGCTTCGCCACCAGGTCGACCTCCCCTGCCGGGGTGCGCACGCGCCGATCGAGGATCCGCCACCCGCGCAGCCGCAGATACCACGCCGCGCGAGTCTCCCCGTCGCGGCCCGACTGCTCGGCAGCGCGGCGGTCGTATGCCATTTAAAGCCCCTCCCCTTTAGGGGAGGGGTTGGGGGTGGGGCGTCTCAGTCTCATGGAGACCGGCGCGAGTGAGGATAGGCCCCACCCCAACCCCTCCCCTGAAGGGGAGGGGCTAAGCACCCTTGATCTCCATCGCCCGCGCGTACAGCGCCTTGCGATCCAGCCCCAGCCGCTTGGCGACCTCGCCCGCCGCCTTCGACACGGGCAGCCGCGTCAGCGCTTCGGCGAGCGCCGCATCGGCATCCTCGGCGCTCGCCGGCGCCGCCTCGCCCGGCGGGGCGACGACGATCACGATCTCGCCCTTCGGCCCGCCCTCGGCATAGCGCGCCGACAATTCCGTCAGCGACCCCGTCACGCATTCCTCGAACTTCTTGGTAATCTCGCGCGCCACCGCCGCCTCGCGATCCCCCAGCCCGTCGGCCAACGCCGCCAGCGCCGCCGACAGCCGCGGCCCGCTTTCGTAGAACACCAATGTCGCGCGCACGCCCGCCACCTCGGCGATCGCCTCCGCCCGCGCCTGCTGCTTGCTCGGCAGGAACCCCATGAACAGGAACCGGTCGGTCGGCAGCCCTGCCAGCGTCAGCGCGGCGATCCCCGCGCACGGGCCGGGAATCGTCGTCACCGGATGCCCCGCCGCGCGCGCATCGCGCACCAATTTATATCCCGGATCGGAAATCAGCGGCGTCCCCGCATCCGAAACCAGCGCCACCGCCTCACGCGCCATCCGCGCCACCAGCCCCGGCCGCACGGCCTCGGCATTATGGTCGTGATAGGGCGTCATCGGTCGCTTTGCGCCGAGATGCCGGAACAGTCCGGCTGTCACACGGCTGTCCTCGACCGCAACCACATCGGCGTTCAGGAGTATTTCAGCCGCGCGTGGGGATAGGTCGCCGAGATTGCCGATCGGTGTCGCGACGATATAGAGGCCGGGCGCAAGAACAAAGGTCATCGGGGAGTCGTCATGACAGAGGCAGCAGTGAAACCGCAACGGGGCATTGTCGCCTTGATCCGTGGCGCGGTGGTGGCGGGCGCGATTCTGGTCGCCGCCTGCGTTCCCCGCCCCGGCCCGCCGCCCGGGCCGGTGCGCCCCGAACCGGTCGGTCCGACTCGTCCGGCGCCCACCCCGGTCCGCCCCGGCCTGCCCGAGGGCGATCTGGAACGGCACCGCGTCGCGCTGCTCGTCCCGATGTCGGGCACCAATGCCGGAATCGGCCGCAGCCTCGCCAATGCGACCCAGCTTGCGATCCTCGATACCAAGGCGGACAATATCCGCATCACCACTTATGACACCGCAATGGGTGCCGCCGCCGCCGCCAATCGCGCGCTGGCGGATGGCAACAAGCTGATCCTCGGCCCGCTTCTCTCCGAAGACGTCCGCGCGGTCGCCCCGCTCGCCCGCCGCGCCAATGTGCCGGTGCTCAGCTTCTCCAACGACACCAATGTCGCGGGAAACGGCGCCTATGTGATGGGCTATACCCCCGCCCAGTCGATCGAGCGGGTGGTCGATTATGCCCGCCGCACCGGTGTCACCGAATTCGCCGGGCTGATGCCCACCGGACTCTATGGCGACCGCGCCTCGACCGCGTTTCTGCGCGCGGTTGAGAACGCGGGCGGCAAGGTCACCGCGCTCGAAACCTATAATCGCGGTCCTGCGGCGATGAACGCGGCAGTCGCGAAAATCGCCCGTTCGCCCTTTCAGGCGGTGCTGATCGCCGACAGCGCGAATGGCGCGGTCACCGCCATTCCAGCGCTGCGCCGCACCAGCGAAACCGCGCGGGTACTCGGCACCGAATTGTGGAACAGCGATTCGGGGATCGGCGGCATGACCCAGCTCAACGGCGCCTGGTTCGCCAGCGTGTCGGACACCTATTACCGCCAATATGCCGCCAAATACCGCGCGCGGTTCAGCGCGGCACCCTATCGCCTGTCGACGCTCGGCTATGATGCCGTGCTGCTCACCGTCCGCATCGCCCGCGACTGGCGCCCCGGGACCGACTTCCCGGCCAGCCGCCTGTCCGATCGCGACGGCTTTGCGGGCCTCGACGGCGCCTTCCGCTTCGGTCGCGACGGCGTCGCCGAGCGCGCGCTGGAGGTCCAGGAAATCCGTGGCGGGACGACGGTGACGGTGTCGCCCGCGCCGCAGGGCTTTGGGGGGCGGTAACTAAAATCCTCCCCGGAACGGGGAGGGGGACCATGCGAAGCATGGTGGAGGGGGCGCGAGGCAAGGGAATCCGTTGCCTCGCGCCCCCTCCGTCGCCTTCGGCGCCACCTCCCCGTTCCGGGGAGGAATTAGTCCGCCACCACCTCGCGCAAAATCGCTTCCAGCACCGGCATCCCCGCAGCGCTAACCCGCAACCGATCGCCCTTCAGCGCGATCAGTCCATGCCCGGCCAGCCGCGCCACCGCATCCAGATCGACATACTCAGCGCCGATCCGCGCCAGATCCACCCCCTCGGCCAGCCGCAGTCCCATCACCAGCGCCTCGGTCGCGCGCTCGGCGGGAGTCAGCGCCGTCTCTTCCTGCGCGCCGTGGCCATTGCGCACCACTGCGCCGATCCAGTTTTCGGGCTTCTTGTGCCGCACCGTCGCGCATCCCCCGCGTCGCCCATGCGCGCCCGGCCCGATCCCGGCATAATCGGTGTAGCGCCAATAGCTCATATTATGCCGACTCTCCGCCCCCGGGCGCGCATGGTTGGACACCTCGTACAGCAGAAGCCCCGCCGCACCGGTCAGCGCCTGCGTCACGTCCCACAGGTCCGCCGCCGCGTCGGCATCGGGGATCACCAGATCCCCCTTCGCTGCCAGCGTCGCGAAGCGCGTCCCCGGTTCGATCGTCAGTTGGTAGAGCGACAGATGCTCGGTTCCGAAGCTGAGTGCCCGCGCCAACTCAGCCTCCCAGTCCGCCACGTTCTGCCCCGGCCGCGCATAGATGAGGTCGAAGCTCACCCGTCCTAAATGCCGCTGCGCCGTCGCCAGCGCCCCCAGCCCCTCGGCCACGCCATGCGCCCGCCCCAGAAACGCCAGCGCATCGTCGTCCAGCGCCTGCAACCCCAGCGACACCCGGTTCACGCCCGCAGCCGCCAGATCGGCAAAACGCGCCGCCTCGACCGATGACGGGTTCGCCTCCAGCGTCACTTCGAGGTCGCCCTGCGGCGCCCACGCGGCCACCGCCGCGTCGATCACCGCCGCCACCGTCTCGGGCGGCATCAGCGACGGGGTCCCGCCCCCGAAAAAGATCGACCCCAGCCGCCGCCCCGGCAGCAGCGCCGCCTCATGGGCCAGGTCGGCGAGCAGCGCCTTGCGCCACGCCTCCTGGTCCACCACCTCGCGGACGTGGCTGTTGAAATCGCAATAGGGGCATTTGGAGACGCAGAACGGCCAGTGGACGTACAGCGCCAGCGGGTCGGCATGTTGTTGGGAACCATTCATCTGCGCCGCGCTATGCGCCGGATCGAGGCGTACCGAAAGATGTTGCTGCTCCCCCTCCTCCTCCTTGCCGCCTGTTCGCCCGCGCAACAGGAAACGCCCGAACGCCATGTCGAGCCGCGTCCCTTCGCCGGCCCCGCCCCGCGCGGAGAGGCGCGGCTGCGTGAGGCGATGCTCGCCGCGCACAATGCCGCCCGCGCCGCCGTCGGCCAGGCGCCGCTCGCCTGGGACGCCGGGCTGGCGCGCGACGCCGCCGCCTATGCGCGCGATCTCGCCCGGCGCGGCGCATTCGAACACTCCAAACAGCCGCGCGGACCGGGTGCACAAGGCGAGAATCTGTGGACCGGCACGCGCGGCGCCTATCGCTATGAGGAAATGGCGCAGCATTGGGTCGATGAGCGGCGAAACTATCTTAACCGCCCGATTCCCGACATCAGCCGCACCGGCAAGTTCATCGATGCGGGCCATTATGCCCAGATCGTCTGGTCGACCACTACCCGAGTCGGCTGCGCGCTCGCCAGCAACCGCCGCGATGATGTGCTGGTCTGTCGCTACTCCCCCGCCGGCAATGTGGTGGGGCGGGTTGCGCTGCCGTAGAAGGGCTGGAAACTGGACTCCTCTGCGCTAAATCCGAAGTCCAAGCACCGTTTGCCCTGAGCCTGTCGAAGGGCGGTCCCCGTCCTCATCGGCACAGGAACGGTGCTTCGACATTCAGCACGAACGGAAGAGAGCGTTCAGGGAACTGAACCCCGCCCCATCCGCGCCTTGAGCCGCGCGACCCGCGCGTAGGAGGCGTCCTCGCGCCCGAACAGATCGAATTTGGGTTTCCGGCCGGCTGCCTCATCGGCTTCCAACCGCCGTTCGAGCTTGCGGATGCCCCAACTCCCCTTCTCGCAGCAGATGCACCCGCACGGCGCCTTGCCGTTGGCGCCGGGCATGTAGCGCCAGCCGGTAACCTGCGGCAGCATCTTGAAGCGCAGGATTTCCGAGGGGCGAATCGCACGGGGGATCATCACCTGATAGCCTTCGGGCGAGGATGGCAGCCGTCCCCCGCGCTGCACCGCCTTCGACGCCTTGTCGGCGACGCGCGCCGTCGCCGGGTCGCGCCGCTCCGCCTCCAGCATCAGTGCCACGGCCTGTGCGGCGGTCATATCGCGCCCCGTCCCGCCATAATGGGAAACCGTCACCATCTCATCATCCGGGATGCGGAAATAGACCCCGGCGATCGTCCCGCCATTGCCCCGGCGCAGTTCGCGCAGCCATTGGTGCGCGATGTTGAACTCGCGCGTCACGGGCATCGCATAGACATTGCGGCGCGCCCACCCGTCCTTCTTGACGAGCGCGATACCCCCGCGGCGAATGCCCGGCAGGTTGCGGTGACTGGTCAGGTGAACGAAGGTGGCCATGCGCGTTGGTAACGGGGCCGCGCGACGACCGCCAGCCTGCGTCCGAAAGCGTCAGTCGATCTGATAGTCGATCGGCTTGAACGACCCGTTGTTCGATTGCAGCGCCGAACAGGCGGTGAGGCCGATCACCAGATCCGCCTCCGCCCGGAACACCACCCGGTCGCCCGCCTTGCTCAGCGGTGGATCGACGCGCAATTCGCCTGTCGTTCCATCGACCGGCACGTTCATGAAACAGTTGAACGCCACCGGGATCATGTCCTCGGTCACCCCATAGGGCGCTAGCGCGATCGCGAGATTGCCGAAGCATCCGCGATGCGGGTCGGTATCGCCATAGATGATCCGGAACGTGTCCTTCGAACAGGGCGTCAGCAGGAAGTCATGCCGCCCGACATCGTCGGCGATAATCTCCAGCAGCACGTTGCTGCGGTTCGAATAGAGCTTGTCGCCCGTGGTCAGATAGATGCGACTGGCATAATCGAGCGTGCGCCCCGACGAGATCACCTCATGCACATCGGCGCGCTTGAACGCGAGCAGGTCCGCGACCTGTTCCCCGCTGGGGTCGATCACGGTGAGCGTCTGGCCCTTGTCGAGCGTGAACGCGGTCCCGGTGCGCGGCGCGATCCTATGCCGCATCGGACACGCCCCGACGGCCGCTGAACGGACAGACCCAATCGGAGTCCACCGCACGCCCGCTATATTGCCGCGCCTCCGATACCGTGCCGTGGACTGCCAGCATCGGATTCGCTTCACCCGCAAGCGCGACGTCGCGCTCGATGATCGAATCGCGCAATTTCTCGTAGCGCCCCTGCGCACGCAGCTGCTCGAACTGATCGTGCAGGTTGAACACCAACGCAGGCCGCTCGAACCGTCGCGCCGGACGGCTGGCGCGCGGGTGCAGGCCGACCACGAAGAATCCCTCGCCACCAAAGCTCAGCGAGAAATGCGGATCGTCGGGCGCGATGCTGACCCGCGGATCGGGCGCCTGCCCCAGCCATTCGTCCTTGTCGGTCAGTGACTGGAGTCGCGCCCACAGATTCGCCTCGAACCCGGCCTCGTCCAGCCCGGCATCCTCCTCGAACAGGACGACGAATGATTGAAACAATGTCGGCTCCGCGCGATAGGATTGCGCAAGGTCGAGCAGCCCGGGCAGGATCCGCAGATCGTCCCAGGCCGAACGGATGTCGCGCCCGACCACGAACCGCATCTGCTGTTTCGCCAGCGCCGATTTGGCGCCGACACAGGGAAATTCGGGATCGCGGACGAACGACTGGAAACGCTGGGCGAGCGGGTGTTCCGCTTCATTGATCGGTTTTATCATGGCGCACGCACAACGCGCGCATCGCCAAAGGGTTCAGCGCCTAAAAAACCGCCGCTACCAGTTGCGCAAACGCGTCGGCCCGGTGGCTCATCGCATGTTTCGCTTCCGGAGCCATTTCGCCAAAGCTGCGGCCATGGCCTTCGGGCACGAACATCGGGTCATAGCCAAAGCCCTTGTCCCCGCGCGGTGGCCAGATCAGCGTGCCGTCGACCCGACCCTCGAACCATTCGACATGGCCGTCGGGCCAGGCAAGCGCCAGCGCGCAGACAAAATGCGCCGCGCGCGACGTGCCTTCGGGCAGTGCGTCGAGCTTCGCGTTGACGCGACGCATGGCCCGGTCGAAATCGCGACCCTCGCCTGCTTCCGGCTCGATCCCCTCAATCCCCGGATCGGGCAAGCCCCAGCGCGCCGAGAAGATGCCCGGCGCATTGCCCAGCGCCTCGACGCACAGCCCGCTGTCATCGGCCAGCGCGGGCAGCCCGGACAGATCGGCCGCCTGCATCGCCTTCAGCTCGGCATTGGCGACGAAGGTCGTCCCCGTCTCCTCGGGCTCGGGCAGATCGAGCGACGCCGCGCTCACCGGCTCGATGCCATAGGGCGCGAGCAGCGCTCGGATCTCGCGCACCTTGCCCTCATTATGGCTGGCGATCACCAGCCTGCCGGGCGCGAGCTTGCGGATCGCCTGCGGTTCTTTGGACTCTTCGTTCAGCGTAGCCTCCGACTCAGATCGCGCAATTGGCGCAGGATAGCATCGACGATCTTCGTCCGCCGACGTTGTTCATAGGCTTGTGCACAGGCGAGGACAGCTGCCGCTGCAGGCAGCGCCGCCAGAACGACCGCTGCAGCGGGAAAGAAAATCGCACCCGCAAAGCCAAACAGCGCAACGCCCAGATTGATCAGGCCCACCCCGGCATCAGCCTCTTGCTGGGCCTGAAGCTCCTGGCAATAAAAAACCAGATCCTCCGCAATCCTGCGCGCTTCATGCGGGCGCAATTCCCCCACATCAGGCACGATCGACAGATGGTCGAGCACATCCTTTTGATACCGCATCAGCGCGCTACGCTCGCGCTCGGGGTAGGAGGGAAATTCAGCGAGCCACTGGCGCCACGCAACCGAGCGCACTCGGGCGGGAAGCGGCGACGATGTCACGAATCCCGATGGTCGTCGGCAAAATCGGTCTGCAGGCGGAATTGCAGCAGACCGATTTCCGTCCGCACAAATTGCTCGCGCGCGCGCCACCATTGGACGCCCGTCAGCAAGGTAGCGGCGCCGCCCAGCACGACCGACGACGCCCATATCATGTCGAAGCTCCAGCCATTCCATGCGAGCGGCACTTGAAAAAGCTGAAGAATCTGGATGCTGAACGCCGCAATCAAAATGCCGAACGCCAGCGCCGCGAGACGGACAAAATATCGCACATAGGTCTCGCGACGCACCATCGCGCGAAGCTGCTCGGCAAGAACTTCCTTCTGAAGCTCCGCAAGCGATGCCGAATCCAGCCGACTGGCCAGATCGAGCCTGCTTCCCAGCAGCAAGGATGGTCTGACGAAATTCACCCCATACCCATAGGCGATCGCAGCATCGTCATCAACGCCCGGCCGCCTTGAGCTGCGCCGCGAAGATGTCGTTGCACCCGATCCGCGCGAGGCGCAGCAGTCGCAGCAGCCCCTCCTCGTCGTAACAGGCGCCTTCCGCGGTCGCCTGCGCCTCGGCGATCTTGCCGTCCGCCAGCAGCACGAAGTTCGCGTCGGCATCGGCCGCGCTGTCCTCGTCATAATCCAGGTCGAGCACCGGAGTGCCCTGGTAGATCCCGCACGACACCGCCGCGACCTGCTGGACGATCGGGTCGGCGGTCAGCTTGCCCTCGGCGATCAGCTTGTCGACCGCGAGGCGCAGCGCAACCCAGGCGCCGCTGATCGCCGCCGTCCGCGTGCCGCCATCGGCCTGGATCACGTCGCAATCGAGCGTGATCTGCCGCTCGCCGAGCAGCTTGAGGTCGGTGACCGCCCGCAAGCTGCGCCCGATCAGCCGCTGGATCTCCTGCGTGCGGCCCGATTGCTTGCCTTTCGCCGCCTCGCGATTACCGCGGGTGTGCGTGGCGCGCGGCAGCATCCCATATTCGGCGGTCACCCAGCCCTCGCCCTTGCCGCGCAGCCAGGGCGGGAGCCGTTCCTCGACACTCGCGGTCACCAGCACCTTGGTATTGCCGAAGCTCACCATCACCGATCCTTCGGCATGGATGGTGAAGTTCGGCTCGATGCTGATCGCACGCATCTGATCGGGGGCGCGGCCGCTGGGGCGCATAGAATATTCTCCTGGTGGTCGAAGTACGGCACCGGCCCGCTCCCCCACCCGGCCACCCAACGCAAGTTAATCTATGGGTGGCCGGGTGGGGGAGCGGGCCGGTGCCGCTTCAGCAAAGCTGCAAACGCTCCTAGACGCGATGGAACGAACGCGCCAGTGTCGCGCTTCGATCCGTCGGAGAAACGACATGAAGCGGCTTGGTCTGATCGTGGTGCTGGGGCTGGCAATGGCGGGTTGCGCGCGCACGCCCGGGCCGGAGGCACCCCCTGCCGCACCCTTCGCGACGCAGATCAGCTACAGCACCGGGCCCTGCTTCGGCGCCTGCCCGGTCTACGCCTTCACGGTCCAGGCCAATGGCGATGGCAGTTTCGAGGGCAAGCGTTTCACCCAGACCGGCGGTACCAAGAGGTTCAAGCTCAGCCGCGCAGACTATGACGCCTTCGCCGCCGCGCTCGCTCCCTATCGCCCCGCGCCCGGCACCAGCCGCCGCTATTCGCAGGGCGAAAAGGGCTGCGAACGCGCTGCCACCGATCTCCCCAGCGCCGAAGTCACCTGGGTCGGACCGGACGGAAAGAGCCAGCTCTATTATTATTTCGGCTGCGACATGGAAGCGAACCGGGCCATGGCCGACGCGATCGGCAACGCCCCCGACCTGATCCCCGCGCTCGCCCCGCTGATCGGCGAGCGGCCTTGAGAGAGGCTGGTAGTTCCGCCACCTTCAAAAGCCTTGAATTTGCGAGAGCCCCGATGCAGCGAAAGGGTTGGATAGCCGTAGCGGTCATTCTGCTAACCGGCATCGGCGCCGCAGCAGGCACGCAGGTGGAGAAAAGTTGCTATATCTCTGCCGACGGCGTCGCCAGCTGGAGCCACCGCTTAGGCCGCCTCATTCGGTTCGACTTTGACGAATGCGACCCGTTCACCGGCAGCGCCAGCCAACGGAAAATCGGGACGTTGGAAATTGTCGCATCGTTCGAGGGGAGGGGATTAGGTCCAGACTCGCTCACCCTGACCATCAAACCCGACGGCTCTGCGATTTTGCGCCGTGGTCTGGACGATGCGCTTTTAAAATCCATGGTGCTGTCGCGCAGCGACTACGCCTGGTTTTACGATCGACTCGCTCCCCTCCGCGATTATGTGGATACAAACGTCGTCGATCGCCCGATGAGCCAGATTTTCCGGGACCCGACCCGTAAGCGAATTTGGTGTGACACGAGCAGTTCACTCCATCCCAACGGCGTCATCATCATTTGGGGCGCCCCCAGGCAGCCTTCCCGCGAAACGCCCCACTCCATTGTCTCGTCCTTTGACCTGGGCTGCCAAGGTCCCGCCGGTGACGCCTTGCGAAGCCGACTGGAACCCGTTGTCGACCGGCTGTTTCAGCTTGAAAATGCAGTCGACCGGCAATCGACGGACACTTGAGAGCCTGCGCCGACACGCTACATCAATGACGTGACCACCCCACCCATCCATGAACTGACCGACCGCGCCCGCGACATCTTCCGCGTCGTGGTGGAGTCGTATCTCGACGCCGGCCAGCCGGTCGGGTCGCGCACCATCTCACGCGCGCCCGGCCTCAACCTCTCCCCCGCCTCGATCCGCAACGTCATGCAGGACCTTGAGGAATTCGGCCTGCTCGCCGCGCCGCATACCAGCGCCGGGCGGATTCCCACCGAACAGGGGCTGCGCCTGTTCGTCGACGGGATGATGCAGGCCAGCGAGCCCTCCGCCGAGGAGCGCGCCGCAATCGAATCGCGCATCGGCACCCGCGGCCCGGTCGAGGAGGCGCTTGCCAGCACCACCGCCGCGCTGTCGGGCCTCTCGGCCTGTGCCGGGCTCGTCCTCGTTCCCAAGGCGGAGCGGGTGGTCCGCCAGTTCGGCTTCGTGCCGCTGGGCGGCGATCGCGCGCTCGCGGTGCTGGTGGGCGAGGATGGGTCGGTCGAGAATCGCGTCGTCGATCTGCCCCCCGGCCTCGCCCCGGGCGCGCTCGAACAGGCGGCAAATTATCTCACTGCCACGCTGGGCGGCCTGACCTTGGCGCAGGCCCGCGCGCGGATCGAGAGCCAGATCGCCAGTGAACGCGCCGCGCTCGACGATGCTGCGCGCGCGCTGGTCGATCGCGGGCTTGCGGTCTGGTCGCAGGATGGCGACGACCGCCCCGTCCTGATCGTGCGCGGCCAGGGGCGATTGCTCGAATCCGCGCTCGCCGACGATCTCGATCGCGTCACCCGCCTGCTCGACGAGCTTGAGGGCAAGGAAGAGATCGCGCGCCTGCTCGACAGCGCGCGGGAGGGGGAGGCGACGCGCATCTTCATCGGCAGCGAGAACAAGCTCTTTGCGTTGTCCGGCTCGTCGGTGATCGCCAAGCCGGTACGCGCGATGGACGGCCGCGTCGTCGGCGTGGTGGGGGTTATCGGACCGACTCGGTTGAACTATGCCCGCGTCGTGCCCATGGTGGATTTTACGGCTTCAACCCTGGCCAGATTGCTGGCCTGACTCATAAGAAAACACGCAGGAACCATGACCGAACAGGACAAGACCGACACCGCCGACGCGACCGAAGACCTGCGCGCGGAAACCGCCCAGGGCGCGCCCGAGGTCGCCGAACATGATCGCGTCGCCGAACTGGAGGCCGAGCTCGCCGAGTCCAGATCGGCAACCCTCTACGCCCGCGCCGAGGCCCAAAACCTGCTCCGCCGCGCGCAGAAGGAGGCCGAGGACGCCCGCAACTATGCCGCCACCGGCTTTGCCCGCGACATCCTCTCGGTCGCCGACAACCTCGCCCGCGCGCTCGCCGCGATCCCCGAGGAACTGCGCGGCGACGAGAAGATGAAGGGCCTCATCACCGGCCTCGAGGCCACCGGCCGCGAGCTCGACAGCGTCTTCGCCCGTCACGGTATCTCGAAGATCAGCGCGCTCGGCGAAACGCTCGACCCCAATCGCCATCAGGCGATGATGGAAATGCCGAGCGAAGAGGCCGAGCCCGGCACGATCGTCCAGGAAATCCAGTCCGGCTACATGATCCGCGACCGCCTGCTCCGCCCGGCGCTCGTCGGCGTGGCGAAAAAGCCGGACTAAATCTCTCGCCCCTCCCCTTCAGGGGAGGGGATGGGGGTGGGGCGTCAAAGTCTCACCGAGACCGGCGCACCCAGAGGAAAGGCCCCACCCCAACCCCTCCCCTGAAGGGGAGGGGCTATCGTCCTGCCTAGCGCCCGCCCCACATCTCCCCTATCTCCCCCTCATGTCCGGCCGCTTTGATTCCATCCCCCACCGCCGCGCGATCGTCGACCGGCGGGCGCTGGCGGACGATCTCGCCGCGCTCGACGCGCCCGATGCGATGCGGCTGCGTCAGGCCGCTGCGCTGCGGCTCAAACAGGCGCTGGAGGATGGCCGCGCGGAAATCGCCCGCCGCCTGATCGACCATCCCGCCAAGGGGCATGAAAGCGCGGCCAGCGGCGCGTTCCTGATGGATCAGCTGCTGCGCACCCTGTGGGACTTCACCCTCACCCGGCTCTACCCCAACAGCAACCCGACCGCGTCCGAACGCATGACGCTGATCGCGGTCGGCGGCTATGGCCGCGGCGAAATGGCGCCGCACAGCGATGTCGATATCGGCTTCATCACCCCTTGGAAACAGACCGGGTGGAGCGAGCAGGTCATCGAATCGATGCTCTATTCGCTGTGGGACATGGGGCTAAAGGTCGGCCACAGTTCGCGCTCGCTGGACGAAATGGTGCGCGAGGCAAAGAACGATATCACCGTCCGCACCGCCCTGCTCGAGGCCCGCTATATCTGGGGCGACACCGCGCTCTATGACGAGGCCGCCGCGCGCTTCAAGGCGGAGATCCAGAATGGCAGCGCGCGCGACTTCATCGCGCAAAAGCTCGCCGAGCGCGACGAGCGCCATCGCAAGATGGGCGACAGCCGTTACGTCGTCGAACCCAACGTCAAGGAGGGCAAGGGCGGCCTGCGCGATCTCCACACTTTGTTCTGGATCGGCAAATATGCCCATGGCGTGCGTGAACCCGCCGATCTGGTCGAGGTCGGGCTGCTCACCAAACTCGAATATCGCCAGTTCCGCCGCGCCGAGAATTTCCTGTGGGCGGTGCGCTGCCACCTTCACAACCTTGCGGCACGCGGCGAGGACCGGCTGACCTTCGACTATCAGCGCGAGATCGCGGAGCGGATGCGCTACGCCGACCGGCCGGGCAAGTCGAAGGTCGAGCGCTTCATGCACTTCTACTTCCTTCAGGCGAAGATGGTCGGCGACCTGACCGGCGTCTTCCTCGCGCATCTGGACGAGAAGTTCGCCGCGCGCGGCAGCCGCTTCGGCCTCCCCCGCATCCGCCGCAGCCCCCGCAAGCTCAAGGGCTTCGTCCTCGATCGCGGTCGCCTCGCCCTCCCGAACGATGATTTCTTCCGCGAGGATCCCGTCCGACTGGTCGAACTGTTTCAGCTCGCCGACCTGCACAAGCTGGAGGTCCATCCGCTCGCGATGCGCGCCGCCAATCGCGATGCCAAGCTGATCGCCGACTGGCGCGACGACCGCCGTGCCAACGCGCTGTTCATGGACGTGCTGACCAGTCCCCGCGATCCCGAAACGGTGCTGCGCTGGATGAACGAGGCCGGGGTGTTCGGCCAGTTCGTGCCCGATTTCGGCCGCGTCGTGGCACAGATGCAGTTCGACATGTACCATCACTTCACGGTCGACGAACACACGATCCGCGCGGTCGGATTGCTCAGCCGGATCGAGCGCGGCGAACTCAAGGAGGATCACCCGCTCGCCACCGGCATCTTCGACCAGGTCGCCTCGCGCCGCACGCTCTATGTCGCGGTGCTGCTGCACGACATCGCAAAGGGGCGCGGCGGCGATCACAGCATCATCGGCGCGGAAATTGCGCTCAAGCTGGGCCCGCGCTTTGGCCTTACCCCAGCCGAAACCGAGACCGTGTCCTGGCTGGTCCGCTATCATCTGCTGATGTCGGCCACCGCGTTCAAGCGCGACCTCAGCGATTTCAAGACGATCCTCGACTTCACCGCGGTCGTGCAATCGCCCCAGCGGCTGATGATGCTCCTCGTCCTGACCGTCGTCGATATCCGCGCGGTCGGCCCCGGCGTATGGAACGGGTGGAAACGGCAATTGCTCACCAACCTGTTCGACAGCGCCGAGGAAGTGCTGCGCCTCGGCCACAAGCAAAAGGGCCGCAGCGAACGGATCGCCGCGAAACAGGCCGCGCTTTCGCGCAACCTCAACGGCGATACCGAGGATTTCGTCCGCCGCCTTCCCGATCCCTATTGGGTGGCGGAGCCGGAAGATGTGATCGAGCGCAATGCGCGCTTCGTCGAACGCGTCGGCCCCGCGCAGCTCTCGGTCGAGGCGACCGTCTATCCCGACCGCGGCGCGACGCTGGTCACCGTCTATGCCGCCGACCATGCCGGCCTGTTCTACCGTATCGCCGGGGCGATCCATGCGGCCGGCGGCAACATCATCGACGCGCGCATTCACACCACGCGCGACGGTATGGCGCTCGACAATTTCCTCGTTCAGGACCCGCTCGGTCGCCCGTTCGACGATCCCGGCCAGCTCGCCCGCATCGAAAGCGCCATCGCCGACGCGCTCGCCAACCGCGCCAAGCTCACCGAAAAGCTGGCCGCCAAGCCGCTTCCCCGGCTGCGCGCCGACGCGTTCGACATCGAACCCAATGTGTTGATCGACAACAAGGCGTCGAACCGCTTCACGGTGATCGAAGTGAATGCGCGCGACCGCCCCGCCCTGCTCCACCACCTCGCCTATGCGCTGTTCCAGTCCAAGGTGACGATCCACAGTGCCCATGTCGCCACCTATGGCGAGCGCGCGGTCGACACTTTCTACGTTACCGACCTGACCGGCGACAAGATCACCGCCGTGCTGCGGCTGAAGTCGCTCGAACGCCGGCTGCTCGACGCCGCGACCGGCCTCGGCGAGTTCGCCAGCGCGGCGTGAACTGGCAGGTTGCGGGGGCTCCCATAGTGCGTTAGTGTGGCAATACACCAGTTCCGGAATTCGTCCCATGCACAGCCCGACCCTCGACACCATTTCCGAACCCGGCACCCGATCCGTCTGGCGAACCGGCCTGAGCAACCGCTGGGTCCGCTGGGGGGGCGCACTGGCGGTCCTGTGGTTCGGCGTCTTCATGACGCTCAGCATCTGGGCGGAGCCGGGTTCGCCGGTGGTGTTCCATGGCGAGCGGCTGATGGCGAGCGGGCGGCTTCAGGCGGTTCTCGACGGCCGGTCTGAGGGGCATAGCGAATATGGCCCCACCGTGGGCGAGCGCTTTACCGACAAGACCGGGCGCGACTGCCGTCCCTTCACTCAGGGCGCGGTCGACGGCACCGCCTGCCGGGTCGAGGGCGAATGGCGCGTGATCGAGTTGCGCCAGCGCTGATCGAACGGGATCGCGCGTCGGCGGCGTCCCTCAGCCCTGCGCCTCCTGCCAATGGGGATAGGTGACATAGGCGGTGACCGCCCCCTGCGCGTTCGCACGAATCGTGACCTTTTCCCCTTTGGGCATATGGACGATCGCGCCGGGCCCCGCCCGATGCGTTTCGCCATCGCTGGTCACGGAGAGTTCGCCTTCCAGCACGATCATGATGTCGTCCACCGCCATCGTCTCGGTCAGTTCCGATCCGGCTGCCCAACGGCCATAGCCGATGGTGATCGGGGCGCCATCGCGCTGATCGACCAGATTGGCGGTGTAAACCTCATCCTCCTGCCCGGGTGAGCGTGCGAACGACGCGTCGGCGACGGTAAACCTGCGAACCTTCATCCTTCACTCCCGAATTTGACCTGGTTCCTACGCGGTTCGACGCACGACCGGCGCCAAGGTTCAATCGCCCCCTCTTGGCGCGGCGAAGCGACCGGCCTAGGCTTTGCCGTGACCATCGGAGACTATGAACATGGGCGTACTCGGCATGGGCGGGCTGTTCTTCCGGGCGCAGGACCCGGACGCCCTCAACGCATGGTATCGCGAGCATCTCGGCATCGGCGCAGGCTGCGTCGCGGAAGATAGCGGCGGTGAGCCGAACGAGTGGGTGTGGCAGACGCTCGGCGGCCCGATGGTGTTCGCCCCGTTCAAGGCGACGACCGACTATTTCGCCGCCGACAAGCAGTTCATGATCAACCTGCGCGTCCGCGATCTCGAAGGGATGCTCGAACAGCTTAACGCCGCTGGAATCGCGGTGCTGACCAAGCCCGAATGGGACTCCCCCGAAGTCGGCAAATTCGCCCGCATCCACGACCCCGAGGGCAACGCCATCGAACTGTGGGAGCCCGCCGCATGACCGCCGTCTGGATCGCATTGGGCGCGGTGGCGATCGCGCTGGTCTCCGTCGCCATCTCGCTCAACGCGGCGAAAACGGCGAAGCGCAAGAAGGATAGCGGCGGCGACGCCGGCACGACCTATCCCGGCGACACCGACCGCCACCGCACCGACAACGACTGGAGCGGCGACAGTGGCGGAGATGGCGGCGGCGGGGACTGAGCAATTCCTCCCCGGAACGGGGAGGTGGCAGCGCGCAGCGCTGACGGAGGGGTCCCCCGCGAATCGACTCGCTTGCCTCAGGCCCCCTCCACCACCGCCTGCGACGGCGGTCACCCTTCCGGGGAGGATTTGCAGCCACCGTCAACGCAGCCTTGAGCGGGCCAAGGCTTCTTTTTTCAAATGCTGCGAGAACAGCCCAGTCCCGGGTCAAGCCCGGAAGGACGCGGGAGATTTCAGCCCGCCCCTCGACACCCCGTCATGCTGAACTTGTTTCAGAATCCACCGCGCCACAAGCGACTTCGTCGTAACTGGTACAATGGACCCCGAACCAAGTTCAGGGTGACGAAATTCTACATTAAGCGGGCGGATGGGAAGCGGCTCGCTCCGATCGTAGTGCTCGCGCGAAAATACGCCGCCCCCCTCAATCCCGCTGCCAGACCCGCACCCAATCCACCTCCATCGACGCAGGAAACGCCTTGGGGTCGATGCCCTTCTGCCCGCCCCAGCCGCCGACCGCGACGTTCAGGATCAGATATTCCGGCGTGCCGAACGGCCAGGTCTGCGGATCACCCTTCTTGTCGTTCTCGAATCGCATATAGGCCCGCCCGTCCATCCCCACGAGGATGCGGTCTTCGGTCCAGTCGAGCTGATAGGTGTGGAACGTCTCGCACACATCGGGCCGCACGACATGCGCACCCTTCTGCGTCTTGGCGACATGGTTGTACGCGCCGGTATGCACCGTGCCATGGACACGGCCATTGTCCCAGCCGACATGCTCCATGATGTCGATCTCGCCCATTGCGGGCCAGCCCTTGCTGTCGTCCGACGCCAGCATCCAGATCGCGGGCCAGATGCCGCGCCCACAGGGCAGCTTGGCGCGGATCTCGAAGAAGCCGTAGCGCCAGTCGGCGATCCCCTTGGTGAAGATCTTGCCCGACGCATAGTCCTGCCCGCCATGATCGGGCTTGTCCGCCAGCCGCTCGGCAGTGGCGGTGAGGATCAGCCGCCCGCCTTCGACCCGCACATTTTCGGGCCGCGCGGCGGCGTAATATTGCTTCTCCTCATTATGCCACCCCTGCTTGTTGAGCGCGGTGTCATAGGCCCAGCGCTTGGGGTCGGGCAGGCCGTCCTGGTCGAACTCGTCCGACCAGACCAGCTTCGCGTCGGACGGCCGCACCAGCGGTTCGTCCGTCCCGGCGGTGATCGGGGGGCTGTGCACCGTCTGCGCGGAACCGGGGGCAGCCCCCAGCACCAGCAGCGCGAGCGACAGACAGGCCGCCGCCCTCATTTGGGCGACAGCACCATCAGCATCTGGCGGCCTTCCATGCGCGGATAGCTCTCGACCTTCGCGTCCTCGGCACAATCCTCCTGGACGCGCTTGAGCAGGTTCATGCCGAGCTGCCCGTGGCTCAGCTCGCGACCGCGAAAGCGCAGCGTGATCTTCACCTTGTCGCCCTCGCCGATGAACTTGTGGACCGCCTTCATCTTGGTCTCATAGTCATGGTCGTCGATGTTCGGACGCATCTTGATCTCCTTGATCTCCTGCGTCTTCTGGGTCTTGCGGGCGAGGTTCGCCTTTTTCTGCGCCTCGTACTTGTACTTGCCGACGTCCAGGAACTTGGCGACGGGCGGGTCCGCGTTCGGGGACACCTCGACCAGGTCGAGACCCAGCGCCTGCGCCTGCTCCATCGCTTCGCGCGTGAACATCACGCCGAGATTCTCGCCTTCATGGTCGATCACGCGGACCTTGGGCGACTGGATGAATTCATTGTGGCGCGGGCCGGTCGGCACCGGGGGCGCGAAACCGCGCCGGGACATGGGGGGACGTATAGGAACAGCTCCTGTTATAATTTCGACGACTTACGATAACGCAGGAACGCGCGAACCGGTAGCCCCGCCGCACGATCCTGACGAAAAAGCCACACGCTGTGGCGCGCGGGTTACGCCTTTATATCGGGAGCGCGCATCGCCTGTTCAATCCTGTTCCCTGCGAAAGCAGGTGTCCCGGGTGGCAAAGGCTACGCGGCATGATCCTGGACTCCTGCTTTCGCAGGAGAACAGATCACGCATCACCCGCCATATCGCCTCCCAGCACAGCGACCGAACGATCGGGGGCCAGCGATTCCTGCAAAAGCCAAGCCAGCGCCTCGTCCAGCGACATCACCTTCTGCCCCTCGCTGCCGAGCGTCCGGACGGCGACCGTACCCTCCTCCGCCTCGCGCTTGCCGACGACCAGCAGATGCGGAACCTTGGCAAGGCTGTGCTCGCGCACCTTATAGTTGATCTTCTCGTTGCGCAGATCGCTCTCGACCCGGATTCCCGCGGCCTTGAGCTTCGCGACGGCATCCTTCGCATAGTCGTCGGCATCCGACACGATCGTCGCGACTACCGCCTGCACCGGCGCCAGCCAGGTCGGCAAGCGCCCCGCGAAATGCTCGATCAATATGCCGATGAACCGCTCGTACGACCCAAAGATCGCTCGGTGCAGCATCACCGGCCGGTGCCGCTCGCCATCCTCGCCGACATAGCTCGCGTCGAGCCGCTCGGGCAGTACGCGGTCCGACTGGATCGTGCCGACCTGCCACGTCCGCCCGATCGCATCGGTCAGGTGCCATTCCAGCTTCGGCGCATAGAACGCCCCCTCGCCCGGCAGCTCTTCCCAGCCATATTCCTCGGTCGCCAGCCCCGCGCGCACCACCGCGTCGCGCAGCTCCGCCTCGGCCTTGTCCCACATCTCCTCGGTTCCGAACCGCTTGTCGGGGCGCAGCGCGAGCTTGATCGAATAGCTGAAGCCGAAATCCTTGTAGATCCGGTCCGCCAGCGCGCAAAACGCCTGCACCTCGGCAACGATCTGGTCCTCGCGGCAGAAGATATGCGCGTCGTCCTGCGTGAACTGACGCACCCGCATCAGCCCGTGCAGCGCGCCATGCGGCTCATTCCGGTGACAGCAGCCATTCTCGTACAGCCGCAGCGGCAGCTCGCGATAGCTCTTCAGGCCCTGGCGAAAGATCAGCACATGCGCCGGGCAGTTCATCGGCTTCAGCGCCATCCAGTCGGCATCGTCGCTGACGATCGGGCCCTCGTCCTCGGTGTTGGGCACCTCGTCGGGGATCACGAACATATTCTCGCGATACTTGCCCCAATGGCCCGACTGCTCCCACTGGCGCGCGTCCATCACCTGCGGCGTCTTGACCTCGCGATAGCCCGCCGCATCGATCGCACGGCGCATATAGGCCTCCAGCTCGCGCCAGATCATATAGCCCTTGGGGTGCCAGAACACGCTCCCATGCGCCTCGGCCTGCAGGTGGAACAGGTCCATCTCCGCGCCCAGCTTGCGATGGTCGCGCTTGGCCGCTTCCTCCAGCCGGTGGAGATGCGCGTCGAGCTGCTTCTTGTTGAGCCAGCCGGTGCCATAGATGCGCGTCAGCTGCGCATTCTTCTGGTCCCCGCGCCAATAGGCCCCCGCGACCCGCATCAGCTTGAACGCCTGCGGATCGAGCTTGCCGGTCGAGGCGAGATGCGGCCCCCGGCACATGTCGAGCCAATCGTCGCCCGACCAGTACACCGTCAGCTCCTCGCCCTCGGGCAGCTCCTTCGCCCATTCGGCCTTGAACGTCTCGCCCTCGGCCGACCATTTGTCGATCAGCGCCTGCCGGCTCCACACTTCGCGGCGCAGCGGCTTGTCGGCGCGGATGATCTCGCGCATCTTCTCCTCGATCGCAGGCAGATCCTCCATCGAGAAGGGCGCACGCGACGCCGGGGCCATCACGTCGTAATAAAATCCGTCATCGGTCGCAGGACCAAAGGTGATCTGCGTGCCCGGCCACAAGGCCTGCACCGCCTCGGCCAGGATATGCGCGAAATCGTGCCGCGCCAGCTCCAGCGCATCCGCCTCGTCGCGCGCCGTCACCAGCGCAAGGCTCGCATCGCCCTCGAACGGCCGGCCGATATCGCGCAATTCACCATCGACCCGTGCGGCGATCGCCGCCTTGGCCAGCCCCGGCCCGATCGCCGCGGCGATATCCGCGGGGGTAGTCCCCGGCGCAACCTCGCGGACGGAACCGTCGGGCAGCGTAATGCGGAACATCTCGGACACGGGATCGGACTTTCTGTTGGAGGGGTCGTTCAAGTCGCGCGGCTTATGCCCGCGCGGTGGGGAACTAGGCAAGGCTCGCGGCATGTCAGCCCGCCCGCAATCGCGCAAGGTCGTGCTCCGACAGGTCCGCGCGTTCCCCGCGCAGGCTCGCCTCGACCCGTTCCTTGAGCCCAATCGCATCCGCCAGCGCATTGTGCGGCCGCGCGCTATGCGCCGCGGTGTCGAACCCCGGCAGATGCACCAGCATACACGAAAAGCTCAGCGGATCGTTGCGCTTACCATGGTCGCGGATCAGCAGCGTGCAGAAATGCGCCAGATCCTCGGGCCAATCGGCGACGAACAGGAAGGGTCCCTCATCCTCGCGCAGGAAGTTCTGCAGCCGCTTCACCGCCGTCGCGCGGTCGACCGGCTCGCGGTCCAGCTGCGGCATCACATGGTCGCGCACCCAGGGCATGATCAGCTCATGCGCGTGCAGCGCCTCATAGAACTCCGCACCGTCCTCGCGGACCAGCGCAATGCTCAGCAGCTGCCCGCCGCTCCCGTTGAACTCGGTGTCGATATAGTAACGCACGATCGCTCCCTCGCGCCCGCGAATTCACGTCGGAACAGGGGAAGCGGGGCGCCGGCCTCCCCCGTCCCCGGAGGAGGAACCGGCCGCGCGTCAGCCGCGCCCGACCAGCCCTCCCGCCGGAGCGGGAGTAGTGCTAGTGGTCGGGACGAAACGCTGTGCCATTAACACAGAATAGGCATCGCGCGCCGGAAACGCCAGAGGGGGCATCTGACAATGGCCGACCACCGCCCCGACCACCGCATCGCCGCGATCCTCCCCTGCCGCGATCTCGCCGCCAGCACGGCCTTTTACGAACGCCTCGGCCTCACCCTCGACAGCGACTATGGCGATTACCGCATCCTGAGCGACGGCAAGGGCTGGCACCTGCATTTGCGTCACGAATCGAGCACTCCCGGCCCGCCCGACAACGCGTTCGGCCTGTACCTCTATGTCGCCGATGTCGATGCCGTCGCCGACCGCGTGCGCGAGCTCGTGATTGAACCCGGCGCCCCGCATCTCAAACCGTGGGGCATGTACGAATTCGTCGTCAGCGATCCCGACGGCACGCTGGTCCGCGTGGGGCGAGAGGCCTGACGCCAACGGGCGCAATACGCTCAGGAACAAGCACCATTCCCGGAACATCACCACGATGATCGCGCCGGACATCGGCGATCGAATATCCCGCGTGTCGCATAATTCTGATAGCTATGCCCTTCTAAGCCACCTTCACGATGGAAAACGCCCATGCCCCTGCAGCCCACCTATCCCGGCGTCTATGTGCAGGAGCTTCCAGGCGGCACACACACCATCTCCAGCGTGGCGACATCCGTTTCGGCATTTGTCGGCTATCTCGCGCGCGGCCCGATGGACGCCCCGGTGCAGTGCCTCGATTTCGGGGATTTCCAGCGCGTCTTCGGCAGACCCGATCCCGACAGCCTCACCAGTCTTCAGGTTTCGCAATTCTTCCTGAACGGCGGGACCGAGGCATGGGTCAGCCGCGTCTGTGCCGGTTCGGCGCCCCCGGTCCAGCCTCGGGTCGAGCTGAGGGGCGCGGTTCCCGTGTCGGCAACGGACATGGGCGAAGGTGCCGATAAGGGGCTGGCGCCGACGCCGGGCACGACTTTGGTGCAAATCGCCTCTCACAACCCGGGAAGCTGGGGCGAAAACATTTTCGTCACCGTCGATTACATGACGAACAAGCCCGACACCTTCAACATGACCGCGACGCTGTATTCGGAGTCAAAAAGCGGCAATTCCGCGAGCCACGGATACCACATCGTGGAGGCGCAGCATGTCTCTGCGGTGACGCTCGATGTGCGTAAGCCTGAGTCGATCATCGCCGTGATGCAGTCGGGCAATCAGAACGATGCGCTGCTCGCAGTACCACTGCTGACCGCTTCACCCCCGGTCTCGGCACCGTTCGCCAGCGGTACGATGCTCGAGTTCATACCGCCCGAGAGCGCAGTGAGCGCCACTTTCACGGTAATCGTCCAGCCGCCGGGTTCAGATCCGGCCATGCCCCCGCCACCGCTGCAATCGACGCTCGATGTTGCCGTATCTGTCTCGACACAGGCGGATCTGGTCGCGGCGATCCAGAGCGCAATCGCCAACGCCGCCCGCGATCTGCGATTGTTTGCCCTGGGCGACGCACAGGTGCGCAGCTGTCTGTCGCCCTTCATTTCGCCCACCGGCACGCAGACGCCGCTCGTTCAGATCTGGGTGCCCGATCCAGACTTCGCCGACTATCTGGTCAGCATTCGTTCCACGCCCGCCCTGTTCACCGTGCAGTCGATCAACCATCAGGCGCAGCGGCTCGCCGCGCCGGCGACCGCCAATCCGGTCGAACATCCCGACGGCTTGCCGCCGACAGGGCCGGACATCGCGGGGGACGCGACGGCCCGCACCGGCATCCATGCGCTCGATGCGATGAGGATCGTGAACATCATCGCCGTACCGGACATGGAATCGATGGGCACGGCGGACTATCTCGCGGCGGCGACCGCGACCCTCGATTACGCCGTTCGGCGCAAGGCATTCGCCATTCTCGACATGCCATCGCGCCTCACGACGCCTTCGGACGCGGCTGCATGGGCCACGCAAACGCTGGGCACCGTCGGCGCGGGCGTCATCAACGGCGCCAGCTACTGGCCGCAGGTTCAGATTTCCTCGCCCTGTTCGGCCCGGCCGCTCTCGCTGGGCGCCAGCGGCACCATGGCGGGCATCTACGCGGCCGCCGATGTCAATCGCGGCGTATGGAAGGCCCCTGCCGGCATCACGGCAGTGCTGACGGGCGTCGAACGACTCGCCTATGTCATGACCGATCAGGAAAATGGCCAGCTAAACCCGCTCGGCATCAATGCGCTGCGCAGCTTCCCGGTTTATGGCAGTGTCGCATGGGGCGCGCGCACGCTCGCATCCGCAAATCTGGCCGATGACGACTGTAAATATGTCCCGGTCCGGCGCCTCGCGCTGTATCTGGAACAGAGCCTGATCCAGGGGCTGCAATGGGTCGTCTTCGAACCCAATGATGCGCGGCTCTGGGCACAGATCCGGCTCAGCGTGAACGCGTTCCTGCACCCGCTCTACCTTCAGGGCGCGTTCGTTGGCGCCACGCCCGCGCAGGCCTATTTGGTGATCTGCGATGAATCGACGACGACGGCGGAAGACATGATTAACGGCATCGTCAATATTGCGATCCTGTTCGCACCGATGAAGCCCGCCGAATTCGTCGTCATCAATTTACAGCAGATGGCGGGGCAATCGTCGAGCTGAGCGCGACCCGTCCCCACCATGAACACCTTTCCTACAGCCCCCCGATCGGCGCATAACTGATCGATGAAGTCGCCGCCCGGATCCGCTTTCCTGACACGCAACGCACCCCCGTCGCATATCCGTCGCGCCGGTGTCGTGGCCTCGTCGCGCACCTGTCGCGTCGCAGTCGCCTTCCAGCCGCAAACCCGTCGCGTCCCGGTCGCCTCCGCCCGAAACACCCCTGTTTTCGTCAGGATCGTCGGGCGCCTGTCAGCCCCGACCTCACACCACCCCGAACGGCACCACCCGGTTGAGCGCGATATGCCCGATGCCCGACCGGCCGAGATACGGCACCCCCATTTCGCGGCACCAGCGGATGATCATCTGCTCGAGCGATTCGCCGAACGGCACGTCATTGTCGACCATGTCGGTCACCGCGCCCAGCCGCACCCCGGCGATGCCCTGCAGCTGCGTGGCATGCGCCATCTGGAACAGCATCCGGTCGATCCGGTACATCGGCTCGCCGACCTCCTCGATATGCAGGACATGGTCGGTCAGGTCGGGCAGCCACGGCGTGCCGATCATCGCCGCCAGGATCGACAGGTTGAACGCCGCCGCCGGGCGGCCGTCCAGCGTCGGCTCCAGCCCGTCGCGCTTGCCGTCGATCAGCCAGCCGAGCACCCATCCGGCATCGACGCCCTTGTCGTTCGGCCCCATGGCGCTGGCCATCGATCCATGCGCCTGACGCCCGATCCGCCGGGCATAGAGCGCGCCGAGCATGAACCCCATGTCGGAATAGCCGATATAGGTCTTGTTGCGCGCCGCGGGGCCCAACTGCGGCATCGCGATCTCGAGGATGCGGTTGGAGCCGTAGCCGCCGCGCGCGAACCAGATCGCGTCGAACGCGGGGTCGTTGGCGAACTCGACAAACGCCCTGGCGCGCAGATCGTCGGGACCGGCGAAATGCCCCTCGGTCACGAAGCATTGCGGGTGGAACACGATCTCGTGCGCCGGATAGGTCAG
Source organism: Sphingomonas suaedae (assembly GCF_007833215.1). Classification (NCBI taxonomy): domain Bacteria; kingdom Pseudomonadati; phylum Pseudomonadota; class Alphaproteobacteria; order Sphingomonadales; family Sphingomonadaceae; genus Sphingomonas; species Sphingomonas suaedae. Next base: position 2,330,938 of record NZ_CP042239.1, read on the forward strand.
CGCCATGAATGCCTGCATCCGCGCCGCCGATTCCTGGCTGACGGTCCGTGCCGGTGCGACAACGCCGATCCGCATATGCTACCCCTTGTTGGTGTTGCGGCGCCGGCCCGCTCCCCCACCCGGCCACCCAACGCCAGTATATTCTATGGGTGGCCGGGTGGGGGAGCGGGCCGGCGCCGCAACCGGTTCAGCCTTGCTGAACCGCGCTCAAGCGTCGATAGCCCGGCATGATGCACAACGGCAAACCCCATTTCTTCGTCGGGATCGGCGGCAGCGGCATGATGCCGCTGGCGATGATCCTTGCCGGCCAAGGCGCACAGATCGCCGGTTCGGACCGCAGCCTCGATTCCGGGCGCCTGACGCCCAAGTTCGATGCGCTCCGCGCACTCGGCATCGACCTGTTCCCCCAGGACGGCAGCGGCATCACATCGCCCGATCAGGTCGTGATTGCCTCCGCCGCGGTGGAGGACAGCGTCCCCGACATGGTCCGCGCGGCGGAACTGGGCTGTCCGCGAATGAGCCGCGCCGAGCTCAACGCCGCTTTGTTCAACGCGGCCCCGAAATCGATCGGTATCGCCGGGACCAGCGGCAAGTCGACCGTTACCGGCATGATCGCCTGGATCCTCCATGCGCTCGACTGCCGCCCGACGGTGATGAATGGCGCGGTGATGAAGAATTTCGTCAGCCCCGACGCCCCCTTTGCCAGCGCGCTGGTCGGCGATGGCGGCATCTATGTCAGCGAGGTCGATGAGAGCGACGGGTCGATCGCACTCTACCAGCCACAGATCGCGGTGCTCAACAATGTCAGCCTCGATCACAAGAGCCTGGAGGAGTTGCGCCAGCTGTTCGGCGATTTCGCGGCGCGCGCAGCGACCACCATCGTAAATGTCGGCGACCCGGAAAGCGCCGCGCTCGCCGCGACGCTCGATCCGGCCCGCACCCGCACCTTCGCGGTCGATGCTCCCGCCGATCTCTCCGCACGCAATCTCGAACCGGAACCCTATGCGATCCGCTTCGATCTCGTCATGGACGGCCGGACGCGACCGGTGCGCATCATGACGCCGGGCAGGCACAATGTCGCCAATGCGCTTGCCGCGATCGGCGCCTGCGTCGCGCTCGGGCTCGAACCCAATGCGGTCTGCGCCGCACTGCACGGCTATTCGGGCCTGCGCCGCCGCTTCGAACTGGTCGGCCATGGCGCCGGTGTCGCGGTGATCGACGATTTCGGGCACAACCCCGACAAGATCGGCGCGACGCTCGACGCGCTCCACGCCTTCCCCGGCCGCGTCCTCGCGCTGTTCCAGCCGCACGGTTTCGGCCCGCTCAAGGTGATGCGCGCCGAACTCGTCGCGATGTTCGCGGCGAAACTGGCCCCCGACGACCTGCTGATCCTGCCCGACCCGGTCTATCAGGGCGGCACCGTCACCCGCGAAGTAACCAGCGCCGACATCGTCGCCGACATCGCCGCCACCGGCCGCGACGCCCGCCACATCCCCGACCGCGCGGCCGCCGCCGCGCATCTCACCGCGATCGCACGGCCTGGCGATCGCATCGTCATCATGGGGGCAAGAGACGATACGCTGAGCCTGCTCGCAAAGGAGATGGTCGAACGCCTGGATGGACAGGCTTCAGGCGGCGCGTAGCTGGCCCAGGTCCAGCCCGCTCGGTTCCTGGAACAGGCGCAGGCCGAATTCGGGCAGGATCGCCAGCAGGTGATCGAAAATGTCGGCCTGGATCGCCTCGTAATCGTCCCAGCCGGTGGTAGCGGTGAAGCAATAGATTTCGATCGGCAGTCCCCGCGCCGTCGGATCCAGCTGCCGCACCAGCAGCGTCATGTCCTGGGCAATCCGGGCATTGGCGCGCAGATAGGCAAAGACATAGGCGCGGAACGTGCCGATATTGGTCACCCGCCGCGCATTCACGGGGTCGCGCCCCGCTTCGCCCAGCCGTGCGTTCCAGTCCGCCAGTTCGCCCGACTTGGCGTCGAGATAGTCGTCGATCAGCGCAAACCGCCGCATCGCCCCCTTCTCGTCGTCGGTCAGGAAGCGGATGCTGTTCTGGTCGATCAACAGCGACCGCTTGATCCGCCGCCCGCCCGATTCGGACATCCCCCGCCAGTTCTTGAAGCTTTCGGCGATCAGACGATGGGTGGGAATGGTGGTGATCGTCTTGTCCCAGTTCTGCACCTTCACCGTGTGCAGCGCGATATCGATGACATCGCCATCGGCATTGAGTTGCGGCATTTCGATCCAGTCGCCGACCCGCAGCATGTCGTTGGACGTCAGCTGGACCGAAGCCACCAGCGACAGGATCGTGTCTTTGAACACCAGCATCAGCACCGCCGCCATCGCCCCCAGCCCGGACAGCAGCAGCAACGGCGACCGTTCCATCAGCACTGCAATGATCAGGATCGCCGCGCCGCCGAATAGCAGGATCTTCACCACCTGAAGATAGCCCTTGATCGGTCGGTTCGCCGCGTCCGGACGCCGTTGATACAGCTCGTTGCCAAGGTTCAGCGCGGCGCTGAGCGCCAGCACGATGCTGAGGATCACCAGTGCGCTCACCACATTCCCGGTCACGATCGCAACCTCCGGCGGCAAATGCGGAACCAGATAGATGCCCCGCGAAACGATGATCGCCGGGACGATATTGGCGAGCCGCGATGCGATCTGCCGCAGCATCGGCGTCTCCCATCCGATGACCCGCAGCGCGACGCGAAGGATCACCCGGCGGACGATGAAATTGGCCAGCGCAGCGACGGCGACCAGCAGCGACAGGCCGATCAGCGCCTCGGTCCAGGGCGGCAGGGTGGAGAGGAAGGGAAGGGCGGAGAGGTTGGACTGAATATCGTTCATCACGCGGTCGATCGCCGCCCGACGCGATGGCGGCGGGCTTCATGCTCCTGGCTGTTTCAGATTCGGTACAACTGGGCATCCCAGAGAGCGGTGTCAAACCGATGGCAAAAAATGGAGCAAAGGACACTTGACATGTAAAGCGACATTTACGTAAAGTGACCTTGTCATTTAACCAAGGGAGCTTTCCAATGCCTACTACAGCCGCAAAGCGCTATGTCTCTCGGTTCACGATCGTCATGACCGTCTATTGTCTGATGATCGGCGCCAATGTGGCGATCAGCCGGATGCTCGAACCCCCTTCGGCGGTGTTGGCGGCGATGGCAGTGCTGACCGCCCTGCCCATCATCGCCATGCTTGGCGTGCTCGGCATTTATCTCAAGGAAGAGACTGACGAGTTCGTGCGTGATCGAATCGTCGTTTCGATGCTGATCGGACTTGGCGTCCTGCTCTCGCTAACCTCGATCCTGGGCTTTCTTCAGTTCGAGGATCTGGTCGGCGATCTGCCCGTCTTCCTCGCCTTTCCGATCTGGTGCGGCGCATGGGGAATAACCCAGGGCATCCTGTCGTGGCGCGACAAGCGCGCGGACGGTGCAGCATGAAAAACCGCCTCCGGGTCCTCCGGGCCGAGCGGGCCTGGAGCCAACAGGATCTGGCCGAACGGCTCGAGGTCTCCCGCCAGAGCGTCAATGCGATCGAAACCGGCCGCTACGACCCCTCGCTCCCCCTCGCCTTCAAGATCGCCGACCTGTTCGCGCTGACCATCGAAGATATCTTCATCAACCCGTCCAAAGAGGGCTGACATCATGAACAAGCTGACCCTGTTCGCCGCGCTCGCCGCGGCCTGCCTCACCGCGCCTGCCGCACTCGCCGCGTCCAAGGCCGAAGCTACCGCCTCCGCCACTGCGGAAAAGCGCACGCCGCACATCTCGATCGTCGTGCTCGGCGAACCACGCAAAGACCGCGACCCCGTATATCTCATCCCCGGCCTGTCCAGCCCCCGCGCCGTCTGGGACGGCATCGCTCCCGATCTGGCGAAGGACCGGCAAGTGCTGCTGGTCCAGGTCAACGGGTTCGGCGGCGATGCGGTGGGGGAGAATGGCAAGCCAGGCATGACCGATGGCATCATCGCCGACATTCTCGCCGACGCCGCAGCCCGTGGTGCCACGCAGCCCGCGATGATCGGCCACAGCTATGGCGGGTTGATCGGCATGATGCTGGCGGCGCGCCATCCCGATCGGGTCGGACGGCTGATGGTGGTCGATACCCTGCCCTTTTTCGGCCGCCTCTTCGACCCTTCAGCGACCCCCGCCAGCATCGCGCCGCGCGCCGAACAGATGCGCGCCATGACCATCGCCGGGGCGGAGCGGATGAAGGCGATGGCGCCGATCACGAGCGATCCGGGCGGCATCTGGTCGAACACGGCGCAGGGGCGGATCAAGGTCGCCAACTGGACCCGCCAGGCCGACCAGGCCGCCGTCGCCCAGGCGCTGTACGAGGATATCGTCACCGATATTGGCCCGGAACTGGCCAAGGTGACGGCAAAGCCCTTCACCATCCTCTACGCCGCCGGCGTCGGCGAGGCACAGGCAAAAGCGATCTGGGATCCCGCTTACGCCGGAACCCCCGCCGAGCTGGTCGCGGTCCCCGACAGCTACCACTTCATCATGCTCGACCAGCCGCAACGCTTCGCGACCGAGGTCAAGGCGTTCCTCGCCGAGTGATCCCAACGAAGAAGGGCCGCCCCGACCCGGGACGGCCCCTCCTCAATTCGCGCAATTCAATTCAGCCGATCGTCTGGCCGGTCTTCGCCCAGTCCGACAGGAAGCCCTCGATGCCCTTGTCGGTCAGCGGGTGCTTGACCAGCTGGCGGATCACTGCGGGCGGGGCGGTCATCACATCGGCGCCGAGCTTTGCCGCTTCGAGGATGTGGATCGGGTGGCGGACGCTGGCGACCAGGATCTCGGTCTCGAACGCATAATTGTCGTAGATCAGGCGGATGTCGCCGATCAGGTCCATGCCGTCGAACCCGATATCGTCGTGACGGCCGACGAACGGCGAGATGAAGGTCGCCCCGGCCTTTGCCGCCAACAGCGCCTGATTGGCCGAGAAGCAGAGCGTCACATTGACCATCGTCCCATCGTCGGTCAGCGCCTTGCACGCTTTCAGCCCCTCGATCGTCATCGGCAGCTTGACCGCGACATTGTCGGCGATCTTCCGCACCACTTCGGCCTCACGCATCATGCCGTCATAATCGAGTGCGACGACTTCAGCGGAAACCGGTCCGTCGACAATGCCGCAAATCTCCTCGACCACTTCCAGGAAATTGCGGCCCGCCTTGTGAATCAGCGACGGGTTGGTCGTCACGCCATCGAGCAGCCCGGCGTCCGCCAGTTCGCGGATATCATTGGTGTCGGCGGTATCGGCAAAGAACTTCATGGGGGGTGCTCCGTGAAATGTGACAGTTGTATTACGGCGCGCTAAGGGGTGCGCGATTCTTTCGAGTAGCCCTCTAACACCGGACTCCAATGCGCTCCATCCTTCTCGCCCTGCCGCTGTTGATCCTGGCCAGCCCCGCATTGGCCCAGGAGGAGGACAGCGAAGTGTGGCTGACCGGCGGCGCAGGCATTGCGGTGGGCGAGAACAGCGAGATCGATTTCGAGGCGGTCAGCCGGTTCAGCGACGATTCGGGCGGTCTGTACGAAGCGGAGTTCATGGGGGGCTTTACCCAGACAGTCGCAAAGGGCGTGTCGATCCACGGCGGCTATGTTCGCGTCGTCAGCTATTCGCGCGGCGACGTGACGCGCGGTGAGGACCGGTTCCGCGTCCAGCTGGGGCTGTCGGGCGATGCCGGGCCGGTCCGGCTTTCCGGCCGGTTGCGGCTCGAGCATCGATCGGCATCGACCGGCGACGACACTGCCTATCGTTTTCGCCCGCAGATCAAGGCGTCACTGCCGCTGGGGGACAGCGATTTCAGTCTGGTTGCCAGCCATGAAAGCCTGATCCCGCTCAACGACACCGACTGGGGGGAACGCGCGGGCTATGACCGGATGCGGAACCTGGCGGGGGTGTCGTGGAAGGCGAGCGATGCGATCGGCGTCGAGATCGGCTATCTGAACCAGTATCGCTTCGGTCGCGGCACCCGCCGGGACACGATGGACCATGTCTTGTCGCTGAGCGTCGGCCTGTCGCTCTGACGACGATGCGAATGCCCGAAGTTGACACAAAGTTTACGCTAACGCGCAGCTTTGGCGGGTGTCCGAAATCACCAACTGATCTACCCATCGTCGAACTATCGACACGCAGGCGCGGCTGACAGGGTCAAGGAGCGATCCGGGCGTCCGGCATCGCGATGCCAGATCAAATCTATTCCAACATTTCAAGGGGAATGCTGCAACCTTGCCCCGCCCCAACTGTACTGCTAGACTAACACAGTGACTGGAAGCCTTCGCCTCGCCCTAGCCCTGATATTTGGCCTTGTCGGTTGGTATGCAATCGTGGTTGCCGCCGATTATATGCTGGTCAGCGCGGGAGAACTGCCGCCGGGTGTCCGATATACCGCACTGGGCCTGGTCGAACTGGTCTTCGGCGGCGCGATCATCTGGCTCGCGCTCCGTTTCGCGCGGCTGCGCCTGACTGACGCCGGACTCGTCCGCACGGAATTGAAGTCCGACACTCTCGTCGGAATCGGGATTGGCCTCACATTCGCGGCGGTGCAGTTTCTGCTCATCATTCCCGCTACCGGCGGCGCTGCGCGCAGCGACGTTGTCGCCAATGCAGCGCAGATCGGCGAAACCTATGCCGGCTTTTCCGGGATTTTGATCCTCGCCCTGCTCGGATCGACAAGCGAAGAACTGCTGTTTCGCGGCCTGCTGCTGTTCGGCCTGGCGAAGCTGTGCGGGGGAGGAACCGCCGGCAAGATCGTCTCCACCATCGTCGTGGCAACGCTGTTCGCCCTGAGCCATGGCTATCAAGGGTGGGCGGGGATCATCGACACGGGCTTTTATGGCGGACTGCTGATGAGCCTGCTCTATTGGTGGCGGGGTATGCGGCTCGCCGCCCCGATCGCCGCCCATGCGACGTGGAACCTGATCGCTGCAACCGTGATCTTCTTGGCCTATTAACGTCGATCCAGCCTCGCGGTACGCGTAGCGCCAGCCGTGGCGCACCTGAATCATTCGATATTTGGCCGGGCATTCGCCCGCAGCGCGGTGCCGGCCCGCTCCCCCACCCGGCCACCCACTTCAAGGTATCTTCGATGGGTGGCCGGGTGGGGGAGCGGGCTGGCACCGCACATGCGCCCTTGGGCGCATCAAAAACGACAGACATCCCATCAACCGGGTCATCGACCGGGTTTGCGCCGCCCGCCCGAATCCCGATATGGACCCCCATGTCCCGCGCCCGTGTCATCGTCCTCAACAGCGCGCTCGGCCCGCTCGACTATCGCGTCCCGCGCGGCATGGCGGTCGAGCCGGGGTCGATCGTGGTCGCGCCGCTCGGCCCGCGCCAGTTGATCGGGGTGGTGTGGGAAGCCGAGCGACTGCCGACCGAGGAGGTAGGCGACAATCGCCTCCGCAACCTGCTCGCCGTCGCCGATGCGCCGCCGATCCCGGCGCCGCTCCGGCGCTTGATCGAATGGACGGCGGACTATTATCTCGCCCCGCTCGCTTCGGTGCTGCGAATGGCGCTCAGTTCCACGTCTGCGCTGGAGGGCGGCAAGACGATCGTCGAATATCGCGCGACCGGCGAAGTGCCCGACCGCATGACCGCGCAGCGCGAACAGGCGCTGGCGCGGATTGGCGACCGGCAGGGGTTGATCCGCGAACTGGCCGCGATTGCCGACGTATCGGACGGCGTGATCCGTGGCCTCGTCAAGGTCGGCGCGATCGAGGGGGTCGCGGTCGATCTGGACAGCCCCTATCCCGCGCCCGACCCCGCCTATGCCCCGCCCGACCTGTCCGCCGACCAGCGCGCCGCCGCGACGACATTGTGCGAGGCGGTCGATGCGCAGCGGTTTCAGCCCTTTCTGCTCGACGGCGTCACAGGTTCGGGCAAGACCGAGGTGTATTTCGAGGCGGTGGCGAGCGCGATCCGCGCCGGGCGGCAGAGCCTGGTCCTGCTGCCCGAAATCGCGCTGACCGAGCCCTTTCTCAAACGCTTTCACGCGCGCTTCGGGGTGGAGCCGGTGGCGTGGCATTCGGGCCTGCGCCAGTCACAGCGGCGCCGGGCGTGGCGCGCGATCGCCAGTGGCGAGGCGCTGGTTACGGTGGGGGCGCGGTCCTCGCTGTTCCTGCCCTATCCCAATCTCGGCCTGATCGTGGTCGACGAGGCGCATGAGACGAGCTTCAAGCAGGAGGAAGGCGTCCATTACCACGCCCGCGACGTGGCAGTGATGCGCGGGCATTTCGAGGCGTGTCCGGTGGTGCTGGCATCGGCGACCCCGGCGATCGAGACGCGGCAGCAGGTGGCGCTGGGCCGCTATGCCGAACTCAAGCTACCCGGTCGCTATGGCGCGGCGGAGATGCCGGCGATCGAGGCGATCGACCTGATCGCGGAACCGCCGATGCGCGGGCGCTGGCTGGCGCCGAAACTGGTCAAGGCGATCGACGCGACGCTCGAACGCGGCGAACAGGTGCTGCTGTTCCTCAACCGGCGCGGCTATGCGCCGCTGACCTTGTGCCGCACCTGCGGACATCGCTTTCAATGTCCCAATTGCACCGCCTGGATGGTCGAGCACCGGCTGATCAGCCGCCTTGCCTGCCACCATTGCGGGCATGTCATCCCGACGCCGCGCGCCTGCCCCGAATGCGACAGCGAGGACAGCCTGGTCGCGTGCGGCCCCGGCGTCGAGCGGATCGCGGACGAGGTGGCGGCGCTGTACCCGGACGCCAGGACAGCCATCGTCACGTCGGACACGATCTGGTCCCCGGCCAAGGCGGCGGAATTCGTCAACCGGATGGAGGCGGGCGACATCGACATCGTCGTCGGGACGCAATTGGTGACCAAGGGGTATCACTTCCCCAACCTCACCCTGGTCGGGGTGGTGGACGCGGATCTGGGGCTGGAGGGCGGCGATTTGCGCGCGGCGGAGCGCAGCTTCCAGCAAATCTGCCAGGTCGCGGGGCGCGCCGGACGCGGCGAAAAGCCGGGCCATGTCCTGATCCAGACGCACAGCCCCAAGGCGCCGGTGATGCGGGCGCTGGTCAGCGGCGATGCAGAGGGGTTCTATGCGGCGGAAACCGAGGCGCGGCGCGAGGCGGGTGCCCCGCCCTTTGGCCGCTATGCCGCGATCATCGTGTCGAGCGAGGACAAGGACGCGGCGCTGGAGACCGCCCGCGCGATCGGCCGCAGCGCGCCGCAGGTGGAGGCGATGCAGGTCTTCGGCCCCGCTCCCGCTCCGCTGGCGATGTTGCGCGGCCGCCACCGTTTTCGCCTGCTGGTCCACGCCCGCCGCGCGCTGGATGTGCAGGATGTGATCCGCGACTGGCTGGGCGGGGTGGACTGGTCGGCCAAGGTGCGCGTGGTGGTGGACGTCGACCCCTATAATTTCCTGTAGACTGGTCTTCAGTTGCGCGGCGCCGGCCCGCTCCCCCACCCGGCCAACCACACGGTATCTTCGATGGGTGGCCGGGTGAGGAGCGGGCCGGCGCCGGTTCAGCCAAGCCGAAAACGAGTCTAACGCCGGAAAGGCCGGGCTTTTGCCTTGCCTCGCCGGGGGCCACCCAATACCCTTGGCCCATCAGATAGTGGGGACGGGTTACCAATGAATTTCAAGCTCTTGGCGATTTGCGCGACGCTGGTCGCGCCGGGAATCGCCCATGCCGACTGGAAGCGTGCCGAATCGAAGAACTTCATCGTGTTCAGCGAGGGTTCCGAGGAAGAGCTGCGCACCGCGACCGAGAATATGGAGAAGTTCGCCTTCGTGCAGGCCGTGGTGCAGGGCAAGAAGGACGTGCCGCCATCGCCGGTGAAGCTCAAAGTCTATATGGTCGCGAACGTGCCCGCCGTGGTCGCGACGCTCCCCTTCCCGTCCTATGGCGTCGGCGGCTATTATAATCCGGTGCTGCGCGGCCCGTTCCTGGTGACGCCGCGCCGGGGGATCCGCAGCACCAAGATGCGCTCCGCCCGCCGCCTGAGCGCCGCCGACGATGCGTTCGAGGCGGATGGCGTCTTCTATCACGAGTTGACCCACCATTTCATGTTCCAATACTCGCCCGCCGCATACCCCTCATGGTATTCGGAAGGGTTCGCGGAATTCTGGGGCGGGTTCCAGATCGAGACCAGCGACAAGGCTGACCTCGTCCGCTTCGGCCTGCCGCAGACCTCGCGCCTGACGCAGATTGCGCGCTCGCCCTGGATGCCGATGGAAAAGCTGCTCACCGCGCGCAGCTATGCCGATGCGGGCGACCAGATCGGATCGCTCTATGCGCAGGGCTGGCTGCTGACCCATTATTCCTTCGTCAACAGCGAACGGAACAAGCAGCTTCAGACCTATCTCGCCGCGATCAACCGGGGCGAAACCTATGCCGACGCCGCCAAGGCGGGATACGGTGCCACGCTCGACGCGCTCAACAGCGAGCTTCAGGCCTATGCGCGTCAGGGCAAGATCGGCACCCAGCAAATCTCGTTCAAACCGATCCCGACGGGCGAGATCGCGATTCGCGCGACGACGCCCGCCGAGAACGAACTGCTCGACGAAGACCAGCGGCTGAGCGGCGGTGTCGCCAAGAGCGACCGCGAGAGCTTCGTCCGCCGGGTGCGCGAGGGCGCGGCGAAGTTCCCGAACGATCCGTTCGCGCTCGCGGTTCTCACCGAGACCGAGGACCTTGCGGGCAACGCAGCCGAGGCACAGGCGGCGCTGGACCGCTGGATCGCGGTCGCTCCGAAGGATCCGGGCGCGCTGATGTTCAAGGGCAAGCTCGCGACGCAGCGGCTCGCCGCCGCCAAATCGACCGATGCCGACGCATGGGAAACCGCACGCGCCAATATCGCCGCCGCGATCAAGGCGTCACCCGACACCCCGCGCTTCTACAAGGTCTATTACGACAGCTTCGTCGCCGAGGGTCGTTATCCGCCGCCCGCCGGCGCGCTCAACGGCCTCGCTTATGCGCTCAAGCTCGTGCCGAACGACGACGACCTGCGCTATCAGGTGGCGAAGGATTATGAGGATCGCGACATGATCCCCGAAGCGATCGCGGTGATCCGTCCGCTCGCCTATACGATCAAGCCGGACAGCGAGCTGTCGCCGGGCGAGAAGCGGCGGCGGGACAAGGCCAAGGAAACCTATGCGATGCTGGGCCAGACCGATTATGAGACGCCCCGCGAAATGTATGATCGCCTGCTCAAGAAGCAGGACGAGGCCAAGGGCGGCAAGACCGCCGGAAACTGAGGGCACGATGCACGGCATGGTTCGCTGGCTGATCCTGCTCGCCATGCTGTGCGTCTGGCCGTTCGCGGCCCGCGCCGACGATATCTCGGCGGCCGGGCGGGGCGTGGTGCGGATCGTCACCATCGCGACGATCGAAGGCGAAGTCGTCGGTTTCGGCCATGGCAGCGGCTTTGCCGTCGCCCCCAACCGCGTGCTCACCAACGCCCATGTCGTCGAGGCAGCCGAACGCTATCCCGGCAATGTCGTGATCGGCGTCGTCCCGTCGGAGGGCGACAAGACCTTTCAGGGGCGGCTGATCGCGATCGACAGCGACCGCGACCTTGCCCTGATCGAATTTGCCGGCATCCGCCTGCCCCCGCTCACCTTCTATTCCGGGCCGGTCAATGAGGGCGATTCGATGATCGCGCTCGGCTATCCGGGCAATGTCGATCTCGCCACCGCGCGATCGGCGGCGGACTTCATCACGCCGCTGACCCCGATCCGGTCGCAGGGCGTGTTTTCGGGGCGCCGCGATCTTCAGGGGGTGCGGGTGCTGCTCCACACTGCGGGCATTGCGCGGGGCAATTCGGGCGGGCCGTTGCTCGATTCCTGCGGGCGCGTGCTCGGCGTCAATGCCGCGCTGACCCGTGCCGACGATGGCGATGCCAGTTTCGGCTTCGCCATCGCGAACGAGGAGGTCGCCGCTTTCCTCCGCGAAGCGAAGCAGCCAATGCCCGCCAATGGCGTCGCCTGTACCAGCATCGCCGAGCGGCTGGCACAGGACCGCAGCGCCGCCGAGCAGGCGCGCGAGGCGGAGGAATTGCGCAAGCGCGAGGCGGCGGCAGTGGCGGCGGCGGATCGCGACAACGCCATCCAGCGGGCGCGGTCCGAGAATATCGTGATGCGCGAGAACTATATGGCCGGGGCCGCGCTGCTGCTGGTGTTCGGCGCGTTCACGCTCGGCATTGCCGGGCTGTTGCTGACCCGCGAACAGAAGCGCGAGGCGATTTACACGGCGGTGGGCGGCGGCGCGCTGATCGTGGCGTCGGTCGTCACCTTCATCCTCCGCCCGGCCTTCGACCCCGCGGCGATCGATGGCGGTGCGCGCGTGGCGATTCCCCCGCCGGTCGCGCAGCCCGGAGGGCTGGGCAAGATGGTCTGCACCATCGATCCGGCCCGCTCGCGCATTACCGTATCCGATACGCAGGATGTGGCGATCGACATCAACGCCGATGGCTGCGTCAACGGCCGCACCCAATATGCCGAGGCGGGGCAGAACTGGCAGCGCATCCTGGTGCCCGACGAGGAACAGGCGGTCTCCGTCCTCGAATATGCGCCGACGACGCGCACCTATTCGACGACGCGCTACCTGCTGTCCGCGCGCCAGATGGAGGAGGCACGCAAGCGCCGCGCAGAGGTCAAGGTGAAGGCCTGCAGCACCGATCCCGCCGCCCGCGCCGACCTGGCGTCGCGCCAGCAGGCGATCCGCACCGCTTTGCCCCAGATTTTCAACGAACGGCTGGTCTATAGCTGCAAGTCTGCGGACTAGCATGGGCTGGCATGCGATGACGGTCGCCGAGCTGCCCGCCGTGGCGGCGATCTCGGCCGAGGTACATGGCGATTATGCCGAGTCCGAGGAGGTCTATGCCGAGCGGCTGCGGCTATGGCCGGCAGGCTGCTTCATATGGGAACAGGGCGATGGCGTCGCAGGCCTGCTCGTCGCCCATCCCTGGCATCGCGCGGCCGCGCCTGCGCTGGGGGTGCTGCTCGGCGCGATCCCGGAGGATGCCGACAGCTTCTATCTGCACGATATCGCTCTGCTCCCCGCGACGCGCGGGCATGGCGCAGGCAGCGCTGCGACCCGGCTCGTCCTCGATCTCGCCCGGCAGGCGGGGCATTGCGAGGTCAGCCTGGTCGCGGTCAATGGCGCCGAACGTTTCTGGATGGCGCAGGGCTTCGCGATCGTCGGAGGCGGCGGCTATGGCCCCGGCACCTATCGGATGCGCCGCAGCGTCGATTGATCGTCCTCAGTCTTCGATCCCCTCCCGCGCGCGCAACACCTTCTTGCGGTCGACGCCATAGGCGTAGCCGCCCATGGTCCCGTCGCTGCGCTGGGCACGGTGGCAGGGGATGAGGATGGCGACGTTGTTCGCGCCGCACGCCGTCCCCGCCGCGCGCACCGCGCCGGGGTGACCGGCGGCGATGGCGAGCTGGGTATAGCTCAGCGTCTCGCCGGGGGGGATCGCGCGCAATGCCTGCCACACCGCCTCCTGGAACGCGGTGCCACGCACATCGAGCGGCAGGTCGGTGTGCCGTCCCGGCTGCTCGACCTCGGCCACCACCCGCGCTGCAAGATCGGCGAGCGCCGCGCCGCCCTGTGCAATCTCCGCACGCGGAAAGCGCGTCGCGAGCGCAAGGCTGTCCTCGTCAAACGCGACGCGGCACAGCCCCTTGTCCGTCGCCGCGATCAGCAGCGGCCCAAGGCTGGTATCCGCCACCGTCCAGCGAATCGTCACCCCCGCCCCGCCATTGCGCCAGGCGCTGGGGGTCATCCCCAGCCGGTCGGCAGCGGTTTCGTAAAAGCGGCTTGGTGCCGAATAGCCCGCTTCGTAAATCGCTTCGGTCACGCTTCCCTCCGCATCCAATGCAGCGGCGGCGCGGCGCGCGCGCAGCCCCCGGGCATAGGCCGCCGGGGTGACCCCGGTCGCACGTTTGAACAGCCGCTGGAAATGATGCGGCGCATAGCCGACCTGCGCTGCCAGCGCGTCGAGCCCCGGCGAGTCCTCGGCACCCTCCAGCAGCGCGACCGCCTTTGCCACCGCGATCCGCTCGCGCCCGATCTCGTCGGGCTTGCAGCGAAGGCACGCGCGCAGCCCCGTCGCCCGCGCGCTCTCGGTATCGGGGAAGAACACGACATTGGTGCGCAGCGGGTGCCGCGCCGGACAGCTCGGCTTGCAATAGATGCCGGTGGTCAGCACGCCTGCGATCACCCGCCCGTCATAGGCGCGGTCGCGGCGTTCGAATGCGGCCCAGGCTTCGTCGTCGGAGATGATGCTGCTCATGCGCGCAGATATAGCGCATCGCGCGTGCGCCGCTTCCCGTCCATTGCGTCCAAAGCCGCACGCCATTAGGGGGACGCTTTCCCGTACTCTTCAGGGCAGGCGAATGGCGGACGCACCACTGGTCGGCATTATCATGGGCAGCACCTCCGATTGGGAGACGATGCGCCACGCCGCCGATATTCTCGATACGCTCCGCGTGCCGCACGAAACCAAAGTGGTGTCGGCCCACCGCACCCCGCAGCGGCTCTATGACTATGCCACCGGTGCCGCCGATCGCGGGCTGAAGGTGATCGTCGCGGGCGCGGGTGGCGCGGCGCATCTGCCCGGCATGGCGGCATCGATGACGCACCTGCCGGTGCTGGGCGTGCCGGTGGAGTCCAAGGCGCTGAACGGCATGGACAGCCTGCTCTCGATCGCCCAGATGCCTGGCGGGATCCCCGTCGGCACGCTAGCGATCGGCAAGGCGGGGGCGACCAATGCCGGCCTGCTCGCCGCCGCGATCCTCGCGACGGGTGACGCGGACCTCGCCGAACGGCTCAAGGCGTGGCGCGGGCGCCAGACCGATAGCGTCGCGACCGACCCCGCGTGACCACGTCCGAATGACTGCGATCCCGCCCGGCAATACCCTTGGCATTCTCGGCAGCGGTCAGCTTGGCCGGATGATCGCGGTCGCGGCGGCGCAGCTTGGCTATCGCGTCCATATCTACGCCCCCGAAAGCGGCCCCGCCTGCGACGTCGCCGCCGCCTTCACCTGCGCAGCCTATGACGACGAAGCAGCGCTGACCGAATTTGCGAAGGACTGCGCGGCGGTCACCTATGAGTTCGAGAATATCGATCCTGCCGCCGTCGATAGCGTCGCCGCTCACGCGCCCGTCCGCCCGGGTCGCGCCTCGCTCGAAACCGCGGCGCATCGCTGGCGGGAGAAGCAGCTGGCGGAGGAGTGCGGCGGCCGTCCCGCACCCTGGCGGGCGGTGTCCTCACGCGCCGAACTCGACGCCGCGCTCGCCGAAATCGGCACCCCCGCAATCCTCAAGACCGCGACCGAGGGCTATGACGGCAAGGGGCAGATCCGTCTTGCCAGCCCCGCCGATGCGGAAGCGGCATGGGCGGCGATGGACGGGCGCGACTGCGTGCTCGAAGGCTTTGTCGACTTCACCCATGAATTTTCGATCCTGCTGGTGCGCGGCACCGACGGCGCCAGCATCGCCTATCCGCCGCCGCATAATGAGCATGAGGGCGGTATCCTCGCGCGCTCGACCGTTCCGGCTCCTGCCGCAGTGGTCGAACAGGCGCGGGACGCCGCCGCGCTCGCCATGGCCATCGCCCAGCGGCTCGACCATGTCGGGCTGCTGACCTGCGAGTTTTTCGCCACCGCCGACGGCCCGGTGTTCAACGAAATGGCGCCGCGCGTGCATAATAGCGGCCATTGGACGATCGAGGGGGCGGAAACCTCCCAATTTGAAAACCATGTCCGCGCGGTGCTGGGCCTGCCGCTCGGTGCAGTCGGCCTGACCGGCACATCGGCCGAGATGCGCAATCTGATCGGCGACGATGTCCATGCCTGGGCCGAATTGCTTGCCGAACCCGGCGCGCATCTGCATCTCTATGGCAAGAACGACGCACGCCCGGGCCGCAAGATGGGCCATGTGACGCGGGTGCGGCGCTGACCGTTGATAAGGACCGTTCCGGCTCCGGCATGTTGCCGAATGCGTGAGACTGCCCCCAAGGAGAGCGAATGACCTCACGCAACCTAACGCCGCTGCTACCGTTGGCGGATGCGGCGACGCGCGATCTCGAACGGTCGATTTCGGACACCGCCCATGTCCTGCTTTTCGGCGCGATCGGCTGGCCCTGGCTGTTGCGCAGCCTTTCGGGCGGGTCGCGGGCGCACAAAGCGGCGCTGATCGAACGGCTCGGCCTCGCCCCCGACGCGCTCCCCTATCTCGGCAGCTGGAAGGCAGATACCGGGCTGCTCACCATGCTCGCCGACCATGTCGAGACGCGGCGGCCCGACACGGTCGTAGAATTCGGCATGGGCGCCTCCAGCCTCGTCATCGGCCGCGCGTTGCAGCGTAACGGCCATGGCCAGCTCATCAGCTTCGACCAGAATCAGGGGTTCGTCGCCGCGACCGCTGAATGGCTCGCCGAACAAGGCATCGCCGCCGATCTGCGTTTCGCCGAACTCGGGGCCAGCCCGCGCGGCTGGCCGGGCGCCTGGTACCAGGCGGTGGACGTGCCCCCGCAGATCGACCTGCTGGTCGTGGACGGCCCCTCCTGGTCGATCCACCCCTATACGCGCGGCGCGGCGGAGGTGCTGTTCGACCGCATCCCGGTCGGCGGCACGGTGATGCTCGACGACGCCCGCCGTCCCGGCGAGCGCGTGGTTGCTGCGCGCTGGCGGGCACGCTGGCCCGATTTCGAGTTTCGCATCGCCGATGGCGGGACGAAGGGGACGCTGGTGGGAACGCGGCTGCGTTAGAGTCGTTTTCAGTCAGGCGGCACCGGCCCGCTCCCCCACCCGGCCACCCAACGGAAGTGTATTCTATGGGTGGCCGGGTGGGGGAGCGGGCCGGTGCCGATTCAGCTCTGCTGAAAACGACTCTAGAAGCCTATTCGGGCGGAACCGAATGTTCCCCGGCGCAGGCCGGGGCCAGTTGCGAGCAGTCTCAGGGGCGGGATGCCGCCTGGTATCCGTCGATCCTGGGCCCCGGCCTCCGCCGGGGAACAGGCGGATGAAACTCAGCCCGAACGCGTCAGGTCACCTTTTTATAGATGGTGACACCCAGGATCAGGAAAACCGCGGCGATCGCGAGCGCGATGAAGAACAGGATCTTCGCGATATCCCAGGCGACGCCGGCGATCCCGCCGAAGCCGAGCAGGCCGAGCACGAGCGCGATGATCGCGAAGATGAAGGCGGCACGCAGCATGTGAAGTCTCCCTGTGTTCAGGGTGGACAACGCACCAGCGCCACTTGGTTGCCGCCGGGAACGAAAAAGCCCGCCTCCCTCGCGGAAAGCGGGCTATTTCATCGCACGGGAGCTACGATCAGGCGCGCGTGCCCTCCATCGGGAAGCTGCCGAACGCGCCCGCGGTCACGGTGCCGTTGATCGCGTCGCCATTGACCGTGGCTTCGCAGGTCAGCGTCATCGGCATCGGCACGGTGATGTCCAGCGACCAGCTCAGCTTGTCGCCATCGACCTTGCCGTCCTTGATCTCGGTCGATCCCATCGCCCCGGCATAGGTGCCGGTGAAGCTGTCGCCCGCGCTGTTGACGGTCAGCGTCGCCTTCTGGTCGCCCATCGGGGAGTGGGTGACGGTATCCCAGTTGCCATCGACATTCGCCATGCTCGTCTCTCCTGTAATCCGGTGTCGCCTCAGTTACCGCCGGCCGCGACGCCGACGGACTCGGGCTTCACCACCTCGACAGGCAGGCCGAGGCTGTCAAGCTGATCGCGCACCTTCGCCGCGTCGCCCACGACCACCCAGACCAGCCGCTTGGGGTCGAGAGCCGCGCGTGCCGCAGCGTCAACCTGGGCTTGGGTCAGCGCGCGATATTTTTTCGCGAGCCCGTCCTGGTAATCGTCCGGGCGGCGCATGAAGTCGTTCGACTGCATCGCGCCCAGCACCGCGCCCGCGGTTTCATACTGGCCCGCCATCTTGCGAATCGCGCTGATGACGGAGCGGTCGAACTCGGCCTTGGTGATGCCCTTGTCGCCCAGATAGTCGGCCAGCTCGCGCTGGATTTCGGCAATCGCCGGGCCGGTCTTGTCGGCCTGGACCGGCGCCTGGATCAGGAACGGCACGGCGTGCTCGTAACGGTTGACCCCACCGCGCGCGCCATAGGACCAGCTCTTGTCCTCACGCAGGTTCATGTTGATGCGCGACAGGAAGTCGCCACCCAGCACCTCGGTCGCGGTGGCGAGCGGGATCGGGTCGCCGAACGGATCGACCGGGGTCATCTGTCCGGCATAGATCAGCGACTGCGGCGAATCGGGCCGGTCGATCAGCAGGATCTTCGGCGCGGCCTGTTGCGGCTTGGCGGCGAATACCTTGCTGCCGGGGGCGCCTTCGCCCTTCCAGTCGCCGAACTTCGCCTCGAACGCCGCCTTGACCTCGGCCATCGGACGGTCGGAAACGACGAAGATCTTCGCCTTTTCCGGGCGGATCCAGGCATTGTAATAGCCGACCAGATCCTCGCGCTTCAGCGTCTTGACCGCCTCGGGATCGCCGCCGATCGCGGCGGTTTTCGAATAAGGCGACTCCTTGCCGTACAACAGCGGCGGCATCGCCATCTGTGCCAGGCCCGCCGGGTTCGCCTTAACCTGCGCGATCGTCGCCAGCATCTGGCCGCGCACACGCTCGAGCTCGTTCGCCGGGAAGCTCGGGTTGCGCGCGATATCGGCGGTCAGTTCGAGCGCGCCGGCCAGGTTCGGGCTCGGCGTGAACATCGAGATATAGGCGCGGTCCGCGCTGCTACCGACATTGATTCCGGCGCCCAGCCGCTCCTGCGCCTCGGCGATCTGGATCGAATTGCGGCTCTTCGTGCCTTCTTCGAGCAGCGACAGCGTCATCCCTTCGGTGCCCAGGGCATCCGGGACATCGGATGCGGTCCCGGCATCGAAGGTGATGACCGCCTGGGTCACCGGCACCGCATCGCGCTGGGCATAGACCAGTTCGATCCCGTTCGAGAGCCTGGCGCGTGTGATCGCCGGGAAGTCGATGTCCTTGACCTCGGCGACGCCGGGCAGCGGCCCGCGCGTGCCCTTCACCACCTCGGGCGCTTCCTTGACCGGCACCTTCGCGGCGCTCGCAGCCTCGGCATAGGCTTCGCGCGCGCCCGGCTCGATGGTCAGCGCGTAAACGGGCCGCGACAACCATTTGGCGGTCACGGTGCGCGCCTGTTCGGGCGTCACGGCGGCAAGCTGCGCCAGCTGTTTCTTGTAATAGCCCGGATCGTCCATGTAGATCGCGCCGGAGGCGAGCGTCACCGCCTTGCCCCCGAAGCCGCCGACCGATTCAAGCCCGCGGATGCGCGACGAAGCGGTACGCGTCTTGTAGCGTTCCAGCTCCTCTGCGGTCGGACCATTCTCGAGATAATCGGCGATGATCGCGTCCAGCCGCTCGCCCACCTTGGCCGCATCGACCCCGGGGCGGACGTCCGCGGAGATGAGCACGAGACCCGCCTGCGCCAGACTCTGGTTATAGGCGCCGACGCTCACCGCCAGCTTCTCGTCCTTGACCAGGATATTGTCGAGCCGCGAGCTGGCGAGGCCGCCCAGCACGCCGATCGATGCGTCGAGCACGGTCGAGTCCGCGTCGCGCATCCCCGGCACCGCCCACATGCGATAGATGCGGGTCACCGCGACACGGTCCTTCATCACCTCGACCTTGGGCGCGGGCAATGTGGGAACGGTGATCGCCGGATCGCTGATCGTCGGGCCGCGCGCGATCTTGCCGAAATATTTCTCGACCAGCGGCTTTGCGGTCGCGGCATCGATATCGCCCGCCAGCACCAGCACGGCGTTGTTCGGGCCATAATATTGGCGGAACCAGTTCTTGACGTCCTCAAGGCTGGCGGCGTCGAGATCGGCCATCGAACCGATCGTCGAATGGCGATAGGGATGCCCCTCCGGGAACAGCCCCTCGCTCACCTTGTAGCGCAGCAGGCCATAGGGCTGGTTGTCCCCCTGACGCTTCTCATTCTGGACGACACCGCGCTGCTCGTCGAGCTTCGCCTGGGTCACAGCGCCGAGCAGATAGCCCATCCGGTCGCTCTCCAGGAACAGCGCCCGGTCGAGCGCCGCGCGCGGCACCGTCTGGAAATAATTGGTCCGGTCCGAATTGGTCGTGCCGTTATAGTCGGTCGCGCCGACTTCCTTGAGCGGCTCGAAGAACTCGCCCGGCGAATTCTCCGACCCGTTGAACATCAGATGTTCGAACAGATGCGCAAAGCCGGTCTTGCCCTTGGGCTCATGCTTCGATCCGACATTGTACCAGACCGCGACGCCGACGATCGGCGCCTTGCGGTCGGTATGGACGATCACGCGCAGGCCATTGTCCAGGCGGAACTCCTCATAGGGAATATCGACGCGCTTCACGAGATCGGCGACGGGAACCGCTTCGACCTTCGGCGCTGCGACCTGCTGGGCATGGACCGGTGCGCTGAGCACGACCGCGAGCGCGGTCAGGCTGGCAAATGCTGATTTCATGTACGGAAATTCCCGGAGTGAACTGTATCGATCGCAACAACATACCGGTCCGTCGAAGGGGTGCAACCCCGGGAAGCGGGGCCGCCTTGCTCGCCAGCAACGAAAGGACCAGCATTGCCCAGCGGCGGATTTCGGCGCGCGCAGCCCTTGTGTTGCAAATCTGCAACACTATTTCGCTGGATGAAAGGCAGGGACGCATATGAATCTCGAAAAATTCACCGACCGCGCGAAGGGCTTCCTCCAGTCGGCCCAGACGGTCGCCATCCGCATGAACCATCAGCGGATCAGCCCCGAACATCTGCTCAAGGCGCTGCTGGAGGACGAGCAGGGCATGGCCGCAGGGTTGATCCAGGCGGCGGGCGGCGACGCGAAGCGCGCGGTCGCGGAAACCGACGCCGCCTTGTCGCGCGTGCCTGCGGTGACCGGCAGCGGCGCGCAACAGGCCCCCGGCCTCGACAATGACGCCGTCCGCGTGCTCGATCAGGCCGAGCAGATCGCCGGCAAGGCGGGCGACAGCTATGTCACGGTCGAGCGGATGCTGCTCGCGCTCACCCTTGCGATGACCACCAATGCCGGGCGTGCGCTCGCCGCCGCCGGGGTGAAGCCCGAAGCGCTCAACGCGGCGATCAATCAGCTGCGCGGCGGCCGCACCGCCGATACGGCGGGGGCCGAGGATCGCTACGACGCGCTCAAGAAATTCGCCCGCGACCTCACGCAAGCGGCCAAGGACGGCAAGCTAGACCCGGTGATCGGCCGCGACGAGGAAATCCGCCGCACCATTCAGATCCTCGCCCGTCGCACCAAGAACAATCCCGTGCTGATCGGCGACCCCGGCGTCGGCAAGACCGCGATCGCCGAGGGCCTCGCGCTGCGCATCGCCAATGGCGATGTCCCCGACACGCTCAAGGACCGCAGGCTGATGGCGCTCGACATGGGCAGCCTGATCGCCGGAGCAAAGTATCGCGGCGAGTTCGAGGAACGGCTCAAGGGCGTGCTCGACGAGGTGAAGGGCGCCGAGGGCGACATCATCCTGTTCATCGACGAGATGCACACGCTGATCGGCGCGGGCAAATCCGAAGGCGCGATGGACGCCGGCAATTTGCTCAAGCCCGCCTTGGCGCGCGGCGAGCTGCACTGCATCGGCGCGACCACGCTCGACGAATATCGCAAATATGTCGAGAAGGACCCGGCGCTCCAGCGGCGCTTCCAGCCCGTGTTCATCGGCGAGCCGACGGTCGAGGACACGATCTCGATCCTGCGCGGGCTCAAGGAGAAATACGAGTTGCACCATGGCGTGCGGATCACCGACGGCGCGATCGTGTCGGCGGCGACCCTGTCGAACCGCTACATCTCCGACCGCTTCCTGCCGGACAAGGCGATCGACCTGATGGACGAGGCCGCCTCGCGCATCCGCATGGAGGTGGAGAGCAAGCCAGAGGAAATCGAGACTCTCGACCGCCGCATCGTCCAGCTCAAGATCGAGGAGATGGCGCTCGCCAAGGAAACCGACGCCGCGTCGCAGGACCGGCTCGTCAACCTGCGCCACGAACTCGCCAATCTCGAACAGCAATCCGCCGAACTGACCCAGCGCTGGCAGGCGGAGAAGGACAAGATCGCGGGGGAGGCGAAGATCAAGGAGCAGCTTGACGCCGCGCGCCTCGAACTCGAACAGGCGCAGCGCGCGGGCGACCTCGCCAAGATGGCCGAGCTCAACTACGGCACGATCCCGTCGCTGACCAAGCAGCTGGAGGAGGCACAGGCCACCACCGGCAGCGCGATGCTGCGCGAGGAAGTGACCGCCGACGACATCGCCGGCGTCGTCAGCCGCTGGACCGGGATTCCCGTGGACCGGATGCTGGAGGGCGAACGCGAGAAGCTGCTCGCGATGGAGGAACAGCTCGGCAAGCGCGTGATCGGCCAGGCGGCGGCGGTGAAGGCCGTCTCGACCGCCGTGCGCCGCAGCCGCGCAGGGCTTCAGGACCCCAACCGCCCGCTCGGCAGCTTCCTGTTCCTCGGCCCGACCGGCGTCGGCAAGACCGAACTGACCAAGGCGCTCGCCGAATTCCTGTTCGACGATTCAAGCGCGATGGTCCGCATCGACATGAGCGAGTTCATGGAGAAGCACAGCGTCGCCCGGCTGATCGGCGCCCCTCCCGGCTATGTCGGCTATGAGGAAGGCGGCGTGCTCACCGAAGCGGTGCGCCGTCGCCCCTATCAGGTCGTCCTGTTCGACGAGGTGGAGAAGGCCCATGGCGACGTGTTCAACATCCTGCTCCAGGTGCTCGACGACGGCCGCCTGACCGACGGACAGGGCCGCACGGTCGATTTCACCAACACGATCGTCGTGCTGACATCGAACCTCGGCAGCCAGTTCCTGACGCAACTCGAGGACGGGCAGGACGTGTCGAGCGTCGAACCGCAGGTGATGGAGATCGTCCGCGCGCATTTCCGCCCGGAATTCCTCAACCGCCTCGACGAGATCGTGCTGTTCCATCGCCTTGGCCGCGACGAAATGGCGCCGATCGTCGACATCCAGGTCGCCCGGCTGGGCCATCTGCTCAAGGATCGCAAGATCGTTCTGGAGCTGACGCCCGAGGCGCGCGACTGGCTGGGCCGCGTCGGCTACGATCCGGTCTATGGCGCGCGGCCCCTGAAGCGCGCGGTGCAGCGCTACCTTCAGGACCCGCTCGCCGACGCGATCCTTCGCGGCGAGGTGAAGGACGGCGCGACGGTAAAGGTGAGCGAAGGCGATGGCGGGCTGGTACTGACGCCGGTCTGATCCGAAGTCGGCACAAGCTGTTCCCCGGCGCAGGCCGGGGAACAGCTTGTTCAATCCGCCGTCACCGGCATCGTTCCGGCGATGAGAAGCGGGTCGATCCGCGCGCTGCCCCATTTCATGCCCCAGTGGAGATGGGGCCCGGTCGCGCGGCCGGTCGCGCCGACCGCGCCGATCCGCTGGCCGCGCCGCACCACATCACCGACCTTCACGTCGATCCGCGAGAGATGCAGGAAGGCGCTGTTGAGGGTCATGCCATGATCGAGCATGAGCAGCTTGCCCTCCAGCGTGAAGGGCGATTGCGCAGCCAGGATGACGACGCCGTCGGCGGGCGCGATCACCGGTGTGCCCGATGGCCGGGCGACATCGACGCCCGAATGATAGGATCCGGGCTCGCCCTTGTAGATGCGCTGTGACCCGAACAGGCCGGAGATGCGCCCGGTGACCGGCCACATGAACTCCTGTCGCCAGCCATGGATGTCGTGCGACTTCGCCCGCGCGGCGTTGATCTGCGCCAATTCGCCGGGGCGGCGGCGCTGGAACTCGGCGCTGGGCTGCGAATAGCGCGGCAAGCGGTCGAGCCGCTCGATCCGCCATGCGCGGGGCTGGATCGACAGCGTCCTGCGCACCGCGCTGCCATCGACCCGCGTCGCCACCAGTTCGGCCCGCGCCCCCGCATCGCGGTCGAAGGCGATCAGGAATCGCCCATCCCCCGCAACCGGAACCGCGCGCCCGTCCAGTGTCAGGCCGCTCGTCAGCGCGGGCACGGTGCCGAGCACCGTACCGCCCTGGATCATCGGCCCGTCAAAGCTGAAATCATTGCGGTTCGGCGCCCCGCGCGCCTGAACCACCGGCTCCGCAACGGGCGGCGGCGCGGACGCGGTGTGCGCCATCGGCTCCGGCGCCATCGAACAGGTGCCCATCAGCACCAGCGCAACCCCGGCGGCGATCGTCCCCCCGATCTTCCTCACGTCGTTGCCATCGCCTTTGTCGCGATGTCGGCCGACGCATAGGCTTCCTGCTTCGCCACGCTCCAGTAACGCAGCGCATCGAGCGGGATCGCCGTGCCGCTCACTCCGCACACGACATGGTCGCCGGGGGTAAGCACGCGAAAGCCGTTGGCCATGAAATGGAGTCGCGCCGGACGGGCGGTATTGGACGACATCAGCATGGCAACGCTCACTCTTCGCTTGGGGTCAGAACAGGTCGGGCTGTTCGGGCTTGTCGCCAGCATAGGGTTTGCCGCCGCCACGCTCAACCCGCGCGTCAACCGGACCATCCCGGAAATGGAGCGTCAGCGCGCCCGCCGCGCGCGCATCCGCCGCGCTCGCGATCACCTTGCCGCTCGCCTTTGCGCCGACGCGGACATAGCCGCGCTGGAGCGGCTTGTCGGGATGGACTGCGTCGAGCAGCTTGCCCGCGCCGTCCAGCCGGTGGTGCAGCGCGTCGAGCTTGCGCTCCAGCACCGCCGGGCGCAGCGCCCCGCCCGCCCGGTCGAGCACGCCGCGCGCCAGCGTCACCCGCCGCTCCAGCCCGCGATCGAGCCGCGCGCCCAGATCGTCGGCCTTTTGCCGCTGCGGCCCCAGCAGCGCGTCGCGCCTGGGCAACACGCGGACCAGCGCCGAGAGCCGCTCGCCCGCTCGCTCGTGATAGCGCCGCGCGCACCGCTCGGCGCGCAGCCCCATGCTGGCGATGCCATTGGCCAGTTCGGCGCGCACCGGCACCGCCATCTCCGCCGCAGCGGTCGGCGTCGGCGCGCGCATGTCCGCCGCGAAATCGCACAGGCTGGTATCGGTCTCATGCCCCACTGCCGAGATGATCGGGATCGAACAGGCGGCGACCGCGCGCACCGCCACCTCCTCGTTGAACGCCCACAGATCCTCGATCGACCCGCCGCCGCGCGCGACGATCACCAGATCGGGGCGCGGCACCGGGCCATCGGCAGGCATCGCGTCGAACCCGCGTACCGCCGCCGCAACCTCCGCCGCCGCGCCGTCGCCCTGCACCTTGACCGGCCACACCAGCACATGCGTCGGGAAGCGATCCTCCAGCCGATGCAGGATGTCGCGGATCACCGCCCCGGTGGGCGAGGTGACGACGCCGATGACCCTCGGCGCGAAGGGCAGCGGCTTCTTCCGCGCCACGTCGAACAGCCCCTCGCCCGCCAGCTGCGCCTTCAGTTTCTCGAACAGCGCCATCAGCGCGCCTTCGCCGGCCAGTTCCATGCGATCGATCACGATCTGGTATTTCGACCGGCCGGGATAGGTGGTCAGCTTGCCGGTCGCGACGACCTCGATCCCGTCCTGTGGCCGGAACTGCAGCCGGTCGGCCGCGCCGCGCCACATGACGCCGTCGATCACCGCATCAGCGTCTTTCAGCGCCAGATAGACGTGGCCCGACGCCGCGCGCTTGAATCCCGAAATCTCGCCGCGCAGGCGGACATGGCCGAATTCGCCCTCGACCATCCGCTTCAGCTTCAGCGACAATTCGCCGACGGAGAGCGGCGCATCATTGTCCCCTTCCCGCCCCTCGGCTACGAGCCGCGGAAGATCGGTATCGTCGAAGGGATCTGGCATGAACGTCCTGTTGCTTGGGTCGGGTGGCCGCGAACATGCGCTGGCCTGGAAGCTCGCGCAATCGCCCCGGCTGGATAGCCTCCATGCGATTCCCGGCAACCCCGGAATCGCCGACCATGCGCTGTGCCACGATGTACCGCTGACCGATCACGCCGCCGTCATCGACTTCTGCCGAACCCATCTGATCGGCTTCGTCGTCATCGGCCCGGAGGCACCGCTGGTCGATGGCCTGAGCGATACGTTGCGTGCCGCCGGCCTCCCGGTGTTCGGCCCCAGCCAGGCCGCAGCGCAGCTGGAGGGGTCGAAGGGCTTCACCAAGGATCTGTGCGCGCGCGAGAATATTCCGACCGCAGGCTATGTCCGCGTCGCCGATCTCGACACCGCACGCCTCGCCCTCGCCCGCGACTTCCCCCGGCCGGTGGTGATCAAGGCCGACGGCCTCGCGGCAGGCAAGGGCGTCACCGTCGCTTTCTCCGACGAAGAGGCCGAAGCCGCCATCGCCGCGATCTTCGACAAGCCCGGCGGCGAAGCGGTGATCGAGGAGTTTCTGGATGGCGAGGAGGCGAGCCTGTTCGTGCTGACCGACGGCACCGCGATTCTGCCCTTTGGCTCCGCCCAGGACCACAAGCGCGTCGGCGATGGCGACACCGGCCCCAATACCGGCGGCATGGGCGCCTACAGCCCTGCCCGCGTCCTGACCCCCGAGCTCGAGGAAGAGGCGATCGACACGATCATCCGCCCCACCGTCGAGGCGATGGCGCGTGACTCGATGCCCTATTCGGGCGTGCTGTATGCGGGCCTGATGCTCACCCATGCCGGCCCCAAGCTGATCGAATATAACGCCCGTTTCGGCGACCCCGAATGTCAGGTCCTGATGATGCGGCTCGAGGGCGATCTGCTCGAAACGATGATCGCGACCGAGGCTGGGACGCTCGCCCATCACCCCACCCCGGAATTCAGCGCGGACACCGCGCTGACCGTCGTGATGGCGGCGAACGGCTATCCCGGTACGCCGCAAGCGGGCGGCGCGATCGCCGGGATCGCCGAAGCCGAAGCGACCGGCGCAAAGGTATTTCAGGCGGGTACCAAGCTGAATGGCGATACGCTCGTCGCCGTCGGCGGTCGCGTCCTCACCGTCACCGCCACCGGCGCCAGCGTGACGGAGGCCCAGGCAGCCGCCTATCGCGCGGTCGATGCGATCGACTTCCCCACCGGCTTTTCCCGCCGCGACATCGGCTGGCGCGAAGTGGCGCGGGAACGGAGTGAATGAACCCGGCACTGCTCTGGAGCGCCGCAGTGATCGGCGCGTGCGTCTATTGCGTGGCCCGGAGCATGGTGGACTTCCGCCGACGAAACTATGTCTGGGGCGCACTCGGGTTGGCGAGCGGCTTGCTCCTTCTGCTGGTCCCAATGCCGACGCACGCGGTCAAAGT
The DNA here is from genome assembly GCF_007833215.1 of Sphingomonas suaedae. Lineage (NCBI taxonomy): Bacteria > Pseudomonadati > Pseudomonadota > Alphaproteobacteria > Sphingomonadales > Sphingomonadaceae > Sphingomonas > Sphingomonas suaedae. Next base: position 2,358,214 of record NZ_CP042239.1, read on the forward strand.
GGAGCTGCCCCAAGCCACAGGAGGCTAGGCAGCCGATTCATGAATGCGGTCTGGGTTCCGACCCCATTGCGGACATTTAGCTTGATCCGTCACGAATAGCTTGATCCGTCACGAACCTCCGTGCACTGCGTGAGAGCCGAAAATAGAGCAGCAGGTCGGTAGCTCCTGCGCCCACATTGTGGGTTCTTCTCAGCCGCGGCGTTGACCCAATTTGCTTGGGGAGACGCTGGCTGTATGAACCGCGCCTCCTCCGGCTGAAGCCGAGGACTACTCATGTTTCTATTTGAAATTGTCGCCCTGACGTCCGCCGCTCTGTTTACCGGCGCGGCGGGATACATCAGTCTGGTCGAACACCCGGTCCGCCTGCTGTTGAACGACGAAGCGCTGCTCGCGCAATAGCAGCCAAGTTACGCCAAGGCACTGCCGATACAGTCGGGTCTAGCGATTGTCGGCGGCATATGTGGATTGGCGGCTTGGTACTTCTCGGGACAATCGTTGTGGATCGCCGGGAGCATCGTGCTTCTTGGCAACTGGCCATTCACGCTTGTAGCGATCATGCCAACGAACAAGCGATTGAAGGCGGTCCTTCCGAAGCAGGCAGGCCCGCACACACGAGCTTTGCTTTTGTCTTGGGGGCGGCTCCACAATGTCAGAAGCCTGCTTGGTCTGACCTCGACGGTGCTTTTTGCATTGGCCTTGATGGGGATTACGTAACGGCGGCTTCCCACCCATTATACGACGTTCCGACCGGCCGCCGATAGCGGTCGTAGGCCGTCCGCGACCTGGCACCCGCCCCCGCAATTCTGACAGGTTCAGTCAAGCCGATGTAACACCATAACCTATTCATGCACCGCTCATCCCGCGCGGAGCACCCCCGGTCGTGTCATTCGCGACCAAAGGGGAAGTCCCATGAAGCGCACCGCCGCCCTCGTTTCGCTTTCGCTGTTGCTCGGCGCCGCCGCGCCGCCGCCGCCGGTCGCCACGCCGCAAAAGCCGCGTCCGGCGCCGACCCGCGCCGACAATGACTCGCCCGTGCGGTGCAAGATCGGCAGCCCCTATCGCCCCGGCGCCGCGACCGGCATTCGCCCGCGCGGCGGGGCGAGCGGCCGCGCCTATGCGCCGCCTCCACCGCCCCCGCCGCCGCTCCCGATGGCTCCGCCGCCGCCGGTCATGTCGGCGCCGCCCCCTCCGGGTTCGACCGCCGATTTCGCCGCCAAGCGCATGGCCCCTGGCGTCGTCGCGCAGGCCGCCCCCTATGGCAGCGCCGACAACCGCGAACGCCATGCGGGGAAGGACGTCGCATCGGTTCAAGCGGTCGCGACCGCGCCCGTCTCAACCTTCTCCGTCGATGTCGACACCGGCGCCTATTCCAACGTCCGCCGCTTCCTCCAGAAGGGGCAGACCCCTCCGGCCGAAGCGGTGCGGACCGAGGAGATGATCAACTATTTCCGCTACGATTACCCCCTGCCCGCCTCGCGCCAACAGCCGTTCAGCGTCACCACCGACGTCGCGAAGACCCCGTGGAATCCCGACACCCGCCTCGTCCGCATCGGCCTGCGCGGCTATGACGTGACCGCACAGGGGCGCCCGGCGGCGAACCTCGTCTTCCTCGTCGATGTCTCGGGATCGATGAGCAGCGCGGACAAGCTGCCGCTGGTAAAGCAGGCGCTGACCCTGCTCGCCGACAAGCTGACGGCAAAGGACCGCGTCTCGATCGTCGCCTATGCCGGCGCCGCGGGCGTGGTGCTCGAACCCACCTCAAGCCCCAACTATATCCGCGCCGCGCTCGACTGTCTCGAAGCCGGCGGCTCGACCGCAGGGGCACAGGGCATCCAGCTCGCCTATGACATCGCCAGCGCCAATTTCATCAAGGGCGGGATCAACCGCATCTTCGTCGCCACCGATGGCGACTTCAACGTCGGCGTCAGCGACAACAAGGCGCTGGAGGCGATGGTCAGGAAATATCGCGACAGCGGCGTCACCCTCACCACGCTCGGCTTCGGCCAGGGCAATTACAACGAGGCGCTGATGGAGCGCATCGCCGATCTCGGCAACGGCAACTACGCCTATATCGACAGCGCGATGGAGGCGCAGAAGGTGCTCGACGACGAGCTGAGCGCCTCGCTCTTCACCATCGCCAAGGATGTGAAGGTCCAGGTCGAGTTCAACCCCGCACAGGTCAGCCAATATCGCCTGATCGGTTACGAGAATCGCGCGCTGGCCGAGGAGGATTTCGACAATGATGCGGTCGACGCTGGCGACATCGGCGCGGGGCATCAGGTGACCGCGATCTACGAGGTCGTTCCGGCGGGCGCAAAGGGATGGCTGCCCGATCGCCGCTATGAGGCGAACCAGCCGCCTGCTCCAGCTGGCAAGGGCGGCGAACTCGCCTTCGTCAAATTGCGCTATAAATTGCCCGGTGAAACCGCATCGAAACTGATCGAAAAGCCGGTTCCCGCATCGCTGCTGCGCGCCGCGCCCGCACCGTCGGGCGACATGGCCTTCGCCGTCGCGGTCGCGGCGTTCGGGCAGAAGCTGCGCGGCGACAAATATCTGGGCAGCTACAGCTTCGCCGACATTCGCGGCCTCGCCGGCAACCCCCAGGGCTATTGGCGCAACGAGTTCCTCAAGCTCGCTCAACTCGCGGCAGTACAGCAGGTGCGCAGCGCCGAGGGCAATTGAACCCCCATACGAACCTTTCCCCGCTTCCGCGCATTGATGCTATGCGTGCGAGCGGGGAGGCGACGAAATGGACAGCGACAAACCCTATGTGCCTCCGGCCGGCATGGCCGAAATGTTCGCATGGGTGACCGTCACCCATTTCCTCGTAATTGCCCTGTGCGCAGCGGGCGCCATCGCGATCCTCTGGTGGGGGCGCCATCTGCATCGCCGGTGGAAGGAAGCGCAGGAAGAACACGAAGCCGACGCGCTGGCGGCGCGGGAAAACGAAGCCGATTAGGTCACGCCGGCTCGGCGATCTCGGTCACCAGAAGCTTGTCGATCTTGTGGCCGTCCATATCGACCACCTCGAACGTCCAGCCCTGTTCGACGAACGTCTCGCCCTCATGCGGCAGCCGCTTGAGCACCGCCAGCGCCAGCCCCGCCACGGTCGCATAGTCGCGATCCTCGGGCAGATCGATCCCAATCCGCTCCGCCAGCGTGTCTGCCGCAAGCTGGCCCGATACCAGCAGCGACCCGTCCTCGCGCACCGTGATCGCGGGATTGTCGCCCGGATCGGCGTCGGACAGGAACTCGCCCGCGATCGCCGCGAGCAGGTTGGCCGGGGTCACGATCCCCTCGAAATGCCCGTATTCATCATGGACGAAGCCCATCGGCACCGCCGCGCGGCGCAGCGCGCCGAGCGCATCCATCGCATCGACCTGGTCCGGCAGCACCGGCGCGGTCTGCATCAGTGCGCGCAGATCGATCGGTCGCCCCTCGATCAGCGCGGTGACCACGTCGCGCGCCTGCACCACCCCGATCACCGCATCGACCGATCCGTCCGCCACCGGCAGCCGGGTATGCGGCGTCGCCGCCAGCGCCGAACGAATCGCGCCCTCGTCCAGATTGACGTCGATCCAGTCGACATCGGTACGCGGCGTCATCACCTCGCGCACGGGGCGATCGGCCAGCCGCACCACGCCCGAGATGATCGACCGCTCATGCTCCTCGATCACGCCGGAATGCGTCGCTTCGGCGACGATCATGTGCAATTCCTCGGCGGTGACGCGGTTTTCCGATTCGCGCTTCAGGCCGAGCAGGCGGAACACCAGCGCGCTGCTCTGGTCCAGCACCCACACGACCGGCGCGGTGAGCCAGGCCAGCCACAGCATCGGCGTCGCGACCAGTACCGCGATCGGTTCGGGCGAGCGCAGCGCGAATTGTTTGGGGACCAGTTCGCCCATGATGAGCGAGGCGTAGGTGGTGAAGGCAATGACGATGGCAAAGCCGATCGTCTCGGCCAGCTCCGCCTCGACTCCCAGCGCCTCGATCCGCGCGGCCATCGGCATCCCCAGACTCGCGCCCGAATAGGCACCGTTGATGATGCCGATCAGGGTGATGCCGATCTGGACGGTCGAGAGGAACTTGCCCGGATCCGCCGCCAGGTTGAGCGCAGTCTGCGCCCCGCGCCGCCCGGCGCGCACCATCGCCTCCAGCCGCGCCCTGCGCGCAGAGACGATCGCAAGCTCGGACATGGCGAACACGCCATTGAGCGCGACCAGGGCAAGGATGATCGCGACGTCGATCCAGGGTATGGGAGGGAGCGGGTCCATCGGCCTGCCTCCCCATAAGCGCATTCATCGCCGTTTCACAACGCCTGATTGAAAGGGTTTTGGTGCGCACCCGGAACAAGGACGGGTTTCAGGCCGTTTGGGGCGCATGGATTCAAGGAGGTATTCAATGCGTATTCCAGCCAACTGGCCCCTTATTCCCGCCATCGGCGCACTCGTGCTGACCGGTGCTTGCGTGACCGATCCGGTGACCGGCGAACAGCGTATGTCCAAGGCGGGCATCGGCGCGATCGGCGGCGCGCTGGGCGGATATCTGCTCGGCGACATTGTCGGCGGACGCCGCGACCGGACCGAGAAGATCGTCGGCGCGGGCATCGGCGCGGTCGCGGGCGCCGGGATCGGCGCCTATATGGACCGTCAGGAGCGCGAGATCCGCGAGCGTACCGCAGGCACCGATGTCGAGGTGATTCGCAGGGGCGACGACCTCATCCTCTCGATGCCCTCGGGCATCACCTTCGCGACCGACAGTTCGACCGTTCAGCCGCAGTTCCGCCCGACGCTGGACAAGGTCGCCGACGTGCTCGATCGCTACAACCAGACCTATGTCGATGTGTACGGCCACACCGACTCGACCGGCACCGACGCCTATAACCAGGCCCTGTCGGAGCGCCGCGCGGTCGCGGTCGCGGACTATCTGGTGATGCGCGGGGTCGAGAGCGCACGGCTCGAAACGCTGGGCTATGGCGAGACCCAACCGATCGCCTCGAACGACACGCCCGAAGGCCGCGCCCAGAACCGCCGCGTCGAAATCAAGATCGTGCCGGTACGCGAAACCGATATGCGGTGAACTTTTCTACCCTCTCTCCGCTTGCGGGGAGAGGGTGGCGCGCGAAGCGCCGCCGGGAGAGGGGCCTTTAGCCGCTCGGGAAGTCGCAATTTTGACACGCCCCTCTCCCCGGCCCGCTCCCGCAGCGGAGAGAGGGACATGCGCGATCTTGCCATCGCTTCGCGCCTTACCGCCGTGCCGCGAAGAACTCTCGCAGCAATTCCCCCGCCTCGCCTTCGCCGATTCCCGAATAGACTTCGGGCCGATGGTGGCAGGTCGGCTGGGTGAAGAATCGCGGGCCATGTTCGACCGCACCGCCCTTGGGGTCTGCCGCGCCATAATAGACGCGTGCGATTCGGGCATGGGCGATTGCGCCGGCGCACATCGCGCACGGCTCCAGCGTCACCCACAGGTCGCAATCCTCCAGCCGGTCGCGACCCAGCGCCTGAGCGGCGGCGCGAATCGCCAGCATTTCGGCATGGGCGGTGGGGTCGTGCAGCGTGCGCGGCGCGTTCGCCGCCACCGCCACCACGCGGTCGCCCTGCATCACCACCGCGCCGACCGGCACTTCGGCGGTTTCGGCGGCGGCGCGCGCCGCATCGAGCGCGGCGCGCATGGGTTCGGGCAGCGGAAACATCGTTCCGCTATGCCCGAACCCGCATCGCCCTGCCAGTTCGACGGGGCGCCCTCGCGAATCGCTCGCCTATTCGACTGCGGGCGCGGGCGTCGGCTGCGCTTTCTGCACTTCGACAGTGGGCACCTGAATCGTCTTGTTTTCCATGGTGATGGTCGGCACCTGGATGGTCTTGTTGGTGGTGCCCATGCCCACTTCGCCGACGTCGGCGGCGACGGTCGGGGCCTTGCCGCCTTCGAACTTCACCGTCGGGAGCGAACCCGAATTCATGTTGATGCTGAGCATCCCCAGCGACATCAGTACGACGATGACGACGGCCGCGAGGCCCAGAATCGCTAACAGTCCACGCATCGGCCCGATCTCCCTATTCGAATCGTTTGCGAAATAACGCGCGATTCACCATAGGGGTTGCACCGGTGGGGGCAATCGGGCGCTTGCAGGTTGACTGCAGCCACCTGTCCCGTTATCGGGCCGCTCTTTCCCGGCATTGCCGGACAGGCCAGAAACCTAGGATCGAACCATGTCGCGCATCTGCGAGCTGACCGGCAAGGGCCGGCAGGTGGGACACAATGTTTCCCACGCCAATAACAAGACCAAGCGTACCTTTCTGCCCAACCTGCAGAATGTGACGCTGATGTCGGAAGCGCTTGAGCGCTCGATCCGCCTGCGCGTGTCGACGCACGGCCTGCGCTCGGTCGAGCATAATGGCGGCCTCGACAACTGGCTGCTGAAGACCGGCGACGAAAAGCTGTCGCTGCGCGCCCGCCGCCTGAAGCGCGAAATCGCCAAGAAGGCGACCGCCGCAGCCTGAACCCCTTGGGGTTTCTGATTTCGACCGGCCCGCTCCCCGATGGGACGCGGGCCGTTCGTCGTTTGATAAGGTTTCCGGCACCGGGCCGCGACCAGTCAGATATCCAATCTGAACTTCAGCAGCAAAGAGCGCTGCACCGCCCATTGATTGTCGTCGGACGCGATCCAGAGGATGGTGTCGCCGCCTTCCCGCGTCACCGCCAGCGCCTCGAAATTGTCATGGACCACGGGCGCGGCGAATCGGGCGATCTCCTGACCCTCGACGATCGCACCCCGGCGAATCGCCCTGGGGTCGACGATGGTCAGGATCGCGGTAAACCCCGCGCGCAGCGACACGTCGCGATTCAGCACGATCAGCCTGCCGTCGGGCAGTTCGGCCATGTCGGTCGGCTTGTAGGGGCGCGGCGGCCGATAGGTGAAGCGGACTCCGCGCTGCGCACCGCCGATCGACGGGTCCCGTGCCAGCCACAGCGCCTGCACCGTGTAATGGTCCTTGCCCATCTTGTCCTCGGCAAACAGCAGGAAGCTGCCATTGCGCAGCCGGACCATCGCCTCGGCCCCGCCATGGGCGGGCCAGTCCGCCATTGCGCCCGGCGCGGCGTGCGCTTCGGCCCGCGTAAAGCCCGGCGAATAGCGCCAGATTTCGTTGGCGCGCTCGAACCCCACCCAGATCTGGCCGGTATGGGGGTCGCGGGTCAGCGATTCGCTGTCGCGATCCACCTTTTCCCAACCCCTGCCCGGGCCGTCGGGCAATGCGGCGACTCGGGGCGCGCTCAACCGGAATGCGCGGTCGAGCCGAAACGAGACGAGATTGCCGCCGTCGCTCAGCAGGGTGAACCGATCGCCATCGACCAGCATCGCCGAAAATCCGCCAAAGGCAGGGGACGGCCCGCGCAGCTCGACCCCGCCCAGAAAGGTCAGCCCACCCAATCGCACGCGATCGGGATCGCGCCAGTCCAGCGCGACCGGCTCCGCCGTCATCTCGACGGTATCGGGCAACAGGGGCAGCCGAACCGCTCCCGACCAGTCCGGAACGAAGATGAGGCACAACAGCACGGACAACAGGATACGCATTGCGCCCCCTCATACCGGCCCCATTCGCGCCGCATAGCTGAACCTGCGATAACAGCGCCGTTCAGCCAGCGTTCGCCCCCGTTCATCTAGACGACAGGCAACGGGCCGCGCGGCATATGCCGTCGGCCCGCCCGACATGTCGGTGCGCGTCGCACGTTCCGCCCCAAATCCCGCGTTGCGTATCGGGACCGGGCGCACCCCCCCTCGAACGTCGCGACGCGTGCCGGCACCCCCCTTCTTCTTCGCATCATTCGCTGAACGGTGGATAACGGCGGCATTCAGCAACGACTCAAGCCGAACATGCGAAACCCTTGTTCAACGAAGTCGGCAGGACCGGCATCGACCAAGGAACAAGGAGACACGACATGTTCAAGAAGCTTTCCCTGATCGGCGCCGCGCTGGCGATGACCGGCACCGCCCTGATCCCCGCCACCGAGGCTGCGGCGCAGAGCCGTTATGAATATCGCGACGGGCGCAGCTACGACCGTGGCTATGATCGCAGCTACCGCCAGGACCGCCGCTATCGTGACGCGCGCCGCTATCGCGGGCAGGATCGCCGCTATGTCGGCCGGACCGATCAGCGCTGCGATTCGAGCGCTGGCACCATCGTCGGGGCGATTGCGGGCGGCCTGCTAGGCAACAGCGTCGCCGGGCGTGGCGACCGCGCCATCGGGACGATCCTGGGTGGTGCAGTCGGCGCCTTTGCCGGTCGCGAGATCGACCGTTCGGGCCAGCCGCGCTATTGCGATCGCCGCCGCTGATCCATTGATCATGTGACCGCGAAGGGCCGGTTCCTCCAAGGGGATCGGCCCTTTCGCATGTCGCGATCACGCCTCTCACGCATCAGTTTCCGTCAGTGGCCCCGCGCTTGTCCACGCCGCAATACCGCCTCACCGCGGCATCGTGCCGCGCCTGTAACGGTATCAAGGATGTGTTCGACATGAAGAAATTCGCTCTGGCGCTCGCCGCCGCCCTCACCGCCGCCGCCACCCCCGCCTTGGCGCAGGAACCCGCCGATTTCAGCGGTGCGAAGGCCAGCATCATCACCGGCTATGACGTGGTCGATCTCAACACCCCGGGCGTGCGCAATCCCGACGGCCTGATCTACGGCATCGGTCTTGGCTATGACATTCAGAAGGGCAGCGCCGTGTTCGGGATCGAGGGCGAGGTGGCCGATTCGACCGCCAAGCTCAAGGCCGGCGGCGCTACGATCGCCGAAACCGGCCGCGACCTCTATATTGGCGGTCGCGTCGGCTTCGTCACCGGCAAGACGCTGATTTACGGCAAGGTCGGCTATACCAATGCGCGGATCAAGTCGGTCGCGGGCAACAGCAATGGCGACGGCATCCGCGTCGGCGCGGGCGTCGAGCAGAAGCTGACCGACACGGTCTTCGCCAAGGTCGAATATCGCTATTCCAACTATGAAGCCGATGTGGAGCGCCAGCAGATCGTCGCGGGTGTTGGCCTGCGGTTCTGAATTACCAGGGCCGACTCGCTGAGGGGTCGGCCCGCAAATTCCTCCCCGGCACGGGGAGGGGGACCGCCGCCAAAGGCGGTGGTGGAGGGGGAGCGAGGCAACCTTCTCCGGTGCAGAGGACCCTTCGTTCGCCACAGTCGCGGTTCTGCCTGGGTCAGCACGGGCAAAGCCCGCGCTTGGCGTCGGACGGGCTCCGCTGCGCGGCCCCGCCGTCCGTGCCGGGTCGCGCGCCGTTGGCGCGCCGACGCCGTCCCCCGGCTTACGCCGGGGCGACGCGCCTCGACCCGCTTGCCCCGGCGCAAGCCGGGGTCAGTACATATGCTGCCCGCCATTGATCGACAGCGTAGATCCGGTGACGAAGCCACCATCCTCCGAGCACAGGAATGCCACGCCGCGCGCGATCTCGTTCGCCTGACCCAGTCGGCCGACCGGAATCTTGGCGACGATCTTCTCCAGCACTTCCGCCGGAACCGCGGCGACCATGTCGGTGTCGATATAGCCCGGCGCGATCGCGTTGACCGTCACGCCTGCGCGCGCGCCTTCCTGCGCCAGTGCCTTGGTGAAGCCATGGATGCCGCTCTTCGCCGCAGCATAGTTGACCTGGCCGTACTGCCCGGCCTGTCCATTGATCGAGCCGATATTGACGATGCGCCCCCATTTGCGCTCGCGCATCCCCGGGAACACGCCCTTGGCCATGTTGAAGCACCCGCCGAGATTGGTGTCCATGACCTCCTTCCACATCTGGTAGGTCATTTTCAGGATCGTGCCATCGCGCGTGATACCCGCATTGTTGACCAGCACATCGACCGGCCCCAGCTCGGCCTCGACCTGCGCGATGCCCGCCTGGCACGCGTCATAATCAGCGACGTCCCATTTGAACGCCTTGATCCCGGTCCGCTCGGTGAATTCGGCCGCGCGCTGGTCGTTGCCCGCATAATTGGCGGCGACGGTCATGCCCATGTCGCGCAGCGCAACGCTGATCGCCTCGCCGATGCCGCGCGTGCCGCCCGTAACGATCGCTACCCGTGCCATAATCTCTCCTAAGCCGATTTGGGCAAAGGCTAGGGAAGGTCGGTCCAGCCTGCAAGTTCCGTTGCAAGAATGCTGCGCAACATGTCGATGCCGGGCGCGCTGTCGTTCAGGCAGGGCAGATAGGCGAAGCGCTCGCCCCCCGCCGCCTCGAAACTCTCGCGCCCGCGGATCGCCAGCTCCTCCAGCGTCTCGAGGCAGTCGGCGGAAAAGCCCGGCGCAACGATCGCGATTCTTTTGATGCCCTTGCCCGGCAGTCCCTCCAGCACCGTATCGGTCGCCGGCTCCAGCCACTTCGCCCGCCCGAAGCGCGACTGGAAGGTCACCGTCAGCTCCCTTCCAAGCGCCTCGCCAAGCAGTCGCGCGGTCTTGCGGCAATGGCAGTGATAGGGATCGCCCAGCTCCAGCGTCCTTTGCGGCATTCCGTGAAAGCTCGCCAGCACCGCCTCCGGTTCGAACTCGAGCGCGGCCAGCTGCGCCTTCACGGACTCCGCCAGCGCGGCGATATAGCGCGGATCGTCATGATAGGGCGGCAATGTCCGCAGCGCCGGCTGCCAGCGCATCGCCGCCAGCGTCTCGAACGCCTTGTCCACCACCGTGGCGGTCGTCGCCGCGCAATATTGCGGATAGAGCGGCGCGACCAGGATGCGTTCGCACCCGCCCTCCTTCATCGCCTTCAGCCGGTCCGGGATCGACGGATTGCCATAGCGCATCGCCCAGTCGACGCGCACATCCGGCCACCCCGCCTGCACCGCTTCCGCCTGCCGTTTCGTGATCGCGGCGAGCGGCGATCCGTCATCGGTCCAGACCTGTCGATAGGCATGTGCCGACTTGGCGGGCCGGGTGCGCAGGATGATCCCGCGCAGGATCGGCTGCCACAGCAAGGCCGGGATCTCGACCACGCGGCGATCCGACAGAAACTCGCCCAGATAGCGCCGCACCGCCCCCGCATCAGGCGCATCGGGCGTGCCGAGATTGACGAGCAGCACGCCCACCCGGCGCGGCGGGATCGCCGGATGCCTCTCAGGCAACACCATCATTCACCCCCCGGAATCAGCGGCAGCTGCCGCAACCGCACGCCGGTCGCGGCATGGATCGCATTGGCGATGGCGGGCGCGACCGGCGGCACCGCCAGCTCGCTGACCCCGCCCGCATCGGCCTCGCTCGCGATCAGCTCGATCATGATCTCGGGCGTATCGGCCAGGCGCGGCAGATCGAGATCGGCAAAGCTGCGCGCTTCGGCCATGTTACCGGTAAAGCCGGTGGTGACGCCCAGCGCCCCCGCCATGCCGAAGATCAGCCCGCCCTCGATCTGCTGCTGCACCACGTCGGGGTTCACCACCCGCCCGCAATCGACCGCCGCGACCAGCCGGTCGACCTTGATCTTCTGGTCGCCGCCGATCGACGCTTCGGCCATCACCGCGATATAGGAACCGCGAAAGGCATGGCACGCCAGCCCCTGCCCGCTGCCCGCCAGCCCGCCCTGCCACCCGCCGAGCGAGGCGACGGTGGACAGGCAGCGCGCCAGCCGCGGCACCCCGCCCAGCATCGCGATGCGAAAACTGTGCGCCTCGATCTCGGCGACATGCGCCAGCTCGTCGATGAAGCTCTCGGTGAAGAAGCTGGTATAGCTGTGTGCCCCCGACCGCCAATAGCCCGTGGGCAGGCCGATATCGGCGGGATGGTGATCCACCGCATAATTGGGAATGCGATAGGGCGGCCGCGCGCCATCCACCGCCGCCGGATCGCCCGTGCCGCCGACCGCCAGCCCCGCGCCGACCGCGCTGTCCCCGCCCATCAGCCGCCGCGCCAGTTCATGCCCGCTCGACGGCGCCGCGATCTTCGCCAGCCAGCCCGCTACCGTGCCATTGGCACCCAGCCGCGCGGTCATCCGTGCGGCGGCGGGCGGGCGATAGCGGTCGTGCAGGCACGTCTCGCCCCGCGACCAGGTCAGCTGCACCGGCTTGCGCAATTCGCGCGCGACCAGCGCCGCCTGCTCGGCGACCTGATGCTCCAGATTCTGTCCGAACGATCCCCCGGCAAACACCGGATGGATAACGATACTGCCCGGATCCATGCCCAGTGCGCGCGCCACGGCGCCGCGCGCCAGCCCCGGCGCCTGGGTCGGCATCCAGATGCGGATGCGTCCGTCATCCCAGGCCGCAGTCGCGGTGATCGGCTCGATCGCCGCGTGCAGCGCCACGCCGACGCGATACTCCGCCGTCACCACGCGCGCGCCTTTGAACACCGGCGACAGCTCGCCCTCTGTGGCGATCCGCGTGCCCTCGCTATCGAGCGCGGCGTCGAGCGCCGCCTGGATCGACGCGCTGTCCACCCTGGTCGCGACCTCGAACTTCGGCTTCATCGCGTCCAGCGCGCGCTGCGCCGCCCAGCTGTTATTGGCGACCGCCGCGACCCAGCGCTCATTCTTGACGATGTGCAGCATCCCCGGGGAACGGTCTGCGCCGCCGCTTCGTCAAGCGCCGCGAGCTTTACCGTTCCGACCGGCCCCTGGCGGATCGCAGCGAACACCATGTCGGGCAAACGGATATCGGCGGCAAAGCTGGCGCTGCCATTGACCTTGCCCGGTGCATCGAGCCGCGGCGCGGGCTCGCCCAGCAGGCGCTCGCCGTCGCCCTCGCGCAACGGCAGATCGGGCGGGACGTCATAGTCCGCCGCCTCCGCCGCCAGTTCGCCGAACCCCAGCCGCTGCTTGCCGTTGACCACGAAGCCGTCGGCGGTGCCGCACGCACGCCAGTCGACGCCCCAGCGCGCCGCCGCCGCCTGGCACAGCATCGCCCGCGCCGCCGCGCCAGCCTCGCGCAACGGCGCCTCGAAATTGCGCATCGAGGTGGAGGCCCCGGTCAGCATCAGCGCGTTGCGCACGGCGTGAGTCTCACGCAGCCGTTCAGGCAACACCCCGGGGAACAACTCCCCCGCTGCCAGCGCATTGGCATAAAGCGGGCTGAGCGGCGCGGCCTCGATCCCGACCCGGCGCCAGTCCGCGCCCAGTTCATCGGCCACCACCTGCGGCAGCGTCGTGAACACGCCCTGCCCATATTCGCATTGCGGCACGGCGATGGTCACCTGCCCGTCTGGCGCGATCTTCAGATAGGCGCCGAACCCGGTCTCGCCCTCGGCCAGCGGCAGATTGGGCAGATAGGTGCGCGGCCAGACGGCCCAGGCCACCACCAGCCCGATCCCCGCCCCGCCGCCGATCAGCAGCGTCCGCCGGTCGATCCCTCTCAAACCCTTGCGCTCCATCGCGACGGCTCTAGCGGCGCCGCGCGGAGCACGCCACACTCAATGCTCGCCGCCGATCGGCATGGCGCTACCGACAGAACCGGGAAGCGCCGCTACCTTACGCCAAATGCCGCAATTCATCGCGGGCGCCTTCCGCTCATCCGGCATAATCGGTCGCACGCCGAAAGGCCCGTACCATGGCGAGGCGAAACGCCTGGCGCGCTTCATGATCGTCGGCGGAAGCCGAACCGACCATGTCTTCGCATCCCCCCAGGGCCACCGCGTCCGCGTCCTCCGCGCAGCGCGCCAGCCAGCCTGCCGACTCCGCGACCGCGCGTCGATATAGCGCCTTTGCCTGGTTGCACTGCGCTGCCATGTCGTCGCTGCATCCCATCGCGAACGCGAGATAGGCGATATAGTCCGGGTGCCAGACATCATCGGCAACCTCCATCGCATCCGCATCGGGAACATGATTGCCCAGCAGTTCGCAGCCACCGCCATCGATGAACGGCTCGCCGTTCGGAAAGCACGACCGCGCAAGATAGCTGAAGGCCTGTCCGGGCTGCGGCTTCACCGAAAGCCCCTTCTGATAGATGATCCCCAGATATTTGCAGGCATAGGGGGCGATGCCGACATCATCGGACTGGCAGACCCGCACCATCCTGGCCTTCGACCTGCCATAGTCGCGCAGTGTCGCATTCAGGAAATAGATCTTGCCCGCTTCGTAGCAGCCGCCCATCTGAAAGCCCGCCGCGCAGGAAGCTTCATACGCGGCAAGCGCCGCAACCGCGTCGCCGCGTTTCTCCGCCTGGACCGCGGCGCGCCAGCAGCTGTCGACATTCGCGTCGCGCGTGCAGTCTGAAGGGGCCTGGATGGCCGTGGCTCCTGCGCCACCGCGCGCCGACCCGGCGATCGCCGGATTCGGCCCTGCTGACGCGGCGATCACCATGACCAACACTGCCCATATCATCCGCATATCTTTCTCCCCGGCTTCGCAGGACATGTTCCGCAGACGCGCCCATGGCGGTTGAACGGCACGACCGCGCCCCTATACAAACGGCGATGTCGATGTTCAGATGCATTGCCGGACTCTGTACGGCGGCGGCGCTCCTGATCCAGCCCGCGCGCGCACAGGATAGCGCGGAAGCTGCCCCGGCGATCGCCGTCGATCCGGTCGTGGGTGACTATTCCTCGGTGCAGATGGAACTGGCGGCAGGACTCCGTCTCAATCGGGACGGCACCTTCGACTATGGCCTGACCGTCGGGTCGCTGGATGAACGGGCGCGGGGCCGCTGGGCGCGGGTGGGTGACCGGATCGAACTTGTCAGCGATCCCCGGCCGGTGGCGCCGACCATTACTGCCAGCCGGATCGAACAAGGTCTCGACAACGCCTTTGCGATCCGCCTTGTCGCGCCCAATGGGCGCGACATTCCCGGCATCGACCTGCGCATCGATTTCGATACCGGGCAACCGCTGGAGTCCTATGTGGCCGGGGGGCCTTGGACGCTACCCGCGGATGAGACCCGGCGCCCGCGCTTCGTGACATTCAGCAAGAAAAGCTATCGGATCGATTCCGGGCCGTTGCCGCTGCGCGCCGATGCCGGAACGGTCGCGATCTTTCTGCTGACGCCCAACGATTTCGGCGTTGTCGACCTGACCGGCGCGTATCTTGAGCGCGACGGCGACCACCTTGTGCTGACGCGCCCGGAAGGAAAGATCCTCTTCGCGCGCGCCGATCCCGCATCCGATTGATCCAGTCCATTTGGCGCACGCAATGGCCGCCAGGAAGCGCGCCGCGCTTCCACAGGTTCGTCTGCAGGAAAGCTGCGCGCGATCCGATCCATTGTCTTGGCGTTGCCGTCATATCCGGATAGGACAGCCCCGAACCCCCGGGGAGGCCCAACCGTGATCCTGACCGCCGCCGCGCAAGCCGCATCCTATATCCACTTCAAGGACCTCGGGCTCGATCCGGTCGCGCTCGACCTCGGCTTCTTCCAGCTCAAATGGTATTCGCTCGCCTATATCGGCGGCATCCTCATCGGCTGGTGGTATCTGCTCAAGCTGCTCGACCAGCCGGGCGCGCCGATGGCGCGGCGCCATGCCGACGACATGGTGTTCTACGCGACGCTCGGCATCATCCTGGGCGGGCGGCTCGGCTATGCGATCTTCTACCAGCCGCAACTGTTCCTCGAACCGCTCAAACTTCTGCAATTGTGGGAAGGCGGCATGTCCTTCCATGGCGGCATGATCGGCGTCATGCTCGCGATCCTGTGGCTGTGCCGCCGCAACGGCCTGTCCTGGCTGCGCGTCCATGATTATGTCGCCTGCGCCGTCCCCTTCGGCCTGTTCTTCGGCCGCCTCGCCAATTTCGTGAATGGCGAGCTGTGGGGCCGCCCGACCGACGTTCCCTGGGGCATCGTGTTCGAGCGCACCGGCGTCGCCCTCCCGCGCCATCCCAGCCAGCTTTACGAGGCGGGGCTTGAGGGGCTGCTGCTGTTCGCCGTGCTCGCCTTCATGTTCTGGAAGACCGACGCCCGCTACCAGCCGGGCAAGCTCGTCGGCACCTTCATTCTCGGCTATGGCCTGTCGCGCTATTTCGTCGAATTCTTCCGCGAGCATGATGTCCAGTTCGACGGCACGATCTTCGCGACGCCGGGGCTGCATATGGGCCAGTTGCTGACCGTGCCGATGATCCTCGGCGGTCTCTACCTCATCGCCACCGCCAAGAAGCGCCGCGAGCGCGTCGAGCCGATCGCGGGCGGCCCCAGCGTCGCCTGACGGTCGTCTGCCCTGAGCCTGTCGAAGCGCGCTCTCGCCGGGGCGCGGGGCTTCGACAAGCTCGGCCCGAACGGTTAGGGGGACCGCGATGACCGACGCGCCCAACTCCGAAGGTCCGCTGCCCGAACGGATCGCCCGCGCGATCACGCTTGCGGGGCCGATCCCGCTTTCCCAGTTCATGGGCGCGGCCAACACCCATTATTACGCCACCCGCGACCCGCTGGGCACGCGCGGCGACTTTACCACCGCGCCCGAGATCAGCCAGATGTTCGGCGAACTGGTCGGCCTCGCGCTCGCCGACCTGTGGGGCCGCGCCGGGCGCCCCGACGTCCATTATGTCGAGCTCGGCCCGGGTCGCGGCACGCTCGCCGCCGATGCGCTGCGCGCGATGCGCGGTGCGGGCCTCACCCCGCCGGTCCATTTCGTCGAGAACAGCCCGATGCTGCGCGCCGAGCAGGCAAAGGCGGTGCCCGGTGCCGAATGGTCGCTCGACCTGATCGGCCTGCCCGATGACAAGCCGCTGCTCGTTATCGCCAACGAATTCTTCGACGCGCTCCCGATCCGCCAGCTGGTCAAGACGCCGCGGGGGTGGCGCGAGCGGCTGGTCGCCTGTCAGGACACGCTGTTCATCCCCGTGATCGGCAACACCATCTTCGACCCGATCATCCCGCCCGACTTCCGCGACGCGCCCGATGGATCGATCCTCGAAACCTCGCCGCCCAGCGTCGCCATCCTGCGCGCGCTCGCCGCGCGGCTGCTCGAACAGGGCGGCGCGGCGATCCTGATCGACTATGGCTATGCCGGCCCGGCGATCGGCGACACGCTTCAGGCGGTGCGCGGCCACGCCTATGTCAATCCGTTCGAGGATCCGGGCGAGGCGGACCTCACCGCCCATGTCGATTTCGGCACGCTGATGGAGGCAGCCCGGGTCGAGGGGCTGGCCGCCTATGGCCCCATCCCGCAGGGCGCCTGGCTCAAGGAGCTCGGCATCGGCCCGCGCACGGATGCGCTCTCGCGCGCCGCCCCCGGCCGCGCCGCCGAAATCGCCACCGCGCGCGATCGATTGATCGGCGACGACGCGATGGGTGAGCTGTTCAAGGTCATCGCCCTCACCGCCCCCGGCTGGCCCATCCCCGCGGGGTTTGCGGGGGATGACGACGTAAAATGACGACTCTCACCCTCGACACCCCCACTCCCGCTGACGCCGCCGCGCTCGACGCGATGGCGGAGGCAAGCTGGCGCGACACCTTCGCCCATTTCTACAAGCCCGAAGACCTTGCCGCCTTTCTCGACGAGAATTTCGGCGAGGATGGCCGCCTGCGCCGCGACCTCGCCAACCCGGCGATCAGCTGGGCCGTCGCGCGCGCCGACGGCGCCATCGCCGGTTACGCCAAGATGGTCCCGCCGACCCTCGAACAGGCCGGCCCCGCCGACGCGCAGCTCGCGCAGCTCTATGTCGCGACCGACTGGCACGGCCGCGGCGTCGCGCACGCACTGATGGACTGGGCGATGACCACCGCCCGCACCCGCCGCGCGCCCGCCCTGCTGCTGACGGTGTTCGAGGAAAACCACCGCGCGATTGCCTTCTACGCCAAATATGGCTTCGTCCATGTCGGCGACTATGCCTTCCCGGTCGGCCGCCAGATCGACCGCGACCTCGTGATGCGGCTGGCGCTATGACAGAAACCCTCACCATCCTGCGCGCAACGGCGCTCGACGGCGTCGCCCACGGCTTTCTCGGCCGCACCGGCGGCGTCACCACTGGCCCCACCGCCAGCCTCGACATGGGCCGTCGCGGCCTGCCTCCGACGCTCGAGCTGCAGGAGAACCAGCGCCGCGTCATCGCCGCCATCGCGCCCGGCAGCCGCTTCGCCACGCTCCACCAGGTCCATTCCCCCAAAGCGGTGATCGTCGACACCGACTGGGACGAGGACAATCGCCCCCATGCCGACGCGCTCGTCACCGACCGCCCCGGCGTGCTGCTCGGCATCCTTACCGCCGACTGCGCGCCCGTGCTGTTCGCCGATCATCAGGCCGGAGTCGTCGCCGCAGCCCATGCCGGGTGGAAGGGCGCCCTGCACGGCGTCACCGACGCGACGATCGCGCGCATGGAGCAGCTCGGCGCCGACCGCAGCCGCATCGTCGCCGCCATCGGCCCCTGCATCGCCCGCGCCAGCTACGAGGTCGACGACGCATTCCTCGCCCGCTTCGCCGCCACCGACCCGGCGAACGAACGCTTCTTCACCCCCGGCAAAGCCCCGCCACCACCGGTTCGACCTGGAGGCCTATGTCGTCCACCGCCTCGCCGCCGCCGGGGTCCGCCGGATCGAGGCACTCGGCGCGGACACCTATGCCGACCCCGCGCGTTTCTTCAGCTATCGCCGCGCCACGCACGAAGGCGCCCCCGATTACGGGCGCCAGATTTCGGTGATCGCATTGACGGAATGACGCATCGGTGCGACGGCTGCGGTAACTAGTTTCATCTGATACCAGGAGCGGACGCCCCATGACCGATAAGCCCACCACCCCGGACGAAGCCGCCCTCACCGCCACCACCCCGCGCCGCCGCCCCAAGCCCGACATTGACACCGTCGGCGGCCGCAAGCTCAGCCCCAGCACACTGATGATGGGCCATGGCTATGACCCGATGCTCTCGGAAGGCTCATTGAAGCCCCCGATCTTCGCCACCTCCACCTTCGTCTTCCCCAATGCCGCCGCCGGCAAGCGCCATTTCGAGGGCGTCACCGGCAAGCGCCCCGGCGGCGCGGAGGGCCTGGTCTATTCGCGTTTCAACGGCCCCAACCAGGAAATCCTCGAGGATCGCCTGGGCGTGTGGGAAGAAGCCGAAGATGCGCTCGCCTTCTCCAGCGGCATGTCGGCCATCGCCACGCTGTTCCTTGCGATGGTCAAGCCCGGCGACACCATCGTCCATAGCGGCCCGCTCTACGCCGCGACCGAAACGCTGATCGCCCGCATCCTCGGCAAGTTCGGCGTTCACTGGGTCGATTTCCCCGCCGGCGCAACGCGTGAGGAAATCGAAGCAACGCTGCACAAGGCCTCGTCGGGCAATGTCGCGCTGATCTATCTCGAAAGCCCCGCCAACCCCACCAACGTGCTCGTCGATGTCGAGGCGGTCGCCGCGGCGCGCGACGCCGTGTTCGGCGACACCAGGCCGCCCATCGCCATCGACAACACCTTTCTCGGCCCGCTCTGGGCGAAGCCGCTGCAGCAGGGCGCCGACCTCGTCGTCTATTCGCTCACCAAATATGCCGGCGGCCACAGCGATCTTGTCGCCGGCGGCGTGCTCGGCAGCAAGCCGCTGATCAACACCATCCGCATGATGCGCAACACGATCGGCACGATCTGCGATCCCAACACCGCGTGGATGCTGCTGCGCAGCCTCGAGACGCTCGAACTGCGCATGAGCCGCGCGGGCGAGAATGCGGCAAAGGTCTGCGACTATCTGCGCACCCATCCCAAGGTCGAAAGCGTCGGCTATCTCGGCTTCCTCCCCGAAGGCAGCCGCCAGCGCGACATCTACGACCGCCACTGCACCGGCGCCGGTTCGACCTTCTCGCTTTACCTCAAGGGCGGCGAGAAGGAGGCCTTCGCCTTCCTCGACTCCTTGAAGATCGCCAAACTCGCGGTCAGCCTCGGCGGCACCGAAACCCTTGCCAGCGCCCCCGCCGCCATGACCCACCTTTCGGTCCCCGACGCCCGCAAGGCGGCGCTCGGCATCACCGACAATCTCGTCCGCATCTCGATCGGCGTCGAAAATGCCGACGACCTGATCGCGGACTTCGAGGAGGCGCTGAAGGCGGTGTGAAGAGGGGCGGCGGCTAGCCGCCCCATTAATCCAACCCCTCTTCTTTGCTGGAGGGCGCAGGTGATATATAGAGCGGTTCTTTAACTACGCCCCCCCGAACTCGGCGAACATTGCGCACGACAATAATTGTAACCGCACTAGGATATGCGACTGAATATCAACGATTTTTAATATAGCGCGCGAACGCCTAGCAATATCTCTAGAATGCGATATAGTTTGTGAACGATTCGGACTTCGGTTATTAGCGGAGAATGAATAATGCTGATACGCGCCCTCTCATCGCTTAATATTCGCTGGAACCCTTGCCCTGCCTGCCGAGGATCCGGGAAAGATTTTTCCGGATATACTTGTGGTAGTTGCAATGGGCGCGGCGTCGTACCCGAGCCTGATTGACGTGATCTTGGATGTGAAGCGCGCTAGGTAGATTACAGCTTATTTTATTACACCTACACGGCTCCCGTGAGCTAAAGCTTATGGCGTGGAAGGGGCTAGTGCCATTATGCTCGTCGGTAATGCCCGACGAATTTACCTTCCTCACCGACCTGCGCGCCATCACCACGCACCCTGCGGCGGCGGGCCTCGCCGACGACACGGCGCAGCTAGAAGTCGCGGCGGGTACCCTCATCCTCACAAGCGACACGATGGTCGAGTCGGTCCATTACCGCCCGCACGACCCGCCGGGATCGGTCGGCTGGCGGCTGGCGGCGGTCAATCTCTCGGACCTCGCGGCCAAGGGCGCGACGCCGCTCGCCTGCCTGCTCAACTACAGCCTGTCGGGCAATGCCGCCTGGGATCGCGCCTTTCTCGACGGCCTCAATCAAGCGCTCACCGCCTACGCCATGCCACTGATCGGCGGCGACACGGTCGCGATGCCGGCCGGAGCGCCGCGCAGCCTCACGCTCACCGCCATCGGCACCGCGCCGACCAAAGTCCCGCTGCGCTCCTGCGCACAGCCGGGTGACACGCTCTGGGTCACCGGCACGATCGGCGGCGCGGCGTTCGGCGCGGATGGACAGCCGCGCGACCTCGCCCGCTACCTCCACCCCGTCCCGCGCGTCGCCGAAGGGCAGGCGCTCGCTCCACTCGCCACCGCGATGATGGATATCTCCGACGGCCTCCTCATCGACGCCCAGCGGCTGGCGGCGGCAAGCGACATCGCGATCCACATCGACCTCGACGTCATCCCGCTCGCCCTTCCCGGCCCGGTGCTCGACGCCGCCTGTGCGGGCGATGACTACGAGCTGCTCTTCACCCTGCCCGAAGGCGTTACCCCGCCGGTCGCCGCCACCCGCATCGGTACCGCCAGCCCCGGCAATGGCCTCACGCTCACCGCGAATGGCACCCCCGTCCCCCTCCCCGCCAGGCTCGGCTACCGCCACGGCTGACTCGAAAATTCCTCCCCCAGCTTGCTGGGGGAGGGGGACCGCGCCCGAAGGGCGTGGTGGAGGGGCGGCCGCGTAGACGGCCGTGGACATCTCGGCAAAATTCCGCCGCTTGCAGCGGCGGCCCCACCGTCAGCGCTGCGCGCTGCCACCTCCCCTGCGGAGCAGGGGAGGAATTGCCCGCCAGACCCCCCTTCAAATGTTGGATTTTGTCTGATCTACCCCGATCGATGAAGCCGACCCCATCCGACTCGCCCACCCCCGCGTCGCCGACCGGACGCGTGCCGGTCGCGTATCTGGTGTCAGCCCGTCGCCCCATAGTCGCGTCGCAGTCGTCAGCCTGTCGTTTCCCTGTCGCGCCCCGGTTATCAGCCTGTCGCGCCCGCGTCGCGCCCCGGTCGCCAACCCGCCCCGTTCCAGTCGCCAACCGGGCGCGTCCCCGCCCCCCGCCCAGGACACCCCGCTTTTTCGTCAGCTTCGTCGGACAACCCGGCGACATACCAGGCCGCTTGACAGCCCCCCGCCCCTCTCTACGCTCCGCCCCGACGCACGCCGTACCGGGCACCAAGACCCGGGCGGCGCGCAGAGTTCACAGGGGAAGGATACCAGATGACGATTGTGTACATCGCCATCGCGTGCGGCCTGATTGCCGTACTCTATGGCCTGGTAACATCGCAGCAGGTGCTTCGCGCACCGGCAGGCAACCAGAAGATGCAGGATATCGCGGCCGCCATTCAGGAGGGCGCAAAAGCCTATCTCGTCCGTCAGTATACCGCCATCGCCGTGGTCGGCGTGGTCGTCGCGGCGGTGCTGTTCTTCACGCTCGGCGCGCTGTCGACCGCCGCATTCGTGCTCGGCGCGGTGCTGTCGGGTCTCGCCGGTTTTGCGGGAATGCACATTTCGGTCCGGGCAAATGTCCGCACGGCGGAGGCGGCACGCGGCTCGCTTCAGGGCGGACTCACGCTGGCCTTCCGTTCCGGCGCGATCACCGGGATGCTGGTGGCGGGCCTCGGTCTGCTCTCAATCGCGCTGATCTTCTGGTATCTGGTCGATGTCGCAGGCAACGCACCGAATGGCGATGAGATCATCAAGGCGCTGACCGCGCTTGCCTTTGGCGCGTCGCTGATCTCGATCTTCGCGCGTCTCGGCGGCGGCATCTTCACCAAGGCTGCGGACGTCGGCGCCGATCTGGTCGGCAAGGTCGAGGCTGGCATCCCGGAGGACGATCCCCGCAACCCGGCCGTGATCGCCGACAATGTCGGCGACAATGTCGGCGACTGCGCGGGCATGGCCGCCGATCTGTTTGAAACCTATGTCGTCACCATCGGCCTCACCATGGTGTCGATCGCCCTGCTCGTGGCCGGCACCAGCGAACAGCTGCTCGCGCTGATGGCGCTGCCGCTGATCGTCGGCGGTGTGTGCATCCTCACCTCGATCATCGGCACGTACATGGTCCGCCTCGGCTCGGGCCAGTCGATCATGGGGGCGCTGTACAAGGGCTTCTGGACCACCGCGATCCTCGCCATCCCGGCGATCTGGTTCGCGAGCCAATATACGCTGGGCGATCTCAACGCCCCGATCGGCGACCAGGCGTTCACCGGCATGGACCTGTTCTGGTGCATGATGATCGGTCTGGGCGTCACCGGCCTTTTGGTGTGGATCACCGAATATTATACCGGCACCCAGTACCGCCCGGTCCGCTCAATCGCCAAGGCGTCGGAGACGGGTCACGGCACCAACGTGATTCAGGGCCTCGCCATCAGCCTCGAATCGACCGCGATGCCCACGATCGTGATCGTCGTCGCGGTGATCGCCTCGTTCCAGCTCGCCGGGATCATCGGCGTGGCGTTCGCCGCCACCTCGCTGCTCGCGCTTGCCGGGATGGTGGTCGCGCTCGACGCTTATGGTCCGGTGACGGACAATGCCGGCGGCATCGCCGAAATGGCCGGGCTGCCCGATGACGTCCGCACCCGCACCGACGCACTCGATGCGGTGGGCAACACGACCAAGGCGGTGACCAAGGGCTATGCCATCGG
Source organism: Sphingomonas suaedae (assembly GCF_007833215.1). Taxonomy (NCBI): domain Bacteria; kingdom Pseudomonadati; phylum Pseudomonadota; class Alphaproteobacteria; order Sphingomonadales; family Sphingomonadaceae; genus Sphingomonas; species Sphingomonas suaedae. Next base: position 2,381,561 of record NZ_CP042239.1, read on the forward strand.
CTCGGCCGCGCTCGCCGCGCTCGTGCTGTTCGGCGCCTATACCGAGGATCTGACGCGCTACTTCCCCGACATCGTCGTGGATTTCTCGCTCAGCAATCCCTTCGTCATCGTCGGGCTATTGCTCGGCGCGCTGCTGCCCTACCTCTTCGGCGCCTTCGGCATGACCGCCGTGGGCCGTGCGGCAGGTGCGGTGGTGGAGGATGTCCGCGCCCAGTTCCGCGACAATCCGGGGATCATGGCCGGGACCAGCCGCCCCGCTTACGGGCGCACGGTGGACATCGTGACCAAGGCGGCGATCAAGGAAATGATCGTGCCCAGCCTGCTCCCCGTGCTGTCGCCGATCGTCCTCTATTTCGTCATCCTGGCGGTCGACAGCCAGGCCAATGCCTTTGCCGCGGTCGGCGCGATGCTGCTCGGCGTGATCGTATCGGGCCTGTTCGTCGCCATCTCGATGACTTCGGGCGGCGGCGCATGGGACAATGCGAAAAAGTATATCGAGGACGGCAATCACGGCGGCAAGGGCAGCGAAGCCCATAAGGCCGCGGTGACCGGCGACACGGTCGGCGATCCCTACAAGGATACGGCGGGTCCGGCGGTCAATCCGATGATCAAGATCACCAACATCGTCGCCCTGCTGCTGCTCGCGGCACTTGCGGCGGGTTGATCCGACCGACCTTCAAGGCCCCGCCCGGCGTCCGGGCGGGGCCTTTTCTCAGGGCCAGCGATACTCGGCCACCACCGGGAAATGATCCGACGGCCACAACCCATCCTCGCCCCGGTCGATCGTCCGGACCCGCACCGGCTCCAGACCCCGCGCCATGATCCAGTCGATCCGCCGCCGCGCGACGCCGGAAAAGCCGTGCGAGGTCCCCTCGGACCCCGCCCGCTCCGCCGCCGTCAACCAGGCATCGGCCAATGTCGCGGACAATATCCGATGGGGTACGCTATCCGGTATCGTGTTGAAATCGCCGGTAAGAACCACCGGATCGCCCGACGGCCGTGCCGCGACCCAGGCGGCAATCTGTGTCGCTGCCTTCTGCCGCGCCGCCTCGCTCTCGGGACGATGCGGAAAATGAGTGTTGATGAACCAGAAGCGCTCACCCTCCGGCACCGTCTCGAACAATCCCCAGGTCGCCATGCGCGGATGAGGATGCCCCCAACTGATGCTGCCGGGCTGCGTCGGCGTATCGGATAGCCAGAAATCGCCCCGCTCGATCACCCGCAACCGATCGGAACGATAGAAAACGCCCATATGCTCGTCGCTATCTCCGCCGCGTCGGCCAACCCCGAACCAGGCGAAACCCGGCAATTTCGCCATGATCCACTCGCCCTGAATCTTCCACAATTCCTGCGTGCCGATGATGTCCGGCGCCGCGCTGCGGATCGTCTCGACAAACAGGTCGCGCCGCGCATCCCACCGGTTCGGGCCATCCGAGTCCATGGGCAGGCGGACGTTGAAGCTCATCACCCGCAGATGCGGTCGCGCCACCCCCCGCGCGACCCCCGGTCCCAACCCCGTCACTGCGATTCCTGCCAACATCTTGCGCCGATTCATGCCGAAACTCCGCTCTTGCCTCTTGCCAACGCTGTCACCTATGCCTTGACCGGGTCAGGGGAGGCAAATGGCGCGACGGCCGACGATCAAGGAAGTCTCGAAGCTCGCAGGCGTGTCGTTCAAGACCGTCTCGCGCGTGCTCAACAACGAGAAGAATGTCAGCGACGAAACCCGCCGCCGCGTCGAACAGGTCGTTGCCGAGCTCAATTTCCGGCCCAGCCTCGCTGCGCGCACGCTGGCCGGGCGCAAATCGTTCCAGGTCGCGCTGCTTTATGACAATCCCAGCCCCTATTATGTCTATCACCTGCTCGCGGGCGCGCAGGAGGGGTGTGCGGACCATGGCTATCGCCTGCTGACCCAGCCGGTGGACAGCGGCGCGCCGGGCCTGATCCAGGACGTCACCGCGCTGATCGACGAAACGCATCTGGACGGCCTCATCCTCTCGCCGCCGGTCACGGAAAACGCCGCCTTGCTCGCCGAACTGGACCAGCGGGGGCTACCCTATGTGCGGATCGAGCCAGGCCTCAACCGCGATCAGGGCCGGTCGGTGACAATCGACGATGCCGCCGCAGCTCAGGAAGCGACCGCGCATCTCATCGCGCATGGCCATCGCGCCATCGCCTTCGTCACCGGGCCGGACACGCATATCTCTTCGGTCGAGCGGCTGAAGGGCTATCGCGCCGCGCTCGCTGAAACGGGGATCGCGTTCGATCCGGATCTGGTTGTCGCCGGTGATTACAGCTTCGATTCGGGCCGCCGCGCCGCACGCGCTCTGCTCGACCGCGCCATGCCGCCCAGCGCGATCTTCGCCGGCAATGACGATATGGCCGCAGGCGCGCTCGCCGTCGCGCATGAGCGCGGCATCCCGGTGCCCGATCAGCTGTCGATCGCCGGGTTCGACGATTCCGACCTAGCCGCCGCGGTCTGGCCCCCGCTCACCACGGTGCGCCAGCCGGTTCATGAGCTCGCCCGCAGCGCCGCCGACCTGCTGCTCGACCCCCAGCGTCCGCGCGACCGGCTGACCTTCGACACCCGCCTCATCGCCCGCGCCAGCACCGGTCCCGCCCCGAAGGGCTAGGTCGTGTTCAGCTTCGCTGAATCGGCACCGGCCCGCTCCCCCACCCGGCCACCCATAGAATACACTGAGTGGGTGGCCGGGTGGGGGAGCGGGCCGGTGCCGCCTAACTGAAAACGACCCTCAAACTCACTCCTCCAGCGCGCGCATCGCCAGGTTCCAGCGCGCGACATTGGTCCGCGCCTCCTGCACGAAGGGCGAGCGGCGGATCAGCTCGATCACCGTATCGGCGAACCACCGCCCCGGCTGGCGCAGCGGACGGCGCAGCTGGATCAGCAGCACCACCCGCGTACCGCCGGTATCGTTCCACACCTCATGGTCCCAGGTGTCGTCGAACAGCAATGTCTCGCCCTCCGCCCAGCGGACGACGCGATCACCGACGCGCATCCGCACATCACCGTCGCGCGGGACGATCAGGCCGAGATGACAGGTCAACAGCCCCTTGGTCACCCCGCGATGCGGCGGGATGTGGGTGCCGGGAGCGAGAATCGAGAAGAACGCGCTGTTGAGTCCCGGGATGCGGCGCACCAACGAAGCGGTGACCGGGCAACGCGCGACATTCTCGTCAATCGCATAGCCATAGCCCCACAGAAAGAAAGACCGCCATTTGTTGATCGGCGCAATCGCGCGGTGATCGGGTGAGACGATCGCCAGCGAGGGCGCCGCATCCTCATGCGCCAGCGCGGTTGCCAGCGCCTCGTCGCGGATCGCCCGCCAATTGTCGCGCAGCATTTCGGTCCAGCCGAAATCCCGCACATCCAGCACCGGATCGTTGGGGACGAGCGAGAAGGCACCGATGATCCGGTCGAACGCGCCGCGCAACCGCTTGCCGACACGGATCGTCAGCGGCCGCTTGCCATGCGCTGGGCCTGGAGGATCGGCGACAGCCACAAGCGCGAGGTCCGGTGCAACGCGCGCGTCCCGCGCCACCTCCCGCTCCGTCGCCCGCGCCCCATATCGATACGCCACCTGACACCCCCATCCGCCCCACGGCCGCGACTCCGGCCGACGGCACGCCATCGGGGCTAGGGGCGCTATGGGTCCAAAACATGGCGGAACCTGCGCCAAAGCCGTGCGATCAGGGCATAATTCCGGCGGACGCGGATGGCTGGCGGCGGCGGACGAAGCGCGCTAAGTTCGTGCGCGATGGCATTGTTCCCGCGCGTAAGGCCGCTCGCCCTTCCCCTTCTCCTGTTCGCCGCTGCGCTGCCCGCGCTGGGGCAGAGCACGCCCCCGACGCCTGCGACCGAGGCCGCGCCGACCGTCGCGATCGACAAGACGCCCTGGCTCTACAAGGGCAGCGACATTGCGCACGATCCCGAATGGCGCTTCGGCACCCTGCCCAACGGGCTGCGCTATGCGGTGCGCAAGAACGGCGTACCGCCGGGGCAGGTCGCGGTGCGGCTGCGCATGGATGTCGGCTCGCTGATGGAACAGGAGTCGGAAAAGGGCTTTGCCCATCTCCTCGAACATCTCTCCTTCCGCGGCTCGTCCAAGATTCCGGACGGCGAATCGAAACGGGTGTGGCAGCGGCTCGGCGTCACCTTCGGGTCGGACAGCAACGCCAGCACCACGCCGCTGTCGACGACCTACAAGCTCGACCTGCCCGATGCGAAGGAGTCGAGCCTCGACCAATCGCTGTTCATCCTCGCCGACATGATGGCCGCGCCCGCGATCACCCCGGCGATGCTGGCCGCCGAACGCCCCGTCGTGCTCGCCGAACAGCGCGAGCGGCTGCGCCCCGAAGTCCGGTTCGAGGAAGCGCAGCGCCAGTTGCTGTTCGCCGGGCAGCGTTTCGCCGAGCGTCCGGTCATCGGTACCGTCGAGACTCTGAACGGCGCCACCGCCGACTCGGTCAAGGCGTTTCACCAGCGCTGGTATCGCCCCGAACGCGCGACGCTCATCATCGTCGGCGATCTCGATCCCGATCTCTTCGAGCGGCTGATCGTCAAGAATTTCGCGGGCTGGAAGGGCGAAGGCCCCAATCCCGAAACCCCCGATTTCGGCAAGCCCGACCCGACCAAGCCCAAGAGCGCGGCGATCGTCGAGCCGACCCTGCCCCCCGTCGTGTCGATGGCGGTGCTGCGTCCCTGGACCGTGTTCGAGGATACGGTGAAGTTCAATCAGGAGCGGATGGTCGATTTCGTCGCGATGCGGATCATCAATCGGCGGCTGGAACGGCGCGCCCGCGCGGGATCGAGCTATATCGGCGCCAGCGCGGACCTGTCCGATGCCGTCCGCTCCGCCAACATCACCTCGATCCAGGTCCTCCCGCTCGGCGAGGATTGGGAAACCGCCGTCAAGGACGTGCGCGCGGTGATCGCCGACGCGCTCGCCAATGCGCCGACCCAGGTCGAGATCGACCGCGAGGTGACCGAAATCGATGCGCAGATGCGCAATTCGATCGCCACCGCGCCGGTCACCGCAGGCACCCGCCGTGCGGACAATCTGGTGGAAGCGATCGACATCAATGAGGTCGTGACCAGCGAGCAGACCAGCTACGACATCCTCAAGGGCGCGATCGACAAAAAGATGTTCACGCCCGATCGCGTGCTCGCCTCCACCCGCCGGGTACTTCAGGGGACCGCGACCCGCGCGATCGTCACCACCCGCGCGCCCGACGCGAATATCCAGACCAAGCTGGCGGCGGTGCTGGAGGCGGACGTCTCGTCGCTCGCCGGAACCCGCGCCGCCACGCGCAACGTAACCTTCGATTCGCTTCCAAAACTGGGTACGCCGGGCAAGGTCGCGTCGCGCGCGATCGCGGTCGCCGATCCCCAGATCGAGCAGGTCCGCTTTTCCAACGGGGTCACGGGCCTGTTCTTCCGCAACGAGGGCGAGGTCGGCCGCGTCTATGTCAGCGTCCGCTTCGGCCGCGGGATGCAGGCGCTGCCCTCCAACCGTCAGACCCCGGCCTGGGCCGCGAACCTCGCGCTGCTCGCCAGCGGCATCGGCGACCTGGGGCAGGAAGAAATCGACCAGCTGACCGGCGACCGCCAGATTTCGATGGAATTCGGCATTGGCGACGATGCCTTCGTGCTTGGCGGCCAGACGTCGCCGGACGACCTGTCCGACCAGCTGCGTCTTCTCGCCGCCAAGCTCGCGGCGCCGGGATGGGACCCGAAGCCGGTCGCGCGGGCGCGCGCGATCGCGATTTCCGGCCATGCCGCGCAATCGGCGACCCCCGACGCGGTGATCGCGCGCGACCTGGAACGCCTGCTGCGCGACGGCGATCCGCGCTGGGGCATTCCCGATCTCAAGGACATCGAAAAGCTCAACGCCAAGGATTTCCGCGCCTTTTGGGAGCCGCTGCTCGCCACCGGCCCAATCGAGGTGCAGGTGTTCGGCGATATCGACATCGAAAAGGCGATCGAGGCGGTGCGGACCAGCTTCGGCGCGATGAAGCCGCGCCGCGCCTCACGCATCGTCTCGGCGGCGGTGCGTTTCCCCGACCATGTCGAAACGCCGGTCGTGCTGCGCCATACCGGCCAGCCCGATCAGGCCGCCGCAGTCATTGCCTGGCAGGCGGGCGGGGGCGCGGTCGATATCGGTGAGGGGCGCAAGCTCGAAATCCTCGCCGCGGTGATGCGTGACCGCATCCTCGATCGCATCCGCTCGGGCGAAGGGGTCAGCTATTCACCGACGGTCATCAGCCAGTGGCCGGTCGGCCAGCCCGGCGGCGGGCGGATCATCGGCCTCACCCTGTTGCCGCCCGACAAGACCGACCTGTTCATCAGCGTGGCGCGCGAGATCGCCGCCGACCTGATCGCCAAGCCGATCGAGTTCGACGAGTTGCGTCGCGCCATCGTGCCGACCGCGCAGATGGTGTCGCGCCGCGCGACGGGAAATCCGTTCTGGATGCAGCAGACCGAGGGCGGGACGCTCGACCCCCGCCGCCTCGCCGCCATCCCGTCGATCGGCACCGACTATGTCCAGACCACGCCGCAGGAGCTTCAGGCGCTGGCGGTCAAATATCTGGGGCCGGACAAGGACTGGACGATGGTCGTACTGCCCGAGGCGAAGAAGTAGCAATCCTCCCCGGCACGGGGAGGGGTACCGCCGCCAAAGGCGGTGGTGGAGGGAGCCCGAGGCAAGCGAGACGCTGCGGGGAGGGCCCCCTCCGTCAGCGCTGCTCCTCTGGAGCAGTTTATCCTGAGCGTCGCCGCAGGCGGCGTCGAAGGGCGCTGCCACCTCCCCGTGCCGGGGAAGATTACGCTCACTGCTTGTACAGCGCGTCCATCCGCTGGCCGTACACTTCGCGCAGGACATGGCGGCGGATTTTCAGGCTCGGCGTCAGCTGCTGGTTCTCGATCGTGAACGGCTCGTCCGCCAGGATGAACCGCCGCACCCGCTCGATCACCGACAAATCCTTGTTCACCCGCTCGACCGCCGCGCCCACCGCGGCGCGATAGTCATGGTCCTCGCGCAGCGCCGCGAGGTCGCATTTCTCCGCGTTCCGCGCGCACCATTCCTGAGTCCATTCGGGATCGGGAACGATCACCGCGGTCATATAGGGTTTGCGGTCCCCGGCGATCATCGCCTGCATGATTTCGGGCTGCAGTGTCAGCATCCCCTCAACCTTTTGCGGCGCGACATTGTCGCCCTTGTCGTTGACGATGATGTCCTTCTTGCGGTCGGTGATCTTGATCCGGCCCTTCTCGTCGATCACCCCGATATCGCCGGTATGCAGCCAAGCGCCCTTGTTCGGCTCCGCCGGATCTGGCTTGAGCACCCGGGCGGTTTCCGCCTCGTTGCGCCAATATCCGTGCATCACCAGTTCGCCGCGCACCAGAATCTCGCCATCCTCGGCGATTCGCACCTCGACGCCGGGCAACGGCGGTCCGACCGTGTCGTGCTTCAGGCCCGCCTTGGGCCGGTTGCAGCTGATGACGGGCGCCGCCTCGGTCTGGCCATAGCCCTGGAGGAAGGTGATGCCGAGGCTTTCGAAGAAGATGCCGACCTCGGGGTTCAGCGGCGCGCCGCCCGATACCATCGCCTTGATCCGCCCGCCGAACCGCTTCGCCAGCTTGGGCTTGAGCGTCCTGCTGAGGAACAGCTGCATCGGCAGGTCGAGCGGCGAGCCCTTCCCCGCCGCCTTCTTGCCGCCGATCGAAACCGCGCGGTCGAGCAGGTAATTGGCGAACTTGCCCTGTTTCTCGACCTGCTTGGTGATGCGGGTCCGCAGAACTTCGAACAGACGCGGGACAACGACCATCAGCGTGGGGCGCACCTCCTCGATATTGGAGGCGAGCTTGTCGAGCCCTTCCGAATAATAGATCTGCGCGCCCAGTCCGACCGGGAAATGCTGGCCGCCGGTATGCTCATAGGCATGGCTGAGCGGCAGGAAGGAGAGGAACACCTCATCCTCCCATCCAAAATCCTCGCTGATGATTTCGCAGCATCCCTCGACATTCATCAGGATCGCCCCGTGATGCTGCATCACCCCGCGCGGGCTGCCCCCGGTGCCGCTGGTGTAGATGATACAGGCGAGCGCATCGCGGCCGACACGGGCGGCCTCCGCAGCGGCAACCGTCACATCGGCGACATTCTCGGCGATCAGCGCGCTCCAGTTATGGAAATCGATCGCGCCCGACTGGCCGATCCGCATCTCCTCGATCCCGATCACGACATGGCCGGTGCTTCCAACCGTCCGCAGAATGGCGGGCAGCAGGGTCTTGGCCAGCTTCGCGCTCGACACGATCGTCATCGTCGCGCCCGAATTGTCGATGATATGCTGGTGATCGCGCTCGGTATTGGTGGTATAGGTGGGCACCGTCACCCCGCCCGCCGCCATGATCGCCAGGTCGCTGATACACCATTCGGGGCGGTTCTCGCTCACCAGCATCACCCGGTCGCCGGGCTTCAGCCCCAGCTTGCGCAGCCCCGCCGCTAGGTTCGCCACCTGCCGCGCCGCCTCGGCCCAACTGGTCGGGTGCCATGCCCCGCCCGATTTCGCCCACAGGAACGGGGCGTCGCCCTTTTCCCGCGCCCGGGTGAAGAACATCGAAACCAGATTGTCGAACTTTTCGAGCTTGCGCATCCTGACCCTAACTCCTGTGGCGCGGATCCGTGCCCGCGCGCATCGCGACGAACCCTAGCGCGACCGTCTCCAAGCGCAATGCCGCTACGTCAAAGTCGTTTCAGGATGCGCCGCACCAGTCCCGGCCCCTCGAATACCAGCGCCGAATAGAGCTGCACCATCGCCGCCCCGGCATCGAGCCGCGCCCGCGCCTCGTCCGCGCTGTCGATCCCGCCCACCGCGATCACCGGCAGTGCTCCGTCGGCAATCTCCACCGCCTCGGCGAGCTTCGCCCGCGCCAGCACCGCCAGCGGCCGCCCCGACAGCCCGCCCGCCTCTTTCGCCAGCGGTGAGGCGAGCGTTTCGGGCCGGGTGATCGTCGTGTTGCCGACGATCAGTGCGTCGATTCCCGCGTCCGCCGCCGCGGCGACCACGCCCGTCATGCCATCACGGTCGAGATCGGGCGCGACCTTCAGGAACAGCGGCACCCGGCGATCCGCCAGCATCCGCGCCGCGCTCGATGCCGCGAGCAGTTCGTCGAGCGCAGGTCGAGACTGGAGGTCGCGCAGTCCGGGCGTATTGGGCGAACTCACATTGATCGTCACATAATCGGCATGCGGCGCGACTTTGCCCACGCCCAGCGCATAGTCGGCCACCCGGTCGTCGCTGTCCTTGTTCGCGCCGACATTGATGCCGAGCACGCCCGGGCGGCGCGCGGACTTCACCCGCTCGACCGCCGCGTCGATGCCGTCATTGTTGAACCCCATGCGGTTGACCACCGCGCGATCCTCGACCAGCCGGAACAGCCGCGGCCTGGGATTGCCCGCCTGCGGGCGCGGGGTCAGCGATCCGATCTCGACGCTGCCAAAGCCCAGCCCCATCAGCCCGTCGATCGCCTCGCCATCCTTGTCGAGTCCGGCGGCGAGCCCGACCGGATTGGGAAATTCCAGCCCCGCGATCGTCACCGGCCGAACGCGCGGAATGTCGCGGATCGGTGGCCCGGCCGGTCCCTGCGCCAGCGCCAGCGTGCGGATTGCCAGCCGGTGCGCGCGCTCGGCATCGAGGGTGAAGATCAGCGGCTTCAGCAGGTCGTACAGCATGAACGCCCCATAGGACGACGGGTTGACGAACGCCACGCCCAAGCCCATCTGCCCAATCGGAACGAATCATTCCGATTTGAGAATGGCTCGCAACTTGCTCAGGCCGCAGCGCTGTTGCGCGGAGGCCCAACAAGGAAATTCATGCGTCTCTCTGCCCAGACAGACTATGCCGTCGTGATGCTCTCCGCCGCCGCACGCCATTGTGGCGTCAGCGGGCGGCTGAATGCGACGCTGCTGGCTGAGAAGACCGGGCTCCCCCTTCCCACGGTGCAGAAGCTCGTCAGCCGCCTGTCCTCGGCAGGCCTGATCGAAAGCGCGCGCGGCACCGGTGGCGGCTTCCGCCTCGCTCGCCCGCCTGCGACGATCACGCTGGCCGATATCGTCGAGGCGATCGAAGGACCGATCGCGCTCACCGCGTGCGTCGATACCGGCAAGCATGACTGCTGCATCGAACAAAGCTGCCGCGTGAAGCCGCACTGGAACACCGTCAACGCCTCGGTCCGCGGCGCGCTCGCGGGCGTCACCCTCGCCTCCCTCTCCTCCCAGCCGGTACCCGCATAATGGCCACCAAGAACGCAGAGGCGATCGCCGCCGCCAACAAGAAGTACGAGTGGGGTTTCTCCTCGGACATCGAACAGGACTTCGCGCCCAAGGGCTTGAGCGAAGAGACGGTGCGCTTCATCTCGGCCAAGAAGAACGAGCCGGAATGGATGCTCGACTGGCGGCTCAAGGCCTATCGCCATTGGCTGACCATGACCGCCCCCGACTGGGCGAAGCTCGACATCGATCCGATCGACTATCAGGACGCCTATTATTACGCCGAGCCCAAGGCCAAGCCCAAGCTCGACAGCCTCGATCAGGTCGATCCCGAAATCCTGCGCGTCTACGAAAAGCTCGGCATCCCGATCGAGGAGCAGAAGGTGCTCGCCGGGGTCGAGGGCGCGCGCAAGGTCGCGGTCGACGCGGTGTTCGACAGCGTCAGCGTCGCCACCACCTTCCGCAAGGAGCTCGAGGAAGCCGGCGTCATCTTCCGCTCGATCAGCGAGGCGATCCGCGAATATCCCGAGCTGGTGAAGAAGTGGCTCGGCAAGGTCGTGCCGATGCACGACAATTACTTCGCCGCGCTCAACTGCGCGGTCTTCTCCGACGGCACCTTCGTCTACATCCCGGAGGGCGTGCGCTGCCCGATGGAGCTCAGCACCTATTTCCGCATCAACGCCGAAAATACCGGCCAGTTCGAACGCACGCTGATCGTCGCCGACAAGGGCGCCTATGTCAGCTATCTCGAAGGCTGCACTGCGCCTATGCGCGACGAGAACCAGCTCCACGCCGCCGTGGTCGAACTGGTCGCGCTCGACGACGCCGAGATCAAATATTCGACCGTCCAGAACTGGTACCCCGGCGATGAGAATGGCAAGGGCGGCATCTACAATTTCGTGACCAAGCGCGCGCTGTGCCAGGGCCGCAATTCCAAGGTTTCGTGGACGCAGGTCGAGACCGGCAGCGCGATCACCTGGAAATATCCGAGCTGCGTGCTTAACGGCGAAAACAGCGTCGGCGAATTCTACTCGGTCGCGGTCACCAACAACCGGCAACAGGCCGATACCGGCACCAAGATGATCCACAATGGCAAGGGATCGCGCTCGACGATCATCTCCAAGGGGATCAGCGCGGGGCGCAGCGACAACACCTATCGCGGCCTCGTCCGCGTCGCGCCGGGCGCAGAGGGCGTCCGCAACTTCACTCAGTGCGACAGCCTGTTGCTCGGCTCCGACTGCGGCGCGCACACCGTCCCCTATATCGAGGTGCGCAATCCCAGTGCGCAGATCGAGCATGAAGCGACCACGAGCAAGATCAGCGAGGACCAGCTGTTCTACGCCATGCAACGTGGCCTCGATCAGGAAGCGGCGGTCGCGCTGATCGTCAACGGTTTCGCGAAAGAGGTGCTGCAACAGCTCCCGATGGAATTCGCGGTCGAGGCGCAGAAGCTGCTCGGCATCTCGCTGGAAGGCAGCGTGGGATGATCGCTGCTGCCGTCCTGATGCTGGCCGCTCCGCAGGCCGCGCCCGCCGTGGAGGACGTCGAGGAAGTCGTCGTCACGGCGCGGGTCGGCCGCGTCGCGCTGATCTTCGATCGCGCGCCGGACGGTCGCCTCATCAACTGCCGCGTGTTCGTGTCGAGCGGCACCAGGCGGGTGGATGACGAAGCCTGCACCTCGCTCCCCGATTGCCTCACCTCGACCGCAGGCCGCGAATATTGCGGCGGTACCGGCGCAGGCCTGACCGCCGTCGCGCCGAAGCTGATGCCGACTCCCGAACCGAAGCTCGGCCTCGGCAAACTGCTCACGCCCGAACCGCCCAAGACCCCCGCCGTCGGCCCGGTCGTCGCGGGCAAGGAGGACGAGGACCCCAACCGCCTCGGTAAACTCCCGCCCCCGCCGAAGGACGAGAGCGGCACACCCGCGATCACGCTCGGCCCGATGAAGCAGGAGGAGCCGAGGTGAGCATCACGCCATTCCCCTCCTTCCGTCATGCTGAACTTGTTTCAGCATCCACCGCACCACCAGCGGGTCAGTCGCCTCTGGATGGGTGGAGCCCGAGCCAAGTTCAGGGTGACGATTTTGAGAATTTGCACGCAGGATAACATGCTCCAGATCACCAACCTCCACGCCGAAATCGACGGCAAGCCGATCCTCAAGGGCCTGACCCTCAGCCTCAACGCAGGCGAGGTCCATGCGATCATGGGCCCCAATGGCGCGGGCAAGTCGACGCTCGGTTATGTCCTGGGCGGCCGGCCCGGTTACGAAGTCACCGAGGGGAGCGTGACCTTCAACGGCACCGATCTCCTCGAACTCGAGCCGCATGAGCGCGCCGCGGCCGGCCTGTTCCTCGGCTTTCAGTACCCGGTCGAAATCCCCGGCGTCTCCAACGTCCAGTTCCTGCGCGAAAGCCTCAACAGCCAGCGCCGCGCGCGCGACGAGGCACCGCTGTCCGGAGCCGAGTTCCTGAAACTCGCGCGTGCCCAGGCCGCCGCGCTGGAGATGGACGCCGAAATGCTCAAGCGCCCGGTCAATGTCGGCTTTTCGGGCGGCGAGAAGAAGCGCAACGAGATGGTGCAGATGGGCATCCTCGCCCCCCGCCTCGCGATCCTCGACGAAACCGACAGCGGCCTCGACATCGACGCGCTGCGCATCGTCGGTGAGGGCATCAACCGCATCATGCGCGCCCCCGACAAGGCGGTATTGCTGATCACCCACTATCAACGGCTGCTCGATTATGTGAAGCCGGACTTCGTCCACATCCTCGCCGATGGCCGCATCGTGAAGACCGGCGGCCCCGAACTCGCGCTCGAGCTGGAGCGTGAGGGTTACGCGCAGGTGGCCGCGTGATCCTGGCTGCACTCGCCCTCTTCTCTGCGGCCGTTCAGGAGCCGCCACTCGAGCCGATGACCGAAGCGGAAATCGTGATCGTGGGGCAGCGTCTTCAGGGTGTGACGGTCAATGTCGGACGCGATCCCAAGGGCCGGTGGCATTGCGGGATGACCGGCAGCACCGGCTATCCGAAGCTCGATGAGCGGCTGTGCCGCGCAACGACGAAATGCGTCCAGAAGGGCAAGTCCGACGATGCCGCGATCCAGGCCTGCGTCGCGAAGACCAAGCCGGGCCTGATCGCCGAACTGCGCAAGCGCGCGCGGGGTGGCAAGTGACCCAGGGTCTCGTCCTCGACGCCCCCGTTGCGGAGGATTGGCGCTGGTTCGACGCCGCGCCGCTCGACGCGATCGCCGCCACCCCGCGCGGTTCCGCGCCCGATGTCGCGCATCTCTGGCTCGACCTGGCCGGCCCGCGCCTGTTGTTCGTCGACGGCGCCCTGGTCGCCGACGCCAGCACCCCCGGACCGCTCGACATCTCCGCCGCGCCGATCATGACGCGCGCCAATCCCTATTCGGAAGCGGCGTGCGCGAGCGCAAAGGCGGGCTATGTCCTCTATCTCAAGGCACAGGCCGCGCTCGACGGTCCGATCCAGGTCATCCACGCCACCACCGGCGGCGTCGCGCACCTCTCGAACAAGATCGTGATGATGGCGGATTCGGTCGCATCGCTGGTCGAGACGCATGTCGGCCCCGGCTGGAGCAACGCCAATCTCTGGGTCGAACTGGCCGAGGGCGCGCGCCTCATGCGCGCGGTCCGCATACTCAAGGATGACGGCGCGCATACCGACTATGTCTCGGCGCAGATCGGCAAGGCCGCGAGCTTTGCCAGCACCGCGCTCGTCACCGGATGCCGCACCGCGCGGATCGAGGCGCAGATGATCCTCACCGGCGAAGGCGCCTATGGCGAAGCCGGGGGCGCGCTACTCACCCGCGACAGCGAGAAGGTGGACTCCGCCACCGTCGCCGATCACGCCATGCCCGAAGGCACCAGCCGCCAGATCTGGCGCGCGGTCGCCGCGGACACCTCGACCGCGAGCATCGCCTCGCGCGCGGAGGTCCGCCGCGATGCGCAAAAGACCGATGGCGAACAGTCGCTGCGCGGCCTGCTGCTCAAGCGCACCGCGACGGTGAACCTCAAGCCCGAACTCGAAATCTTCGCCGACGACGTGAAGTGCGCGCACGGCGCCACGGTCGGCGAACTCGACGCGCGCGCGCTGTTCTACCTCGAGTCGCGCGGCATTCCGGAGGCCCAGGCCAAGGCGCTGCTCACCCGCGCCTTCGTCGCCGACGCGATCGACCGGATCGGCGATGAAGCGGTACGCGAGGCCTTCGCCGCGGACGCGGACGCATGGCTGGGGGCGGCGCTGTGAAAATTCTTCGCGCCCACTGCTCCCCTGCGAAAGCAGGGGCCCAGGGTCAAGCAGCGCGCCGCCTGTGGCTCTGCCCCCCTGCTTTCGCAGGGGAACAGGCCGAGAGTGACCGGCTATGACCACGCTCACTGCCACCGCCCCCCTCGACCTGCTCGCCGATTTCCCGGCGATCCCGCAGGGCTGGGCCTATCTCGACACCGCCGCAACGTCGCAAAAGCCGCAGCCGGTGATCGACGCGATCATGCGCGGCTATGCGCGCGATTACGCCACCGTCCACCGCGGCGTGTACCAGCGCTCGGCCGACATGACCCTCGCCTATGAGGCCGCCCGCCGCCGCGTCGCGACCTTCATCGGCGGGCGCGAGGACGAGGTGGTGTTCGTGCGCGGCGCGACCGAGGGGATCAACCTCGTCGCGCAGAGCTGGGCAATCCCCAACCTCAAGCCCGGCGACCGCATCCTGCTCAGTCAGCTCGAGCATCACAGCAATATCGTCCCCTGGCAGATGGCCGCCGAGCGCACCGGCGCGGCCATCGACGTTGTGCCGCTCACCGACGATCACCGCATCGACCTCGACGCGATGGCCGCGATGCTGACCGACCGGCACAAGCTGGTCGCGCTCGCCCATGTCTCGAACGTGCTCGGCTCGGTCCTCGACGTGAAGCGCGCCACCGAACTGGCGCACGGCGTCGGGGCCAAGATCCTGATCGACGGCTGCCAGGCCGTGCCGCGTCTGCCTGTCAACGTCACCGATCTCGGCTGCGACTTCTACGTCTTCTCGGGCCACAAGCTCTACGGCCCGACCGGCATCGGCGTGCTGTGGGGCCGTCACGCCCTGCTCGACGCGATGCCGCCCTGGCAGGGCGGCGGATCGATGATCGACCGGGTGACCTTCGAAAAGACGACCTACGCCCCCCCGCCGGGCCGGTTCGAGGCGGGCACCCCGCACATCATCGGCGTCACCGGCCTCCACGCCGCGATCGACTATGTCGACGCCATCGGCCTGACCCGCATCCACGCGCACGAGACCGCGCTTGTCGCCCGCGCGCGCTATGCGCTGTCGGCCCTCAACAGCGTCCGCCTGTTCGGCCCCGCCGACAGCGCCGGAATCGTCAGTTTCGAGGTACAGGGGGTTCATCCCCACGACGTCGCCACCATATTGGATGAAGGCGATGTGGCGATCCGCGCCGGGCATCACTGCGCCCAGCCGCTGATGGACAGCCTGGGCGTCGCCGCCACCGCACGCGCCAGCTTCGGCGTCTATAATGGCGCGTCGGACATCGACGCGCTGGTCAAGGGAATCGAGAGAGTGACGAGGATCTTCGGATGAACGAAGAACGCAGGATCGAAGTCGAAGAGGTCGAGGCGGTCACCGCCCCGCCCCGTGCGCGCGTCGAGGATGCCCGAGAGACCTTCGAGCGCAAGCGCGACTATCTGGAGGGCTTCCTCGCGCAAAAGCCCGCCGACGTCCCCGCCGGCCAGCCCGGCGGCGCCACCTATGACGCGATCATCGATGCGCTCAAGGACATCTTCGACCCCGAGATTCCGGTCAACATCTACGACCTCGGCCTGATCTACAATGTCGAGGTGACCGACGCGGGCCATGCCGTGGTGACGATGACGCTCACCACCCCGCATTGCCCGGTCGCCGAATCGATGCCGGGCGAGGTCGAACTGCGCGTCGGCGCGGTGCCGGGCGTCGGCCATGCCGAGGTCAACCTCGTCTGGGACCCGCCCTGGGACCCGGCGAAGATGAGCGACGAGGCCCGGCTCGAACTGGGGATGCTGTAGCAACTAGCCCCTCCCCTTCAGGGGAGGGGTTGGGGTGGGGCCTGTCCACACAGGCCCCGGTCTCGGTGAGACCGAGACGCCCCACCCCCTACCCCTCCCCTAAAGGGGAGGGGCTTGGAGATTGAGAATGACCGAGACGAAAACCCGCACCCGCCCTGCCGCGATCCTGCTGACCCCCGCCTCGGAGGCGCGCATCGCCGACCTGATGTCGCGCGCGCCGGAGGGCGCGATCGGCGTCAAGCTCTCGACCCCGCGCCGCGGCTGCTCGGGCCTCGCCTATTCGGTCGACTATGTGACCGAGGCGGTGGCGATGGACGAGCGGATCGACACGCCCGGCGGCACGCTGTTCGTCGACGGCGCCTCGGTCCTCTACCTCATCGGATCGACGATGGACTGGGTCGAGGACGATTTCACCGCCGGCTTCGTGTTCAACAACCCCAACGCCAAGGGTGCCTGCGGCTGCGGCGAGAGCTTCACTGTCTGACGCCCCCGAAAAATCGAACACCGCCCGCAACGCCGCCATCGCGGCGACCGTGCTGCTCGCGCCGGGCGGCTTCATCCTCGGCGGAATCCTGATCGCCCGCGCGCTGAAGAAACGGCGCGAGGCTGCCAGTCGGGACTGAAAGACTCTGGCACGGGCAGAGGGACTCGAACCCCCAACCTTCTGGGTTGGAACCAGCTACTCTACCAGTTGAGCTATACCCGTGCGGAGCGGTGCGCAGCGGGCGCACGGCCGGACATGCGGCACACAGGCCGCGCAGCGCTTATCGCCAGAGATGTCCGTTCGTGATCATGAAGGCGGAATAGTCGGCGATTACGAACGCCGCAATCGCCTGTCAGAGTTCGTCAGCCAGCAGGCAAGCGGTCACGGGCCTTCGATCAGCAACTCCACACCGTCGGATCGGACGCAGCATTTGAGCATCAATCCGATAGCCGCAACCCATCCAGCGCCCGGGGTGTTCTCCACAGCGACAGCCAGTTCGTCCCACCGCGAGAGCAGCGCCTTGCACACGTCCTTGCTATGACGCGATTGCTCATAGGGATTGAGGGTTGCCAGCGGTTCCAGGTCCAGTTCGCGCGCGATCGACTGGAATCGCAGGAATGTGCCTTCAGGGGGCCAAAGGGATAGGTCGGGTTCGTAACTGTCAGGTGACCAATCGACCATCTGGCCGATCGGAACGATTGCCACACAGACCACGTCTTCCTGATACCAGTCCGGAGGAGAGGGAGCTCTTTCCATTCTCACAGGCTCTCATCCCCGGCCGATTCCCGCAACGTGGTAGCTTGCCGAAAAACCGCCCCTAAACCGCGAACAACTGCCCGATATCCCGAAACGCCTTGAATTCCAGCGCATTGCCCGCCGGATCATAGAAGAACATCGTCGCCTGCTCGCCGGGCTTTCCCTCGAAGCGGATATGCGGCTCGATGACAAAGTCGGTCCCCGCCGCCTTCACCCGATCGGCCAGCGCGTGCCAGTCGTCCCAGTCGAGCACCAGCCCGAAATGCGGCACCGGCACGGCGTCGCCATCGACCGCGTTGCGCAGCCGTACCCCGGCGCCTTCGCCCTTGTGCAGCACCAACTGATGCCCGCGCAGGTCGAAATCGATCCAGTGATCCGGGTCCTCGCGCCCCTGCGGACAGCCGAGCAGGTCGCCATAGAATGCGCGCCCAGCCTCGAGATCGTCGACCGGAATCGCCAAATGAAAGCGCGGCATCGTCATCACATCCATCCTTCCAGAACCTGATCGGGGGGCCGGTGTCCGTCGGCCCAGAAGCGGATATTGGCGATCACCTTGTCGCCCGTCGCCAGCCGCCCCTCCAGCGTCGCCGATCCCATATGCGGCGTCATCACGACATTGGGCAGCGCCAGCAGCCGCGGATCGATCCGCGGCTCGAACCGCCACACGTCCAGCCCCGCCCCGGCCAGCCGCCCCCCTTCCAGCGCGTCGATCATCGCTTCTTCGTCGACGATCCCCCCGCGCGAGGCATTGATCAGATAGACATGGCTGCCGAGCAGCCCGATCCGCCGCGCGTCGATCAGGTCGCGGCTGTCGTCGTTGAGTGGAGTGTGGATCGTCAGGATATCGATCTGCCCCAGCATCGCGTCGAGATCGGCATGCCAGGTCGCGCCCAGCTCAGCCTCGACCATCTCGGGCAGGCGGTGGCGGTTGTGATAGTGGATCGACAGGCCGAACGCGCGCGCACGCCGCGCCACCGCCTGGCCGATCCGTCCCATGCCGACGATGCCAAGCGCCTTGCCGCCGATGCGATGCCCCAGCATCCCCCCGGGCGACCAGCCCGTCCACGCGCCCGACCGCACCAGCTTCTCGCCTTCCGCCAGCCGCCGCGGCACCGCGACGATCAGCGCCATCGCCATGTCGGCGGTATCCTCGGTCAGCACGCCCGGCGTGTTGGTGACGACGATCCCGCGCGCGCGCGCCGCCTTCAGGTCGATATGGTTCACGCCCGCGCCGAAATTGGCGATCAGCTTCAACCGCTCGCCCGCCGCAGCGATCAGCTCGCCGTCGATCGTGTCGGTCACGGTCGGCACCAGCACGTCGCACTCCTGGATCGCCGCGATCAGCGCGTCGCGCTCCATCCCCGCATCGACCGGATTGAGCGCCGTATCGAACAGCTCGACCATCCGCTGCTCGACCGCATCGGGGAGCTTGCGGGTGACGATCACGCGGGGGCGGGCGACGCGCGGCTGTGCCATGCCGGATCGCTTGGCCCCGCCACGCGCGCACGTCAACGGTTGATGCGGACGCATCGCGCCCTCTAAGGTCGCGTCGATCCGGACTTTGGGGGATTCGATGCAGTTGCGTGTGGTTCTGGCGGCGTTGGTCACGCTTGCGCTCGGCGTGTGCGCGATCGGCGACGCCTGGGCGCAGCAGCGCAAGCCGCCTTATTATGCGTCAATCTCGGCGGGCAAGGCGCGGATGCGCACCGGTCCGGGCCGCAATTATCCCGCCAGCTGGCTCTATGTCCGCGCCGACCTGCCGATCAAGGTGATCGAGGTGTATAACGACTGGCGCAAGGTCGAGGACCCGGACGGCACCCAGGGCTGGATGCTCGTCTCGCTCCTCTCCGCCACCCGCACCGCCGTCGTCGTCGGTTCGGTCCTCGAAATGCGCGACAGCCCGCGCTTTTCGGGCAAGGTCAACTGGCGCGCCGCCCCCGGCGTGGTCGGCCGCATCAGCAAATGCCGCCGCGGCTGGTGCTGGTTCGACGTCCGCGGCCGCGGCGGCTATGTCGAACAGAACCGCATCTGGGGGACCGAGCCGGGCGAAGAAGTGCCCTGAGGGCGGGCTCGCAAGCCGGAATGTTTGACCTGGTCGGGGCGCTGTGATGCGCCCCACCAACCCATCGAACTAGGTTCGGTTGATAGGGCCGACGCCATCGCGCTCGGCTTGATCGATGAAATCGCTTAATCGCCTCGCACTAACTGCATCAGCCAATGAAATTCTTGACGGTTCCATAAGGTTCCTATAGCGTACAAATGCACAACGACGCACCCCCTGTGGACGGGGATACGCCGTTGCTCCGCGCCCCTTCTGGAAGGGGGCCGGTCGGAAGGTCACCTAGCGGTGACTAACCGGTAATCTCCGGGTCATGCACCACATGGCTCGGTTTCCTGTCTCCGGGGGATTGAACCGCCCCCGGTCGGCTGCCGTCGCAGGCAAGGTTCAACTGATCAGGCGCAAGCCGGATCGGTTCTCATTTGGAGAAGCGCCAACTTCTCCGGTTTCTGAGGCGCCAGCGGTATTGCCGCTCGGCGCCTCATTCTCGTGGCGGGCATATTCAGGGGGAAAGTTCTTCCCCGGCTGAATTAGCCCGTCATCTCGCCTTACAATCTGACCGCGACGCACCAGCCTCGCGATAATGTTAAACGCCCCGGTTTCATGCGGTGTGAGAGCCGCGTTGAACTCGGGATCTTTTTTCAGCTCACGAATGACCCCCTTGCCGTTGAGCAATCCAGGCTGAGCTGAAACGATGCGCAAGATTGCCTCGCCCATCGGGGAGTGAGCAAGCGGTTGCGGGACAGTGGTGGACGCCTCGCCCCGTTCTACCGCTGCCATGAAGCGATCGAATGCCTCGGGGGTAAACACTCGACCATGATCCCGAATGATCAGCCCATCACCGGCAAGGCGCGAGATTGCGTTATGATACCCTTTGTCGCTTGCATCGAGCTTCGAACCCAAAGGAGATGCGGCGACCGCACTGCGCAGCTCGGCATATGTGAGGCCCATTTCTGCCTCCCCCACCGCCGGAAGGACCACCGCTTTCCAAGTCAAGCCCTCGCGCGGCTTGCGAGGTTTACGCTGCTTGTGAACGGGCTGCGCAGCGGGTGGCGTGAGTCCAAACTGCTCCGGATGTGAATTCTGGGGCGCAGAACCATTTTCCGCCACCGGGGCCTCCCGGCCGGTCTCATTATCGGAGAGGCTGGCCAGTTCTCGCGCAATCAGTTCGGCAGCATCGAGCTTGCGCACTACCTCGGCGCGCTCCGCTTGCCTCTCGGCAATCTCCGAATCGAGGCGCGCCAGATCAGCCTGCCACCGCTCCACGAGCTGGGCGGCGCCAAACAGACCGGTTGAGGTAGAGGATGTTTGCCCCGTCATGACTCACCCCCTACGCGATATCGACACCCTGTGCAATGGGGGTGGGGCATGAGCGTAGGGATTTGTTCTCGAGCTATTCAGGATGGGGTTATCCTCAATGCAGGGTCAAGGCGGATCAAGGGGATAAGCGCAGCGGTCGCGAACAGTTCGGCTCAAGCGCAGCGCGGTCGGCGACGTGGATCCCGGCACAAGGCCGGGATGACCACTGGTTTTGCACGCTACCCAGCGACAAATACCTTTCCTACAACGCCCCGGATCGCGCATAAAATGGTCGATGCGCACGTCCCCCGCCCCGGTCGATTCCGATGCCCCCGCCGCGGCGCAGCCGCGCCCGCGTCGCGTCGATGTCGCATGGCTGGCGCGACGATGGCGCCTCCCGGTCCGCTACCCGCCCCGAACCCGTCGCCCGGCAGTCGCGTCGGCGTCGCGAAGGCGCGCGCGACTGTCGCGTCAGTGTCGCGCAGGTGTCGCGTATATGTCCCCTCCCGGGCGTCATCCCGTCGCGTCGCAGTCTCGATCCCCGAAAACACCCCCAAAAACGTCCGCTTCGTCGGACAGCTGTCAGTCGATCAGCTCCAGCGCCACCGCCGTCGCCTCACCGCCGCCGATGCACAGCGACGCCATGCCCCGCTTCTGCCCGCTGTTCTGCAGCGCCGCGAGCAGCGTCGCCATGATCCGCGCCCCGCTCGCCCCGATCGGATGTCCCATGGCGCAGGCACCGCCATTGATGTTGAGCACGTCATGCGGAATCGACAGATCGCGCATCGCGATCATCGCCACCACCGCGAATGCCTCGTTCACCTCGAACAGGTCGACATCGCCGATGCCCCATCCCGCCTTTTCCAGCGCCTTTTGCATCGCGAACACCGGCGCCGTGGTGAAGCGTGCCGGGGCATGGGCATGACCTGCGTGCGACACCACCCGCGCGATCGGCGTCAGCCCCAATTTCTCTGCGACCGACAGCCGCGTCATCACCAGCGCCGCCGCCCCGTCGGAGATCGACGAGGCATTGGCCGCGGTGATCGTCCCATCCTTGGCGAACGCGGCCTTCAGCGTCGGGATCTTGGCGGGATCGCCCTTGGACGGCTGCTCGTCGACCGCCACCGTCACCACGCCCTTGCGCGTCTTGACCTCGACCGGAACGATCTCGCGGTCGAAGCTGCCCGACCGCTGCGCCTGTTGCGCCCGCGTCAGGCTCGCGATGGCGTACTCGTCCTGCGCCTCACGCGTGAACTGATACTCGGTCGCGATCTCCTCGGCGAACGTCCCCATCGCCCGGCCCGGCTCATAGGCATCCTCCAGCCCGTCGAGGAACATATGGTCGAACAATCGGTCATGCCCGATCCGCGCGCCGCTGCGATGCTTCATCGACAGGTACGGCGCGTTGGTCATGCTCTCGAGGCCACCGGCAATGATCAGGTCCGCCGATCCCGCCGCCAGCGCGTCCGACGCCATGATCGCCGCCTGCATCCCCGATCCGCACATCTTGTTGACCGTCGTCGCCTCGATATGCTGCGGCAGCCCGGCGCGGATCGCCGCCTGGCGCGCCGGCGCCTGGCCCAATCCGGCAGGCAGCACGCAGCCCATATAGATGCGCTCGATCGCTTCGCCCTTCAGCCCGGCCCGCTCAACCGCCGCGCCGACCGCAGTCGCGCCCAGCTCCGTTGCCGTCATGTCGGACAGCGCGCCCTGCATACTGCCCATCGGGGTGCGGGCATAGGAAACGATAACGACGGGATCGGTGGACATGAAAGTCTCTCCGGGAGTTTGCGTTGGGGGCGGTCTAGGCGGGCGCCCCTTCAAATGCAAAAGGCCAGGTACAAAAGGGACGCACGATGGAACTGCTCGACATCCTCAAATGGTTCGCCTCGATCAGCGGCATCGTCGCCGCCTTCATGGTCAGCCTCGACAATGGCCGCCGCGTGACCGGCTGGGGCTTCGCACTGTTCGTGGCATCCAGCATCGCCTGGATCAGCGGCGCGTTGATCCAGGGCGAAGAGGCGCTGCTGTCGCAGAACCTGGTCCTGTTCGGCATCAACATCTTCGGCGTCTATCGCTACCTGATCCGGAAGAAGCCGGTCGATGCGTAAGCCACTCAAAATCCTCCCCCGCACGGGGAGGGGGACCATGCGCAGCATGGTGGAGGGGGCCCAAGGCACGGGATTCCGTTGCGGATCGCCCCCTCCACCACGCCGCTCCGCGCCGCGATCCCCCTCCCTGTTCCGGGGAGGATTTGGGGCTGCCAATGCCTGACCTCGCCTGGCCCGCTCTCCTCGGCATCCTCGGCCTCGTCTTCGGCAGCTTCATCGCCACCCTCGCGATCCGCTGGCCACAGGGGCGCGGGGTCACGCGGGGCCGATCGCATTGCGATCGCTGCGACAAGGCGCTCGCCGCGCACGAACTCGTGCCCCTGTTCAGCTGGGTGATCCAGCGCGGCCGGTGCCGAAGCTGCGGCGCGGCGATCCACCCCGCCCACCCTGCCACCGAAGCCGCGGGCCTGCTGATCGGCGTCGCCGCGGGACTCGTCGCGCCGGGCTGGGAGGGGGTCGCCGGAGCGATCTTCGGCTGGCTGCTGCTCGCCCTGGCCGCGCTCGACCTCGCAGCTTTCTGGCTCCCCAACCGGCTCACAGCCGTGCTCGCGGTCACCGGCCTGATCGACGGCATCTTCTTCGATCCCGGCTGGATCGACCGCATCCTGGGCGGCGTCATCGGTTTCGGCCTGCTCTATCTCGTCGCCTTCACCTATCGCCATGTCCGGGGCCGCGACGGGCTGGGCGGCGGCGACCCGAAGATGTTCGGCGGAATCGGCCTGTGGCTCGGCGCGTCGATGCTCGCCCCGGTCCTGCTCGGCGCCAGCATCACCGGACTTGCCGTCGCGCTGGCGATGAAGCTCTCGGGCCGCGAAATCGGGATGACGAGCCGCCTTCCGCTCGGCACATTGCTCGCCATCGCCGCCTTCCCGGCGTGGCTCTATGCGGTTGGAGTGTGACGATGCGCGATCTTCTCGATGCCCAGCGGGCGGCATTCATGGCGGAACTGCCGGTGTCGCTCGACATCCGCAAGGATCGGCTCAAGCGCGCCGCCGCGATGGTGCGCGACAATGCCGCACGCTTCTGCGATGTGCTGAGCGAGGATTTCGGCCATCGCAGCCGCCAGCAATCGATGATAACCGACATCGCCGCATCGGTCTCGCCGCTCGACCATGCGCGCAAGTCACTCGATCGCTGGGCGCGACGCGAGAAAAAGCCGGTGATGTTTCCCCTCGGCCTGCTCGGCGCAAAGGCATGGGTCGAATATCAACCCAAGGGCGTCGTCGGCATCATCTCCCCGTGGAATTTCCCGGTGAACCTGGTGATGAGCCCGCTTGCCGGGGTGTTCGCCGCGGGCAACCGGGCGATGGTCAAGACCAGCGAATTCACCCCCGCCACCGCCGCGTTGTTCGAGGAACTGGCGCCGAACTATTTCGACCCCACTGAACTCGCCTTCGTCAGCGGCGGGCCGGATGTGGGCAAGGACTTCGCTTCACTCCCCTTCGATCATCTGCTGTTCACCGGCGCCACCGGGATCGGCCGCCACATCCTGCACGCGGCCGCAGACAATCTGACCCCGGTGACGCTGGAACTGGGCGGAAAATCCCCCGCGATCCTCGGCCGCTCCGCCAACCTCGAACAGGCGACCGAGCGGGTGGCGATGGGCAAGATGCTCAACGCCGGGCAGATCTGCATCGCGCCGGACTATCTGATGGTCGCTGCGGAACAGGAGGCCGAAGCGGTCGACGGCCTCGTCGCCGCAGCATCGGCGATGTACCCGACGCTGTTGTCGAACCCCGACTATACCTCGATCGTCAATGACCGGCATTATGAACGCCTGACCGCCGCGATCGACGATGCACGGGTCAAGGGGGCGGAGGTGATCGTGGTGGACCCCGCCAGAGAGGATTTCGGCGCGTCGAACGCCCGCAAGCTCCCGCTCCACATCGTCCGCAACCCGACCGACGACATGGTGGTGATGCAGGAGGAGATTTTCGGCCCGATCCTCCCGGTCCGCAAGTACGACAGCATCGACGGCGCGATCGCCGAGGTGAACCGCCGCGACCGTCCGCTGGCGCTATACTATTTCGGCAGCGATGCGGGTGAACGCCGCAAGGTTCTCGACCGGACGATTTCGGGCGGCGTCAGTCTCGACGACACGATCTTCCACGTCTCGATGGAAGAACTGCCGTTCGGCGGGATCGGCCCCTCCGGCATGGGCGCCTATCATGGCGAAGCGGGTTTCCGCACCTTCAGCCACGCCAAATCGGTGTTCAAACAGTCGAGGCTCGATGTCGCCAGGCTTGGCGGGCTCAAGCCGCCCTATGGCAAGGTGACCGATACGGCGATCAAGCGGCAGATCGGCTAGAGCGCGGCCAGCCATTCGCCGAGCATGGCCCGTCCCGCCGCAGCAGCAGCGGGACCAAGCCGGTCGTGCTGGTCGCGCAGTTCAGGTATCGTCAGCCCGCCCTGCGCCACATAGTCATCCGACCCGTCGAGCCATTGTTCGAACTGATCATCCAACCCGATCTCCGGATGGAATTGCAGCGCCAGCAGGTTCGCACCGCGACGGAACGCCTGGTTGCGATAGGTCGCAGTCGAGGCGAGCAGTTCGGTCCCCTCGGGCAGCGGAAAGCTGTCGCCATGCCAGTGCAGGATCGGCACATCGCGAAGGTGGCGGAGCGGCGACCCGGCACCAGCGTCGCTCAGCTCGACCGGGACAAATCCCACTTCCTTGACCGGCCCGGCGAACACCTCCGCCCCCAGCGCCGCTGCGATCAGCTGCGCGCCGAAACACACGCCGAGCGTCGGCTTTCCCGTGGCGAGGCGGTTCGCCAGCCGGGCGACTTCGCCCTCGATCCAGGGGTGGGCCTCCCGCTCGTAAACGCCCATCGGCCCGCCCATCAGCACCAGCAGGTCGGGGGCCGCGAAATCCGCCGTCGCGAAGGCCGGGGTGCCGACATCGACCGTCTCGATCGCATAGCCCGCAGCTGAAATCGGCGCCGCGAAGCCCGCCAGCCCCTCATAGGATTTGTGCCGGATGACGAGCGCCCGCACCGTTCAATCCCCGGTGAGGATACGATCGACCAGCTGCTTCACCGTCGGCACGAACCCGTTGGAATAAAAGGGGTCGCGCTTGAAATTATACGCGGAATGGCCCGCAAACATCAGATTCTGATCGGTCGGGCCACCATGCGCGATGTCCTGCAACGTCTTCTGGATGCAGAAGCTACGCGGGTCGGCGAGGCGACCGGTGGAGTTCGTCTCGCTGTCCGCCCAGCTCGAAAAGCTGCACTGGCTCAGACAGCCCATACAATCGGCCTGGTCCTTGCGAATCAGCTGGCGCTCCGCCGTATCCACGAAGATCAGCGTATTGTCGGGCGTCTTGAGCGCTTCGGTGAAGCCCAGCCCCACCCATTCGCGAGCGCGCAGCAGATCGTTGCGCGTCACCCAGAAATTCCTGCTCTTCACCCCGGCGTCGAGCTGGAAGGTGTGATCCCCCGCCTGTTCGGTCGAATAGGGTATCTGCCGCTCCGACCGCGCCTCGAGATTGCGCAGGAACGGGTTGCGGACCGCAGAGGAGTAGAAGCCGGTGGGAGAGAAGCGGTGGAGAAGCACATCGCCCTCCTCGATCTCCATCAGCTTCGCCTTCCACCCTTCAGGAATCGGCGATTCCTTGGTCAGCAGCGGGCGGGTGCCGAACTGAAAGGCGATGGTGCCAAGCTCGGGATTGTCGATCCAGTCCGCCCAGTCGCGCAGATACCAGACCCCGCCGGCCATCACGATCGGCACATCGTCGGAAATGCCGCCTTCGCGCATCACCGCGCGCAGCTCCTTGACGCGGGGATAGGGATCCTGCGGGGCGCGGGGATCCTCGGCATTGGACAGGCCGTTATGCCCGCCGGCAAGCCATGGATCCTCATACACCACCGCCGCGAGCCATTCCGCCGCCTTGGAATAAGCGCGCTTCCACAAGGCGCGGAAGGCACGGCCCGAGGATACGATCGGGAGATAGCTGACGCCATAGGAGGCGGTGATCTCGCTGAGCTTGTAGGGCATTCCCGCGCCACAGGTGACGCCCGCGACCATGCCGCGGGTCCGTTCCAGCACACCGTGCAGGATGCGCTGCGCGCCGCCCATCTCCCACAACACGTTGATGTTGATCGCGCCCTTTCCGCCCGAAATCTCGAACGCGCGCTTTACCTGCTGCACCGCGCCCTCGATCGCGAAGGCGATCAGTTCCTCATGGCGTTCGCGCCGGGTCAGCGCCTTGTAGATCTGGGGGATGATCTTGCCTTCGGCGTCATAGCTGTCGGCATTGACCGCGCTGACCGTACCGATCCCGCCTGCCGCGGCCCAGGCCCCCGCCGAGGCATGGTTGGTCGCCGCAACCCCCTTGCCGCCTTCAATCAATGGCCAGACTTCCTGGCCGTTATAGACAATCGGCTTCAAACCCTTGAACAACGAAATCCTCCAGAAAATTCGCGCGACACTAGCGGCGATCTCCCCCCTTTACGAGGGGAATCAGCCAAGCGCCCCGGGTCGCCCCGCCGCCTGCGCATAGAGGCTGGCATAGGCGGCGATCATCGCTTTCTCGTCGAACAACGCACGGGCGCGCGCCTGGTTCGCCTTGCCGACGGCGCGGCGTACCTCCGGATGCGCGGCGAGCGTTTCGATCCGGTCGCGCAAATGCACCGGGTTCCAGTCGCGGGTGATGGTGGGAAGGTTCTCCGGATCGACCATCTGCGCCACGTCGCCCACCGGCGTCGAAGCGATCGGCAGCCCCGCCGCCATCGCCTCCATCACCGCAATCGGCTGCTGCTCGCTCTTTGACGAGAGCGCGAAGATATCGAACAGGCCCATATAACGGTGGGGATCGGGCAGAAATCCGGGCATCAGCACCTGTTTTTCCATCCCCATATTGGCGATCGTATCCTCGATCGCCTCGCGCTCCGGCCCCTCGCCGACGATGACCAGCTGGGTCCGCGTCTTGGTGCCGCCGACCGCGCGGACCAGCATCGGCAGGTCCTTGACGGTGCGCAGCCCGGCCAGTGTGCCGACCACGACATGGCCGGGCAGCCGCTTGAACCCAGCTATCGCCTTGGGATCGGGCTTGCGGCCATAGGCGGCGACGTCGATGCCGTTGGAGATGCGACGGACGCGCCCGCGCGGCTGTTTCCAAACCCGCAGTGCGATGCTTTCCAGCTGATGCGAGGGCACGACCAGCGCATGGGCGGCGGAGAGCGCGATGCGGCGATAGGCATTGCGAACGGGATTGAGGCGGAACGCCTCATCGGTGTTGAACCCGTCCTCATGATGGATCACCGGCGGCATGTTCTTGCCGAACACCCGCCGCGCCATCACCCCGTCGATCGCCCCCCAATTATAGGTCAGGACGAGATCGAAGCGGGCCATGAACTTGGCGATCGCCTCATACCGCGCCACCGACGGCTTGCCGGTCAGCGGTGGCGGGTTCTGGGCGATCTCGTAGCGGATGCCCTTGGCGATCGCATCGCGGGCGCCATAGGCCCCCTCCACCCCGGAAACGATGACATGCTTCGCGCGGTCGCCGAACGCGTTCATCAGGCGGACGGCGCGGGCTTCCTTGCCGCCAAGGTCAAAGCTGGAGTGGAGGTGGAGGATATTGAGCGTCATCGGCGCTTTGCAGTCCTGATTTC
Source organism: Sphingomonas suaedae (assembly GCF_007833215.1). Classification (NCBI taxonomy): domain Bacteria; kingdom Pseudomonadati; phylum Pseudomonadota; class Alphaproteobacteria; order Sphingomonadales; family Sphingomonadaceae; genus Sphingomonas; species Sphingomonas suaedae. Next base: position 2,410,224 of record NZ_CP042239.1, read on the forward strand.
CGGGGCGGAGTCAACCGGGGTGTCCGACGAAGCTGACGTAAATGAGGGGGTTTGGGGCCGAAGCGACCACGACGCGACGGGAAGGCGACGGGTTCTGGACGGGGACACGACCGGTGGGCGACAGTGGCGCGTCACTCGCGCGCCGGGGAAGCGACACATGGACGCCGTGCACGAGACAGCTACGCGACGGCGTTGCACCTGCAACGCGACGCCCATGCGACATCGAAGCGCCGAGGGAACGACACTGTCAGGGGTCTGCGGCGAAGGGAAAGGGAGTCGGCTGGTATCCACCCCAAGCGTAGATCAGATTAGATCCAACATTGGAAGGGCGGCTCTCAAACTCGCGCCTTACCCTCTTCAAGCAGTCGAGCGGTCCTCGCGCGCTGACCGGATCGACGCGGCGAGAGCAGAAGAAAATTCAAGAAGCGAGAATGAAAAAGATTACGAAGTTCCCACCCGCGCCAACAGCCGGTCGATCGCTGCCAGCGCTTCGGGTTCGTTCAGCGTCGGGGCGTGGCCGGTGTCGGGGATCGTGACCAGTTCGCTGCCCGGTGCCTCGGCGTGCATCCGCCCGGCGATCTGGGCGGAGAGGATGTCCGAGGTTTCGCCGCGGACCAGCAGCAGCGGCTTGCCCTTCAGCGCGTCGAAGGCGCGCCACATATCGGGGCCCGCCTCGTTGCCGGGGAGGCGGAAGGGTTCGGCGATCTTCATGTCGTAATCGAGCACGATCCGCCCCGCGCTGGTCAGACGATAGAGGCGCTTGGCCATGTCGAGCCAGTCGGCGACGCCATAGGTCGGGAAGACATCGGCATTGGCCTCCGCGACCGCGCGGGCGGCGTGCATCCAGGTGGGGTGCCAATTGGCCTTGCCGACATAGCCGCGGATGCGGGTGAGGCCCGCCGGGTCGATCTCCGGCCCGACATCGTTGAGCAATGCGCCCGCGATCCGCTCCGGATGGGTGGATGCCATCAGCATCGTCAGGATGCCGCCCAATGAGGTGCCGATCGCGACGAAACGCGTGAGTTTCAGTTCCGCGACCAATGCCTCCAGATCCTGGAGATAGGTCAGCGGAACATAGGTCATCGGATCCTTGGCATAGGCGCTTTCGCCCCGCCCGCGCAGATCGACCGCGATCACCCGCCATTCGCCCGCGAGACGCTCGGCGAGCTTCTCGTAATCCCGCGCATTGCGGGTGAGGCCGGGGATGCACAGCAAGGGCGGGCGGTCGTCCCGTCCCGGATAGTCGCGATAATGCAGCCGCAGCCCGTCCCCGGACCACCAATAGCCGTTGGAATAGTCGGGCAGGTTGCGCGCGGTTGCCATCGCGCCCCATATCGCCGCATGACCGACTTCCCGCAAGCGCCGCAATTTTCAACCTGGTATCACCCCGAGCCCGTGCTGCTGAAGCTGGGCGACGCATTTTACGATGCGGTCGAGGCGGCGAGGTTTCCACAGGCCATCCTGCGCTTTCGCAACGACCGCGCGGCGGAGGAGGTCGGGCTGGAGGGGCTGAGCGACGATCAGTGGCTACGCCATTTCGCGCGCTTCGAACCGCTGCCGGGCAACCTGCCCCAGCCGCTCGCCATGCGCTATCACGGCCACCAGTTTCGGGTCTATAATCCCGACCTTGGCGACGGGCGCGGCTTTACCTTTGCGCAGATGCGCAACAGCCATATGAAGGACCTGATGGAGCTTGGCACCAAAGGCTCCGGACAGACGCCGTGGAGCCGGTTCGGCGACGGTCGGCTGACGCTGAAGGGCGGCGTGCGCGAGGTGCTGGCGACCGAGATGCTGCAGGCGCTGGGCGTGCATACATCGCGCAGTTTCTCGCTGGTCGAGACCGGCGAGGCGCTGGAGCGCAACGACGAGCCCTCCCCCACCCGCTCCGCGGTGCTGGTGCGGATGAGCCATGGTCATATACGCATCGGCACGTTCCAGCGGCTCGCTTATCATGGCGACTCGGAGAATATGCGGCGGCTGGTCGACTGGTGTCTGGCCGAGCTGTTCCTGGTCGGAGCGGACGAGGACCCGGTGGCGCAGTTCTTTGAGCTGGTGGTTGCGCGCACCGCAGCGCTGGCGAGCGAATATATGGTCGCGGGCTTCGTCCATGGCGTGCTCAACACCGACAACATCAATGTGACGGGGGAGAGTTTCGATTACGGCCCGTGGCGCTTTGCGCCGACCTTCGACCCCGGCTTTACCGCCGCCTATTTCGACCATGCCGGCCTCTATGCATTCGGGAGGCAGCCCGATGCGATCCTGTGGAATGTCGCGCAGCTCGCCGTATCGCTGCGGCTGATCAGCGAGGCGCCGCCGCTGATCGCGCGGCTGGAGCAGTTCGAGGCCCATTATCGCACCGCCTATGGCCTCCACCTTGAGCGCCGACTGGGGATCGACACCCCCGATGGAACGTTCGAGGACGCGACCGCCTGGGCGCTGAAGGAAGCGGTGGAAGGCGCGCTGGTCGCGACCGGGCATCCGATCGACCGATTCTTTTTCGATGCCTATGGCGGTACGCTGCCCGCGTCCTACGGCGCCGAATGGGACGCCGTGCGTGCGGCGCTAGAGCCCTATGTCCCGATCGGCGACGGGCGCAGCCACCCCTATTTCGCGGGCGAACCCTGTTCGATGCTGATCGACGAGGTCGAGGCGATCTGGGCTGCGATCGACCGCGACGACGATTGGGGGCCGTTCCACGCCAAGGTCGCGGCAGTCCGGCAGATGGGCGATGCGCTGTCCCGTGGCGGAATCTTGTGGTGAGGTGGCAACGCGCAACATTGCTGCTAGAGGAGCATTATCCTCGGGGGCTCCAAGCGAAGAAAGACTGAATGCCCGGATCGGAAATCATCTCAACCGAGCCCGCGACGGGGGCGGTATTGTGGCGCCAGAAGATCGGCGACGTCGATGCGGAGGTGGCCAAGGCGCGCGAAAGCTGGGCCGACTGGGCATCGCGCCCGCTCGCCTTCCGGATCGAGGCGCTGCGCCGCTTCGCCAATGTCGTGCGGCAGAAGAGCGACGCCTTTACCGACCTGATCGCGCGCGAGACCGGCAAGCCGCTGTGGGAAGCGCGGACCGAGGTCGAAACGGTGATCGCCAAGGTCGATATCTCGGTCACCGCCTTTTCCGAGCGCACCGGGCAGCGGCGGATCGACGCGCCGATGAACACGCGCCTCGCGCTGCGGCACAAGCCGCATGGCGTGCTGGCGGTGCTGGGGCCGTATAATTTCCCGGCGCATCTGCCCAACGGCCATATCGTCCCGGCGCTGCTGGCGGGCAATGCGGTGGTGTTCAAGCCATCGGAAAAGACCCCGGCGACCGGCGCGTTCCTGGTCGAGTGTTTCCATGCGGCCGGCGTGCCGGAGGGGTGCATCCGTCTGGTGATCGGCGGACCGGACGAGGGCAAGGCGCTGGCGGGGCATGACGGGATCGACGGGCTGTTGTTCACCGGATCGGCGCGGACCGGCATTGCGCTCAACCGCGCCTTTGCCTCCAAGCCCGAAAAGATCCTGGCGCTCGAGATGGGGGGCAACAACCCGATCGTCGTCTGGTCGACGCCCGACATCTATTCCGCCGCAGTTCTGGTGGTGCAGTCGGCCTTCACCACGGCGGGGCAGCGCTGCACGGCCGCGCGCCGCCTGATCGTCGACGAGACGCTGTTCGAACCGCTGGTGGGCGAGGTCAACAAGCTGATCGGCCGCCTGATCATCGGCGAGCCGCACGCCGATCCCGCGCCGTTCATGGGCCCGGTGATCGACAATGATACCGCCGATCTGCTGACCGAGAGTTTCCTCGAACTCTCCTTCCTTGGCGGCAAGCCGCTGCGGCATATGGAGCGGCCGATCGAGGGGCGGCCGTTCGTGACGCCGGCGATGATCGACATGACCGACGCCCGCGAAAAGCCCGATATCGAGCTGTTCGGCCCAATCCTGCAGGTGATCCGCGCCAAGACGTTCGAACAGGCGATCGCGGAGGCGAACGACACGCGCTATGGCCTGTCGGCGAGCCTGGTGAGCCAGGACCCCCAGCTCTACGACCAGTTCTGGGCAAATATCCGCGCCGGCATCGTCAACTGGAACAAGCCGACCAACGGCGCCAGTTCTGCCGCGCCGTTCGGCGGCATCGGCTGGTCGGGCAACCACCGCCCCAGCGCCTTCTACGCCGCCGACTATTGCGCTTACCCGGTGGTGTCGAGCGAGGCGGAGCAGGCGCGGGTATCGATCGGGATCGGGCTGCGCGACGGCTGAACCGCGACAGGCCGACCGGAAGAGAGAGGGGAAGGCCATGACCCACCGTCGCGCGATTCTGGCCGGAGCTGCGGGATTGGCCGCAACGCTGGGCGCATCGGGCCCGAGCGCTGCGACGGCGCGCTCGCCCTTTGTCCGCCGTAGCGGGACCCGATTCCTGCTCGACGGGAAGCCCTATCGCTTTGTCGGCGCAAACATCTGGTACGCCGCATGGCTCGGCGCGGAAGGGCCGTCGGGGAATCGCGCGCGACTGCTGCGCGAGCTGGACGCGCTGGCGGCGAACGGGGTCACCAATCTGCGCATCCTGGCAGGCGCGGAGGAAGGGCCGCTCAAGAACTCGATCCGGCCCGGCTTTCGTGGCAAGGCGTCGGACTGGAACCCCGCGCTGCTGGCGGGACTGGACTGGACGCTGGCCGAACTGGGCAAGCGCGGGATGAAGGCGGTGCTGTACCTGACCAATTTCTGGGAATGGTCGGGGGGCATGAGCAGCTATCTCTGGTACGAGACCGGCACCTATATCGATATGGGCGATCCGGCGCATCCCTGGCCCGCCTTCGCCAACGCCGCGTCGCGCTTCTATGGCAATGCCGGGGCGGTAAGGCGCTATCACGACTGGGTCCGCGCGATCGTCGGGCGGAGCAATTCGGTGACGGGCATCGCCTATCGCGACGACCCGGCGATCATGGCGTGGCAGCTGTGCAACGAGCCGCGCCCGGGCGGAGATGCGCGGGACGCCGCGCCCAAGCTGCCGGGCTTCTACGCCTGGATTCGCGACACGGCGCGGCTCATCAAGACGGTCGCCCCCAATCACCTCGTTTCGATGGGCAGCGAGGGGCTGAAGGGGACGGTCGAGAGCGCCGACATCTATCGCACCGCGCACGCGATTCCGGAAATCGACTATGCGACCGCGCATATCTGGCCGCTCAACTGGAGCTGGGTGGACGCGCGCGACCTGGCCGCGACGGCGGCGGCGGGCGAGGAAAAGGTGCGCGACTATCTCGCGCAGCACCGCGCGCTTGCCAGCCAGCTTCTCAAGCCGCTGGTGATCGAGGAATTCGGCTATCCGCGCGATGGCGGGGGCTATGACCCGGAGGCATCGACGCGGTTCCGCGACCGATATTACCGGCTGGTATTCGACGCCGTGGAGGACAGTATCCGCACTGGCGGGCCGGTTCAGGGCAGCAATTTCTGGGCGTGGAACGGCGCGGGGCGGGCGGCGCATGGCGACCATCGCTATCGCCATGGCGACCCGTTGCTCGGCGACCCGCCGCACGAGCCGCAGGGCTGGTACGGCGTCTATGACAGCGACGCTGCAACCCGCGCGCTGATCGCCGATCACGCCCGCGCGCTGGCGACGATCGGGGAGCCGATCGCGCGCTGAATGTTCCGCCGACCGATGCGGCGAAGCGCGGAACCGAATGGGGGCCGGCGGATTGAGCGGGCCGTGAAACCAATCTCATTCGCGTCGCCCGCCCAGTCCCGTGCCCAACGCCTCGCCCAGGAAGCCCGCAACTGCCTCGCCATCGCCGTCGGGCACACCGATACCGCGTTCACGGCCGACCTGATCGACGAGGCGATGCGGCTGACGTTGCGCGCCCGCGAACTTGCCAAGGCATAGATTCGCTAACCGTCGCCCAAGCAACCCTCGGTTGTGGCCTGCCCGCCCAGGTTCCATCTGCACTGCATGGCTTCCCTACTCGATCCCCAAGCGCGCGGTCGCGTGATTCTGGTCGGTGCCGGCCCCGGCGATCCGGGCCTGCTGACGGTTCGCGCGGTCGAGGCGCTCAGGAGTGCCGATGTGCTCGTCCATGACGGGCTGGTCGACCGCCGAGTGCTCGACCTCGCCCCGCAGGCGCACCGCATCAGCGTCGCCAAGAAGCGGTCAAAGCACAGCGTGCCGCAGGACGGCATCAACGCGCTGATCGTCGCGCATGTGAAGACCGGCGCGATCGTCGTGCGGCTGAAGGGCGGCGACCCGTTCATCTTCGGTCGCGGCGGCGAAGAGGTGGAGGCGGTGCGTGCCGCCGGGCTGCCGGTCGAGGTGATCCCGGGCGTGAGCTCGGCACTGGGCGCGGCGGCGGAGGCGATGCTGCCGCTGACGCATCGCGACTGGTCGAGCGCGGTCAGCTTCGTCGCGGGCCAGTGCAAGGGGCTGAAGGATCAGGACTGGTCGGGGCTGGCGGGCAAGGGCCGCACGCTGGTCATCTATATGGGCGTCGCGACCTGCCCCGATATCGCCGAGAAATTGATGGGCGACGGCGTCGCGCCGGACATGCCGGTCGCGGTGCTGGAGCGGGCGACGCTGCCGGGCAGCCGCGCGCTGCGCACGCTGCTCGCCGATCTTGGCCCGATGGTCGCGCGCGAGGCGGTGCAGAGCCCGGCGATCATCGTCGTCGGCGAAGTGGTCGCGCTGTCGGACGCGCAGGACAAGCTCGCCAACTGGGCGCGCAAGGCCGAACTGATGCTTGGAGACGAAGGGTGAAGCTGCTGACCGGAAACGATCTCGCCACCGGCGACGTCACCTGGTGGACCGGCAATGGCTGGTCGCGCCATGTCGAGGACGCAGTCGATGTCGGCGATCAGGGCGAGGCGATCGCCCATGCCGAGGAAGGCGCACGGCGGGTCAACGGCCCGTATGTGATCGATGCGACCGCGACACCCGAGGGGCCGCGGCCGGCGCATATCAAGGACCGCATCCGCGCGCTCGGGCCGACCGTGCGCCCGGACCTGACGCTGAAGCCCGCCGATCCGAATGCGGGGAGCTGGGTGATATGACCCCGATCCGGCGCCCCAGCGAACGCTGGGGCCTCCATCCTCAGGCAAATCGCGCGCGGCACGAGACCCCGGCTTTCGCTGGGGTGACGAGGTAAGCCATGTACAAATATGACGACTATGACCATTCGATCGTCGCATCGCGCGTCGAGGAGTTTCGCGATCAGGTGCAGCGCCGGCTGGCGGGGCAGATCACCGAGGACCAGTTCAAGCCGCTCAGGCTGATGAACGGGCTGTATCTTCAGCTGCACGCATACATGCTGCGCGTCGCGGTGCCCTATGGCACGCTGGACAGCCGCCAGATGCGGATGCTGGCGCATATCGCGCGCAAATATGACCGCGACTACGGCCATTTCACGACGCGCCAGAATATCCAGTATAACTGGATCAAGCTGGAGGACGCGCCCGACATCCTCGCCGAACTGGCGACGGTCGAAATGCACGCGATCCAGACCAGCGGCAACTGCATCCGCAACATCAGCAGCGACCAATGGGCGGGCGCGGCGGCGGACGAGGTGACCGATCCGCGCCCTTGGGCGGAGCTTCTGCGCCAGTGGAGCACCTTCCACCCCGAATTCAGCTATCTGCCGCGCAAGTTCAAGATTGCGGTGATCGCGGCGGACGCGGATCGCGCGGCGATGCGGCTGCACGATATCGGCATCCAGATCGTCGAGCGCGACGGCGTGCACGGCGCGGCGGTCTATGTCGGCGGTGGCATGGGGCGCACCCCGATGATCGCGCCGCTGATCAAGGATTTCGTGCCGCTCGAAGACCTGCTGAGCTATATCGAGGCGTGCCTGCGCGTGTACAATCGCTATGGCCGCCGCGACAATATGTACAAGGCGCGGATCAAGATCCTGGTCCATGAGATCGGCGCCGACAGCTATCGCGCGCAGGTCGAGGACGAGTTCGTCGCGGTCAAGAAGCTGGGGATCGACCCGCCCAAGGCGGAGTTCGACCGGATCGCGGCATATTTCGCCGATCCTGCATTCGAAACCGGCCTGAGCGACGATCTCGACCGCAGCGACCCCGATTTCGCGGTCTGGCTCGACCAGAATGTGGCTGCGCACAAGGCGCCCGGCTATGCGATCGTCAATATCAGCCTGAAGCCGACCGGTGGCATTCCCGGCGACGCATCGTCGGCGCAGATCGACGTGATGGCCGACCTGGCCGAGCGCTACAGTTTCGACGAACTGCGCGTGACCCATGCGCAGAACATCGTGCTGCCGCATGTCCGCAAGGCGGACCTCTATGCGGTGTGGCAGGCGCTGGTCGAAGCGCAGCTGGCCGACGCCAATCTCGACCTGATCAGCGACATCATCGCCTGCCCCGGCCTGGATTATTGCAGCCTCGCCAATGCGCGCTCGATCCCCGTCGCGCAGAAGATCGCGACGCGCTTTTCCGATCTGGGACGCCAGCGCGAACTGGGTGAATTGAAGCTCAAGATCAGCGGCTGCATCAACGCCTGCGGCCACCACCATGCCGGGCATATCGGGATCCTGGGCGTCGACCGTAAGGGCGTGGAGAATTACCAGCTGTCACTCGGCGGATCGGGCGCAGAGGATGTCTCGCTCGGCCAGATCACCGGGCCGGGGTTCAGCGAGGACGGCATCGTCGACGCGGTCGAACGCGCCACCGACGTCTATCTGCGCGAACGCGCCGAGGGCGAGCGCTTCCTCGACACCTATCGCCGCATCGGCATGGCGCCGTTCAAGGAGGCGATCTATGGTTGAGCTGCGCTATCGCGACGACGCGCCGCATGACGAGCCGGCGGTGACGCTCGACGCGTTTCTCGATCAGTCGAACGCGACCGCCGTGCGGCTGGAATCGGGTGAGGATGCGCGCGCGCTCCTGCCCTATCTGGACCGGTTGTCGCTGGTCGAGGTGAGCTTTCCCAAATTCCGCGACGGGCGCGGCTATTCGTCGGCGCGCATCCTGCGCGAAGCCGGCTATACGGGCGAACTGCGCGCACAGGGCGACGTGCTGGTCGACCAGATTCCGCTGATGCGCCGCTGCGGCTTCGACAGTTTCGCGCCCGAAGCGCCGGTGGACGAAGCGGTGCTGGCCGCGAGCCTCGCGCGCTACGACGCCGTCTATCAGATCGCGGCGGACGGGCAGGTGCCGGTCTGGAAACGGCGGCATGGCTGAAGCGAGCGCACGCCGGATCGATCGGATCGATGTCGCGCCACGCTTTGGCGAGCGCGACGCGATTCGGCTGAACAACCTGTTCCGCGGCGTGCCGACGGAGGAGATGCTGCGCACGGTCCTAGCCGAGTCGATGGTCGGCGACGTCGCCCTGGTCTCGTCGTTCGGCGCGGAGAGCGCGGCATTGCTGCACCTCGTCGCGTCGATCGACCCCACGGTGCCGGTCCTGTTCCTCGATACCGGCAAGCATTTTCCCGAGACGCTCGCCTATCGCGACACGGTGGCGGAGCGGCTGGGGCTGCGCGACCTGCGCATCCTGACGCCCGATGCCGACGTGCTGGCGAAGAAGGACGAGAGCGGCTTGCGTTGGTCCTATGACCCCGACGGCTGCTGCGAGATTCGCAAGGTGCTCCCGCTCGACGCCGCGATGGCCGGGTTCGACGCCAGCATCACCGGGCGCAAGGCGTTCCAGGCGAGCACGCGCAACGCGCTTCCCCGGTTCGAGGTGGATGCCGCCGGCAAGCTTAAGGTGAATCCGCTGGCCGACTGGACCAAGGACGATATCGAAGCCTGGTTCGTGCGCCACGACCTGCCCCGCCATCCACTGGTCGAGCAGGGCTATCTGTCGATCGGCTGCGCGCCGTGCACCAGCAAGGTAAAGCCGGGCGAGGACCCCCGCTCGGGCCGCTGGGCCGGGTGGGACAAGACCGAATGCGGCATCCATACGCCGGTGAATGACGGCGACCCGGACCTGCCGGTGTTCTGAGCTTCTCCAAGCCCCTCCCCTTCTGGGGAGGGGTTGGGGTGGGGCGTCTCAGTCTCACCGAGACCGTTCGCCCGGAGGATAGGCCCCACCCCCAACCCCTCCCCTGAAGGGGAGGGGCTTAGCTTGGCTTACTCGTACGGCTCGACCACCATGTCGCCGGCATAGTCGCTGAAGCGGGTATAACTCGGTTCGAACTTGAGCAGCGTCTTGCCGGTCGCGCCGTGGCGTTGCTTGGCGATGATCAGTTCGGCGAGGCCATAGACGCGCTCCATGTCGAGCGCCCATTTGGCGTGATCCTCGAACGTCTTGGGGTCGTCGCCCTCGCGCGGGCGCTTGGGCTCGCGCGCGGCGACGTAATAATCCTCGCGGAACACGAACCAGACCATGTCGGCGTCCTGCTCGATCGAGCCCGATTCGCGCAGGTCCGACAGCATCGGGCGCTTGTCCTCGCGGCTTTCGACGGCACGGCTGAGCTGCGAGAGCGCGATGACGGGAACGTTGATGTCTTTGGCCAGCGTCTTGAGACCGCGGCTGATCTCCGAGATTTCCTGCACGCGGTTGCCGTCGCGGTTGTTGCCGCTGCCCTGGAGCAGCTGGAGATAGTCGACGATGACGAGGCCGAGCTCGCCGTCATGCTTGGACTGGAGGCGGCGCACGCGGCTGTGCAGCGCGCTGATCGTCAGGCCGGCGGTATCGTCGATATAGAGCGGGAGCTGTTCGAGGTCGGCGGCGGCCTGCGCCAGCTGGGCGAACTCCGCCTTGCTGATATTGCCCATGCGCAGCGCTTCGGACGGGATCTTCGACGATTCGGACAGGATGCGCAGCGCCAGCTGGTCTGCCGACATTTCGAGGCTGAAGAACGCGACCTTGGCGCCGATCGATTCCTTGGGGCTGATCCCCAGGCGGACATCGTCCATCATGCGGCGCGCGGCGTTGTAGGCGATGTTGGTGGCGAGCGAGGTCTTGCCCATGCCGGGACGCCCGGCGAGGATGATGAGATCGCTGTGGTGCAGGCCGCCGATCCGGCTGTTGACCGAATCGAAGCCGGTGGTGACGCCCGCGACGCCGCCGCCCGCGCTCTGCGCACGCTTGGCGTTTTCGAGCGCGATCTTGGTCGCTTCGTTGAACGATTTGACGTTGTTGGCGGTGCCGCCATCCGCCGCGACCTTGAACAACGCCTCTTCGGCGCGGTCGATCTGTTCGCGCGGGTTGACGTCCTCGCTGGTGTCGAGCGCCTTTTCGACCATGTCGCGACCGACCACGACCAGTTCGCGGAGCAGCGCGAGATCGTAGATCTGCCGGGCGAACTGCCGCGCGCCGATCAGGCCCGCACCCGATCCGGTGAGCTGCGCGAGATAGGCGGGCCCGCCGAGCTGGGCCATCCCCTCATCCTTTTCGAACAGCGGCTTCAGCGTCACCGGGGTCGCCAGCATGTCCTGCTTGCGCAGTGTCTTAATCGCGCGGAAGATTCGGCCGTGCACCGGCTCGAAGAAATGCTGGTCCTGGATCACCTCGACAATGTCGTCCGCCAGGCGGTTGTCGATCATCATCGCGCCGAGCAGCGCGGCCTCCGCCTCCACATTCTGGGGCAGGCGCGGGGCGGCATCCGCCGATGCGGCGGGCAGGGTTGCGATCGTGGCCATGCCCCCCTTTCCCACCCCGCGCGGCGCATCTCAACTGTGGATTACCTTCAATTCTGTGGACGAGGGGGCGACCTGCCCACTAGATGCGGCGCATGGCCGATCCCCGGATCATCGACGTCACGCTGGACGAGCGCACCATCTTGTGGCGTTCGGCGGATATCGAGCAGGAGCGGCGAATCGCGATCTTCGACCTGATCGAGGAGAACAGCTTCGCGCCGCAGCGCGCCTATCCCGACGGCTATGCCGGGCCGTATCGCGTGCACCTGACGGTGCAGGAAGGGCGGCTGGGGATCGAGATCAAGCGCGAGGATGATAGCGCGCTCGAAACGCTGATCCTTGGCCTCGCCGCATTCCGGCGGCCGATCCGCGACTATTTCGCGATCTGCGACAGCTATTTCCAGGCGATCCGCAGCGCGACCCCGGCGCAGATCGAGACGATCGACATGGCGCGGCGCGGCATCCATGACGATGCGGCGCGCGTGCTGATGGAGCGGCTGGAGGGGAAGATCGCGATCGATCACCCCACCGCGCGACGGCTGTTCACGCTAATCTGCGTGCTGCACATAAAGGCATGAAATGGGTGCGGATCTGGGCGGGGATCCTCCTTGCGCTGGCGCTGGTCGGCGTGTGCGGGTGGATGTTCGCCATCGCCTGGGCCCCGCCGCGCGCCGACTATGCCATCCAGGGCATCGACGTATCGGACGAGGACGGCGCGGTCGACTGGTTCACGGTCAAGGCGGGCGATGTCGGCTTTGCCTATGCGCGCGCGACGATCGGCGCCGATGTGCGCGATGCGCTGTTCGCGGACAATTGGGCCGGGATTTACGAGGCCGGGCTGCGGCGCGGGGCGATCCATGGTTTCTCGCTGTGCCAACTGGCGCGGGATCAGGCGGGCGCGTTCGTCGCGACAGTACCGCGCGATCCCGACGCATTGCCCGCCGCGATCGACCTGTCGTTTCGCGACGACTGCCCCGCACGCCCCGAGCGCGACGTGGTGCTGGGCGAAATCCGGACGCTCGCCGCGATCCTGGAAACGCACAGCGGCAAGCCGGTGGTGCTACGAATCGACCCCGAGTTCGAGGCGCAGTATCGGATCAGCGGCGCGATCCCGCGCCCGCTGTGGAGCACGGGCCTGTTCTTTCCGCCGACCTATCTCGCCCGGCCCTGGCGGATGTGGCAGGCCAGTACGATCCGCCGAATCGAAGGGGTGGATCGCCCCGTCAACTGGAATGTCGTCGCACCATGAGTGAAGCCGAAGCCCTCCGCCTGATCGCCGCCGCGCGGGAGGCTGCGCGCCATGCCCATGCGCCCTATTCCAACTTCGCCGTAGGCGCGGCGCTGCTGATGACCGACGGGAGCATCGTCACCGGCTGCAATTTCGAGAATGCGAGCTATGGCCTGTCGCTATGCGCCGAGACGGTGGCGACGGCAAAGGCAAGTTCGGAAGGCCGGCTGCGCGAGGTGGTCGCCGTCGGGATTATCGGCGGGATGATGCAGGACGGCGTGGCGCACGGCGGCGACCCGATCCGGCCGTGCGGGCGATGCCGCCAGGTGCTCAACGAAGCGGCGCAGATGGGTGGGCGCGACCTGGCGGTGTACTGCGCCGGGGCGGAGGGCGATGCGTATGAGACGCATCGGCTGAGCGAGCTGTTGCCGCACGCCTTCGGGCCGGGGGATCTGGGGATCGAGTAGACCCCGCCGCCCGTTTGTGCTGAGCCTGTCGAAGCACCTTCACGCGCGCCTCGAACGACAGCCTTCCGCCCTTCGACAGGCTCAGGGCAAATGGATGTGATGTGCGGCTCGATCCGTAATCTTCATCGCTTCGCGTATTCGTGCGACTCAATCGTTCCGTCGGCCGGAAATCCGCATTAGAGGCTGAGCTATGAGCATTCTTTCCGACATCTGGATTCGCGATCAGGCCCTCAACCACGGCATGATCGAGCCGTTTGTCGAGGCGCAGCGGCGGGAGGGGTGTATCTCGTACGGCCTGTCGTCGTACGGCTATGACGCGCGGGTGGCGGACGAGTTCAAGATCTTCACCAATATCGACAGCGCAGTGGTGGACCCGAAGGACTTCTCGTCCACGAGTTTTGTCGATCGCCAGACCGATTGCTGCATCATCCCGCCGAACAGCTTCGCGCTGGCGCGCACGGTGGAGTATTTTCGTGTGCCGCGTGATGTGCTGGTCATCTGCCTTGGCAAGTCGACCTATGCGCGGTGCGGAATCATCGTCAACGTGACGCCGCTCGAGCCCGAATGGGAGGGGCATGTCACGCTGGAGTTTTCGAACACCACCCCCCTGCCCGCGAAAATCTATGCGAATGAAGGCGCGTGCCAGTTCCTGTTCTTGCACGGCAACGAGCCGTGCGAGACGAGCTACGCCGATCGCGCGGGCAAATATATGGGGCAGCGCGGGGTCACGCTGCCGCGGTTATAAGGTCCGATCTGCCCTCCGCCGCGAATGGGGGTTGAGGGGGAGGGGCCCCATATTCTGGAGCGTGAGCGGGCCCAACTGAACGCCTCCCCGGCGTAGGCCGGGCTCCAGTTCCGAGCGGTTGCGGGAGCGGGATGCCGCCTCATAATCGTCGATACTGGACCCCGGCCTGCGCCGGGGAACAGGGCGATGAAAATTCAGCCGCAAAGCGGTTTAGCGGACCGCCATCCGCGCCGCGTCGAGCTGGCGCAGGCCGCGCTTCGCGACCAGGTGCGATCCGGCGACGGCGCCGTCGCTGACGTCCATCGCAACCGATTTCTGATTCAGAACCTGCTGATACAGCGCCCGCGCCTCGGTCGCGCGGCCGGTGCGTGCATAGACGGCGGCGAGGTTGAGCAGCAGCTCTGGCCGGTCGCGATAGATTTTGCGCTCGGCGAGCAGCGCGCGTTCGGCGCTGTCATAATCGCCTGCCGCGATCGCCAAATGCGCTGCCGGCTGTTCGACGGTTTCGGCCTGCACCGCGGGCACCAGCGCCAGCGGCACAGCGAGGACAATTGAAGCGAGAATCTTACGCATTGCATCCATCTCCATTTATTACAGTTCAGTGACATATACGTGTCACTAATATGTCATATGGACAAGTGCGAATGCTGCAATCCGCTGCGCAATCGTCTGCGCCAGGCACAAAAAAGGGGCGGCCCGAAAGCCGCCCCCATTCGATCCGGGTCCCAAGACCCGATCAGAAGTCGTTGCGATACTGCTCGTTGCCGACGAAGCCGAGCTTCGTGACCGAGGACCGCTTGATGACCGCCAGCACCTCGTCCACACGCTCGTAGCGGGCGTCCGGATTGGGCTGGAAGTGCAGTTCCGGCTCGGGCGAGATCTGGACGCTCTGGTCCAGATACTGACGCAGCGTCACAAGGTCGATCTCGCTGCCGTTCCAATAGACGCGGCCATCGGGCTCGATCGTGATCTTGTTCTTCTGCGGCTCGATCGGAGGCGGATTCGGTTGGCCGATGTTCTGCGGCAGATCCACCTTCACCGCGTGGGTCTGGGCAGGAATGGTCACGATCAGCATGATGAGGAGAACGAGCATGACGTCGATCAGCGGCGTCGTGTTCATCTCCATCATCGGCTGGCCGTCTTCTTGGCCGGCGCTCATTGCCATGGCGTCTTACTCCTGAACTTCTGACTTATTGCGGGGCGACCGACGGCTGCGAAATGAAGCCGACCTTCACGAAGCCTGCATTCTGCATCGTGTAGATCACGCCGCCGATGCACTTGTACGGCGTGTTGATGTCGCCGCGGATATGCACTTCGGGAATGTCGTCGGGCTTGATGTTGTCGCCCAGCCGATCGACCACCGCCTTCAGCGTATCGCTCGCGCGATCCAGCAGTTCGGTGCTGGTGATCGGGCTCATCTGCCAGAATACCTGACACGTCCCGTTCTCATCGGCGCGAACCGCGAGCAGCACATTCTCCGGCTTGGTAACGGTCGGTTCGAACTGCACCTTGGGCAGTTCCAGCTCGACCGACTGAATCGCCACCGGAATCGCGATCAGAAAGATGATGAGGAGAACCAACATGACGTCCACCAGGGGCGTCGTGTTGATGTCCGACATCGGTTTTTCTTCGGCGCCACCGCCGCCTACACTCATCGCCATTGGCGCAATCCTATCTTTCGCATCCTGTCCCCGGACCCATCCGGTCCGGCGGGTGACCGTGCGGCGCGACGCGCCGCCACCGCACGGCCCTCAGTCGAACCTTCAGGCCTTGGCAGTGGTCGCGACCGGCGGCGCCTTCGGCGCGGGCTTGGCGCCCTTGACGGCGGGACGGACGCGGCCGTCCGACGCCAGATAGCCGAGCACGTCGTTCGAGAAGCCGCTGAGGTCTTCGGCGATCGACTTGTTGCGGCGCTGGAGCCAGTTGTAGGCGAGCACTGCGGGAACCGCGACGACGAGGCCGAGCGCGGTCATGATCAGCGCTTCACCGACCGGGCCGGCAACGGTGCCGATCGACGCGTCGCCCGCCGCACCGATCTTGATCAGCGCGCGGAAGATGCCGACGACGGTACCGAACAGACCGATGAACGGAGCCGTCGAACCGACGGTTGCGAGAAAAGCGAGACCGCTACCCAGCTGCGAGTTGATCGAGTCCTGCGAGCGCTGGAGCGAGCCGTGCAGCCAGTCATGCGCTTCGATCGGATCGGTCAGTTCCTTATACTGGTCCTGCGCCAGCAGCGCGTCGTCGACGATCTGGCGATAGGCCGAGTTCTTCTCGAGCTTCGCCGCGCCTTCGCGCAGGCTGCCCGACTGCCAGAACACGTTGCGCACGCGCTTATACTGGTTGAGCACCTTCTGCTGCTCGAACACCTTGGTGAACAGGATGTAGAGCGAGAAGAAGAGCATGCCGGTCAGGATGATGGCGGTGCTCCAGGCGATCACGCCGCCTTCGTTCATCGCATGGAGGATGTCGAAGTTCGCGGGAGACGCGGCCGGGGCAGCGGCACCGGCGGCGAGGATGGTGGTGAGCATGTGCGGTTTCTTTCCCTTGAGATAAAGCGGATGTTGTTCAGGTCACCGGGTGGGCGCGCCTGGCGCGCCCGAACCCGTCAGTCTTCGAGCTGCCAGCGGAAGCGCAGCGACTTGGTGCTGGCGATCGGGTTGCCGGCTGCGTCCTTCGCTGGGGCATAGCGACCGCGACGGGTCACCAGGCTGCACGTCGCATTGTCGAGCGCGGACGATCCCGAGCCTGACGTGACGCGACACCCTTCGATCCGACCCTGGGTGTTGATCGTGAAGGTGATGCCAACCGATCCTTCGTCCCCTGCGCGGCGCGCGGCGGGCGGATAATCGTCGGGCGTGACCCACGAACCCGGGTTGCCGCGTGCTGCCGCTGCCTGGCTGATGACAGGCGGGGGCGGCGGGGGCGGCGGCGCGGGCGGAGCCGGCGGCGCGGGCGGCGTCGGCGGCTGGCGGGGCGGGATCACGTCGGACAGGCTGATCGGCGGCGGGGGCGCCGGGACCTGAACGATCGGCTTCTGCACAACCACAGTGGTGGGCGGCGGCGGAACCGGCGTGTCGGGCGGCGGCGGCGGCGGTGGAACTTCCTCGGGCGGAGGCGGAGGCTCGAGAACCTCGAAGACTTCCATCTCTTCCGCGGCTTCCTTGACAAATTTGTAGGCGAGCCCGGTTACAAATGCGTAACCGAGAATGGCGAGGATGACCGAGACGACAACGATCGCCACGATCCGACTGCCTCCTACATCACGATCTGCGTAGGCCATTCAGCAACTAAACTCCTTCGTTCGCCGCGCCGTTGCCCGGCACCTTGGCATCTTTATCGGCGTGGCTCGACCTGTCGGAAGCACGCGCTTCCGGTCCAAGTGCGGCGCGAGTCCTATCGCGGCGATTTGCGTGACGCAAACGCTTTGTCGGACGCAATAAACGTATAATCGGCGCGTGGCAGAAATATTTCTGTATGCCGATGGGACAATCCGATAGGCTGTGCGCCATGTTTCGGACCCGTATTGTTTTGCTTTCCGCCGCATTCTGTGCGGCTTCGCCTCATATGTTAACGCCGGTGGCGGCCCAGCGGATTGCCGAATCCGGCGTCGTGGTGCCGCGCTATGCGGAGGTCGCCGACCTGGTGCTCGGTTCGCCGGTCGTGGTCGACGGACAGATTCGCAGCGCGGCGCGAATCAAGGGCGCGGAGGCGGCGGACGTCGCGCCGGGGCATGTCCGCTATTATGTCGAGGCGGACGTGCTGGCGCTGATTCGCGCCGGTTCGCCGATGCCCGCACGGATCGGCTATGTCGTCGATGTGCCACTAGACGCGCGCGGACGGGCACCCCGGCTCAACAAGCGGCGCGTGCTCGCCTTTGCCCGCCCCGTCGCGGGACGGCCGACAATGGTGCAGCTCACCACCCTCGATTCGCAGCGCGACTGGTCCGCGGAGCTGGACGCGATGGTTCGCCGTATCGTGCGCGAGGTGGTGGCGCCCGACGCGCCTCCGGCGGTCACCGGCCTCGGCAATGCCTTTCACGTTCCCGGCACATTGCCGGGCGAGGGGGAGACGCAGATCTTCGTCCAGACCGCGACCGGCGACCCGATTTCGCTGTCGATCCTGCGACGGCCGGGACAGGACCGGCGCTGGTCGGTCTCGCTGGGCGAGATCGTCGATGAGGGCGCAGGCCCGCCGCCGCGCGACACCTTGCTGTGGTACCGGCTCGCCTGCGGCCTGCCGCGCACCCTGCCTGCCGAGAGCCTGTCAGCCGAGGATCCGGAGAATGCCCGCGTTGCGCGGGAGGATTACCGCTTCGTGCTCGACCAGCTGGGCAACTGCCGGGGTTAGGGCGTTCGTATTGCGACCGTCGGGCGTTTTATCTGACTCGCTCTCCGGTCGTTTGCCCTGGGCTTGTCGAAGGGCTGTACCCGGTCGTCACTGAGCGCGGGATCGGTGCTTCGCCAGGCTCAGCACAAACGGCACACTGAGTTGGGTTTGTGGCCGGGCGGGGAGCGGGCAGGTGCCGGCCTGGTCTGCGCCGAACTATTTCCGGTGGCGCACCATGCGGATGCCGATCTTCTCATCCGCTTCGGCTATGGCGAGCTTGACGATCTCCACCTCGACACGGCTGATCCGCGCGTCGCCGGTCATGAGCGTTTCCACGATATGGTCGGCAACGCCCTCGATCAGGGTGAAATGCACGCCGGGCGGCAGCGCGCCGGTCGCAGCGTGTTTGAGATCGAGATAGGATTTCGACGCGCTGAGCGGCGTATCGGGAGCGAACTGGTCGATCGGGAGCAGATCGACGGTGATCGAGATGCGCAGCGGCTGGGGCAGGTGCGTCTCTTCGGAATAGACGCCGGTGAGGACCTGGACTTCGAGATCGCGAACCTGAAGCTGAAGAAGATCGTGCAACGAACCATGCCCTTCCGGCGAAAATTGATCGCGCGCCCATAGCAGAACGCGCGGCGGCGGAAAGCCTTGTGCCGGCACACGCGCGCCGATTCGGCTTTGCGCGATGGCGACCGCCCGCTAAAGGCGCGCGCCCGGCATTGCGTTGCCGGATGGCTGGAGACCCGCCGCGTGTTCGAGCTTGCCCCCCTGTCCGCTGTCCCCGCCGATGCGGTCGAGCGCCTGCTCGACGCGGCGTTCGGCGCCGACCGGCATGGCCGCACCGCCTATCGCGTGCGCGACGGGGTCGATGCCGAGGCCGGTCTGTGCTTCGCCGCAGTCGCGGGCGATGCGTTGGTCGGCAGCATCCAGTGCTGGCCGGTGGCGCTGCACGGGGATGACGGCAGCGAGACGCCGATGGTGATGGTCGGCCCGGTCGCGGTATCACCCGCACACCAGAATATCGGCATCGGCCGCGCGCTGATGTGGCGTGCGATCCGCCGCGCGGGCGGCGAGGAGGGCGTCACGCGGATCGACGGCGGGGAGGCGCTGATGCTGATCGGCGACCCCGATTATTACGACCAGTTCGGGTTCGACGCGAGCCATACGACCGACTGGCGGCTTCCGGGGCCGTTCGAGCGGCACCGTCTGCTCGCGCGGGGTGTGGTGCCGGACGTTGCGGGGCTGGTCGGCCCGCGTCGCCCCTTTGCTCAGAGGTCGAAAAGCGCTTAACGCCAAAGCCATGCCGATGACGCCCCCGCCCGACCTTGCCAGCCTGTCGCTCGCCGAGATCGCGCGACTGGCCGAGGCGCAGAAACTGCCGCCGGTCGAAAGCTGGAACCCGGCACATTGCGGGCATAGCGACATGCGGATCGCGCGCGACGGGACCTGGTATCATCAGGGGTCGCCGATCGGGCGCGAGGCGATGGTGCGGTTGTTCGCATCGATCCTGCGGCGCGAGGCCGATGGCCGCCACGTGCTGGTGACCCCCGTCGAGAAGCTCGACATCGACGTCGAGGACGCCCCCTTTCTGGCGGTCGAGATGAAGCGCGAGGGCGCAGGCGCGACCGCAAGGCTGGCGTTCCGACTGAATACCGGGGATCTCGTTGCCGCCGGGCCGGATCATCCCATACGCTTCGAGGAGCGCGAAGATGGCCCCCACCCCTATCTGCGGGTTCGCGCGGGGCTGGAGGCGCTGATCGCACGCCCGGTCTATTATGAGCTCGCCACGCTCGCCCTCGACAATGGCTCCGATCCACCGGGCATCTGGAGCAACGGCGCGTTCTTTCCGATCGCGCCGGCATGACGCTGGCCGACCGACTGCGTACCGCGCTCGATGCCGAGCATGAGACCGCGCCGGTCCTGCTGGCGGGCGACGAGCGGGACCCCGGGCCGGAAGCGAATGGCGTGCCGACCCCGGCCGCAGTGCTGGTCGCGGTGACCGACCGCGCCGAGCCGGGGCTGATCCTGACCCAGCGCACCGATACGCTGCGCCGCCATGCCGGCCAGATCGCCTTTCCCGGCGGGCGGATCGATCCGCAGGACGATGGCGCGATCGCCGCCGCACTGCGCGAGGCTGAGGAGGAGATCGGCCTTGCCCGCGATGCGGTGCAGCTGGTCGGCACCGCCGACCGCTACCGCACCGTCACCGGGTTCGAGGTTCAGCCGGTGCTGGGAGTGATCCCGCCGGACCTGGCGCTTCGCCCGCAGCCGGAGGAGGTGGCGGCGATCTTCGAAGCGCCGCTCGCCTATCTGCTCGACCCCGCAAATCATGTCGAGGCGAGCGTCGAATGGCAGGGACGCGAGCGGCATTATTACGAGATCATGTGGCAGGACTTTAGGATCTGGGGGGCGACGGCGGCGATGCTGGTCAATCTGTCGCGGCGGCTGCGCCTGAGCGATTGGGGGTCGGCATGAGGCTCCCCGCCGCCGACTGGCGCGCGCGTCCCGGCCTGGACCGGCTGACGGCAGCATTGGGCGATGGCAATGCGCGGTTCGTGGGCGGCGCGGTGCGCGACACGCTGCTCGGCATCGCCGTCTCCGACGTGGATATCGCCACGCCGCTCGATCCACAGGAGGTGATGCGGCAGCTTGAGGCTGCGGGCATCAAAGCCGTCCCCACCGGTATCGCCCATGGCACGATCACCGCGGTCAGCAGCGGCACGGTGGTCGAGGTAACGACATTGCGCCGCGACGTTTCCACCGACGGGCGCCGCGCCACGGTCGCCTTTACCGACGACTGGCGCGAGGATGCGGCGCGGCGCGACTTCACGATCAACGCGCTCTATGCCGACCCTGTGACGGGCGAGATCTTCGACTATTTCGGCGGCCTCGCCGATCTCGAGGCGCGCCATGTCCGCTTCATCGGCGATCCGTTGCAGCGCATTGCCGAGGATCATCTGCGCATCCTGCGCTTCTTCCGCTTCCTGGCGCGGTTCGGAGACACGCCCGACCCGGCATCGCTCGACGCCTGTACCGCGCGCGCCAACGACCTCATGGCGCTCTCACGCGAGCGGATCGCTGACGAGCTGCTCAAGCTGCTGGTCGCGCGCGATGCGGTGCGGATCGTCGCGCTGATGGTGGAGCGGGGGATCTTCCGCCCGGTATTGCCCGAGATCACTGCGGACGGCGTCGCGCGGATGGCGGCGCTGGCGGCGCTGGAGGCGGCGACCGGGATCGGCGCCGACCCGATCCGCCGGCTCGCCGCGCTGCTGCCGCGCGATCCGGCGCTGGGCGAACAGGTCGCCGCGCGGCTCAAACTCTCCAATGTCCAACGCAAGCGCACCGGGTCCGCGCTCATCGATCCGGCAGAGAACCCGGAATCGCTGGCCTATCGGGCGGGGCGCGAAGCGGCGATCGACCGGATCGCGCTGACGCCCGGACTGAGCGAAGAGGAGCGCCGCGCCGCGCTGATCCATCTGCGCGACTGGGTGGTGCCGATTTTGCCCATGTCGGGCGGCGCTTTGATCGCGCGCGGGCTTTCAAAAGGTCCCGAAGTCGCGCGGGCGCTGAGGCAAATCGAGGAACGCTGGATCGCCGAGCGCTTTCCCGATGCGGCGCGAGCGGGCGACATCGCGGATGAGGTGGTGGCTCAGGCGTTGCGTTCGGACAGCAGCGCGTAAGCCTCTTCGCCGCTCAGCGGACGCGAATAGAGAAAGCCCTGACCATAGTTGCAGCCGAGCGCGGCGAGCGTCTGGGCGAGCTCGTTGGTCTCGATCCCCTCCGCCGTGGTCTGCATCCCCAGCGCCTGGGCAAGGCTGAGGATCGCGCGGACGATCGCCACCTTGTCGCGGTCGGCGAGCATCCCCGACACGAAGCTGCGGTCGATCTTCAGCACGTCGATCGGCAGCTTCTGAAGATAGGCGAGGTTGGAATAGCCGGTGCCGAAATCGTCCATCGCCAGCGTCGTGCCGAGCGCTTTGAGCGCGTGCATCGTCCGCGCGATGCGGTCGGGATCGGTGACCAGTGCGCTTTCGGTGAGTTCGAGCGTGATCTTGCGTCCGTCGACGCCATTTGCCGCCAGCGCCGCCTCCACCATCGGCGCGATCTGGTCGCGCTGAAGCTGAATTGCGGACAGGTTGACCGCGACCTTGGCGCCGCAATCGCCGCCCGCCAGCCGGTCCCATTGCGCGACCGTGCGCGCAGCCTCGTGCATCGCCCAGCGGCCCAGCGGAACGATCAGCCCCGATTCCTCGGCAACCGGTATGAACTCGACCGGGGACAGCGCGACGCCCTGTTCGGTGGTCCAGCGCGCCAGCGCCTCGAACGAAACGATCCGGCCGGTAGCGAGATCGCAGATCGGCTGGAAGTTGAGCGACAGGGCGCCATTGTCGATCGCGCGCCGCAATTCGGTTTCGATGCTGAATTCCTGGCGGACGACATCGAAGGCGCGGGTCTGATAGACTTCGGTCCGGCCCGACGCCTTGCTGCGCTTCATCGCGAATTGCGCGTGACGGATCAGCTCCTCGGCATCGTCATGCCCGCCTTCGCCGATCGCAATACCGATCGCGCAATCGACCCTGATCTCGAAGTCCGAAAGGCGGAACGGCGTGGTCAGCGCATTCTGGATACGCTTGGCGACATGGAGCGCGTCCTGAAGCCCGTCATCGAGTTCGAGACGGATCGCGAACTCGTCGCCGCCGGTCCGCGCGAGGACATCATGGCCGCGCAGTGCGCCCTTGACCCGGCGCGCGACCGAGATCAGCAACTCGTCGCCCGCCAGACCGCCCATGCACGCATTGATCCGGCTGAATCGGTCGAGATTGATGATCAGGATCGCGAACTTGTCGACGCCAACGCGCTCGATCTCATTTTCCAGATCCTCGCCAAAGCCTGCCCTGTTAGGCAGACCGGTGAGGCTGTCGGTCAACATCTCGCGGCGCAGGCTGCGCTGAGTCCGCAGTTCGGAGGTGTGATCGACGAGCGTGACGAGGCAGCGATTCCCGCGCTTTTCGGTGCTGCGTCGCGCCAGCCTTACCCGGAAGAAACGGGCATCGACCGCGTCGCCCAATTCCCAGTCGAACTCGCTTTCGGTCGCGTCCGACTGGAGAAATTCGGCAATCCGGTCGCCGAGCAACCCGATCACCGGAGATTGATCGACCGTCGTGCCGAGGCCCGCGAGCCGGAAGGGGCGGTTCACCGTTTCGAAGCAGAAGCGGCCGTTTTGCCGTTCGACGATCGCAGCCGGGATCGGAAGCAGGTTGAGGGCCTGCGCCGTGCTTGCCGGGCCAAGCGTCAGCGCTGCACACACGCGCCCGGTCTCGCCTGCGGGCAAGGCGGGCGCGGGGGCGGACTTATCCTTGCGGCGGCGGCGCGACAGAAACATCGCTCCCGCATTAGGGACATTTGGTTAAGCGCGACTAAAGGCGTTGCGTAATTCTACGCAGTCGACGCGTGGTTGGGATTTTCAGCCCGGGCTGGACCGGCACCGGCTGGCTCAAAACGCCTCTAAAAGCGATTATCGCGCGGGAACCCCATTGGCGGCATCCGTCCAGCCGCGCCACGTGCTGCGCGCCAAGGGGCAAGGTCCGTCTCACTGCGCATTCGCCCCTGTTCGCCGCCCATCCGCCAACTCAACCCGTCGGCGAAGCGGAACGTGATCGCATCGGACAGGCCGCCGTCGCGATAGCGCTGAAGCTGCACCCCCTGCCCCCGCGCCAGTTCGGCGAGTTCGGCCATCGGAAAGACCAGCATCTTGCGGTTGTCGCCGATCACCGCGACATAGTCATCCTCTGTCCTGACCGGCCGGACGATGCGCAGTGACGCACCCGCGCGCGGATTAACGACCTGTTTGCCCTTGCGCGTTTCGGCGATCACATCGGCCGTCTTGACGAGGAAGCCACGCCCGTCGTTGGCCGCGACCAGCAGCCGTTCGGCGGCACTTGCGGGCAGCAGTCCGACAATACCCGTGCCGCCGTCGAGATCGATCATCAGCCGCACCGGCTCGCCAAAGCCACGCCCGCCGGGCAATTTGTCCGCCGCCAGCGTGTAGAAGCGGCCATTTTCCGCCGCGAGCAGCAGCTTGTCTGTCGTCTGGGCGTGGAAGGCGATGAACGGACCGTCGCCTTCCTTGAACTTCGCCGTATCGGCGCTCGCCAGATCGGCATGGCCCTTCATCGCGCGGATCCAGCCGCGCTGGGAGAGGATCACCGTGATCGGTTCCCGCTCGATCATCGCTTCGAGCGGGATTTCGCGCGCGGGCGCCGCCTCCGCCACCAATGTCCGCCGCGCGCCCAGCGCGGTTTCTGGGCCATAGCGGTCGCGGATCTTGGCCAGGTCGCGCTTCATCCGGGTGCGCTGTCGCGCCTCGCTCGACAGCAGCGCCTGAAGCTCGGCCTGTTCCTTGGCCAGCGCCTCACGCTCCTTGCGCAGCTCCATTTCCTCGAGCTTGCGCAATGCGCGCAGCCGCATGTTGAGGATCGCTTCCGCCTGCCGGTCGGTGAGGTCGAACTCCGCCATCATCACCGGCTTTGGCTCATCCTCGGTGCGGATGATCGCGATCACCCGGTCGAGATTGAGGAAGGCGATGATATAGCCGTCGAGCAGCTCCACCCGATCCGCGATCTTCTGCAGCCGATGCTCGCTACGGCGGCGCAGGACGATGAACTGGTGATCGACCCAGGCAGATAGCGCCT
The DNA here is from genome assembly GCF_007833215.1 of Sphingomonas suaedae. Taxonomy (NCBI): domain Bacteria; kingdom Pseudomonadati; phylum Pseudomonadota; class Alphaproteobacteria; order Sphingomonadales; family Sphingomonadaceae; genus Sphingomonas; species Sphingomonas suaedae. The sequence goes on from NZ_CP042239.1 coordinate 2,435,258, forward strand.
GTTTGAGGCTCATCACCCGGGGCGTGCGGGTGTGATCGAGCACGTTGAGGTTGAGCGACACCCGCGTTTCGAGATCGGAGAGGCGGAACAGACTATCGATCAGCGTCTGGGGATCGACGGTGCGCGCGCGCGGTTCCAGGACGATGCGGATCTCCGCATCCGATTCGTCGCGGATATCGGCGAGGATCGGCAATTTCTTGTCGTTGATGAGCGCGGCGATCTGTTCGATCAGCTTGCCCTTCTGCACCCCATAGGGAATCTCGGTGACGACGATCTGCCACGTGCCACGGCCCTGATCCTCGAGCGCCCATTTGGCACGCACGCGGAAGGATCCGCGCCCGGTGGCATAGGATTCGGCGATCGAGGCCGGGCTGTCGACCACGATTCCACCGGTCGGGAAATCGGGGCCACGAACCAGTTCGAGCACCTGTTCGTCGCTCGCGGCGGGCTGTTCGATCAGCAGAATCGCGGCGTCGAGCAATTCGGCGGCATTGTGCGGCGGGATGCTGGTCGCCATGCCGACCGCGATGCCGCTCGCGCCGTTCGCCAGCAGGTTCGGGAACAGGCCCGGAAACAGCTCCGGTTCCTCGTCCTCGCCATTGTACGTCGGGCGAAAATCGACCGCGTTCTCGTCGAGACCGTCCATCAGGTCGATCGCGACCTGCGTCAGCCGCGCCTCGGTATAGCGATAGGCGGCGGCGTTATCGCCGTCGATATTGCCGAAATTACCCTGCCCGTCGACCAGCGGGTAGCGCAGCGCAAAGGTCTGGGCCAAACGGACCATCGCGTCATAGACCGACTGGTCGCCATGCGGATGATATTTGCCGATCACATCGCCGACGACGCGCGCGCATTTCTTGTAGCCCTGGCTCGGGTCCAGCTTCAGCAGCCGCATCGCCCAGAGCAGGCGGCGATGCACCGGCTTCAGCCCGTCGCGCACATCCGGAAGCGACCGCGCGGTGATCGTCGACATCGCATAGACGAGATAGCGTTCGGAGAGTGCGCTGTCGAAGGGAGCATCGACGATCTGGTCGAAGGGATCGGTAAGGTCGGTGGCCATCCCGAGGGCGATAGCAATGCCGCCGCCCGGGGACAAATCAGAAACGGTCGGCGCCGCGCCTTCCCGATTCGGCACAGCCGCGCAGACTCTCCCTTCCGGGCGTTAACCATTTCCCCTATCGTTTCGCCTGCGAACCGCGGGGGGAATCGAATGCGAGTCGTTGCAGGATTGCTGGGGCTGTTGGCGCTGGCCGGGTGCGACAGCGCGCCCAAGCAAAAGGGGCAGGAGAAGATCAGCGGCGAGGCGGTCGCCGCGCTGACCGCGACCGGCGGGGCGTTCGACTATCGCTATGCCTATAAGGTGCCGCCCGCTCAGGTTAAGGCAGTGGTCGAATCGCACGCCAAGGGCTGCGACAAGCTGGGTCCCGCGCGGTGCCGCATTCTGGCGATGCGCTATCGTGTCGACGATGCGAACAAGATCGCTGCGACGCTCACCTTCCGGATCGACCCCGCGGTCGCGCGCAATTTCGGCGAGGCGGCGACCAAGGTTGTTGTGGGGGGTGGCGGCGCGCTGGTCGAGACCGAGATTGCGGGCGCCGATGCGACCGCTTCTGCCCGGTCGAACATGCTGGTCAACCGGCTCCGCGAACAGCTCGCGAATGCGCGCGTTTCCGACGATCCGGTACAGCGGACCCGCGCGCAGCGGCTCCAGACCGCGCTCGACGTGATCGCCGAATCGGAGGCCGATGTGGGCGAGACGATGGCGACCGCGCCGGTACTCATCACCTACAGTTCCGGCACGCCCGCGCCAGGACTCAATGGCTCCGCAGATGCCAGCTTTCGCGATGCCGGGAACACGCTGGTCACCTCGACCGCCGCACTCGCCCAGGGGCTGGCGGCAGTCAGCCCGTTGTTGTTGCTATTGCTGTTGCTGCTCATCGGGGCGCTGGGCCTGCGTGTGTTGATCAATCGGACCGCAGCGCCCATCGCCGCCGGTGGCGAAATCGACTCCTATCGCGATGACGACGGGGAGCCTGAACGACGAAACGCCATCAGTCGCTGGTTCAATCGCGACGAAAGCTGATCTGTCGACGTCAGATTGTGGCAGAAATGGGGCATTGCCCCATCCGCGGCGCTGTGATGTGATGTCGCGGTGCCCCGATATCGGGGGCTTACGCGGTTGCCGGAGGGGATGCCATGCGCTGGATAACAGGATCGCCAATGCTGATTGGCCTCGCGCTGCTCAGCGCCTGCGGGCAGGCGGATCAGCAGCAGGATGTCGCCGTGGCGGAGGAGGCCGCGATGGAGGCGCCGATGGCCGAGACCGCGGCGCCCAAGGCGGGTGAAGGCGATGCCGTCGCCACCACCGCGCCAGTCGCAGTCACCCTGCCCCGCATCGCCTATATCTATCGCGTCGGCTATCGCCTGCCGGGCGATGCGATCCCCGCACTGCAACAGGCGCATGTCGCGCTGTGCGACAAGATGGGCGCAGCGCGCTGTCAGGTCGCCGGGCTGCAGCGGTCCGGCGGCGAGGCCGATTACGGCAATGGCACGCTGAAGCTGCGGGTCGAGAGCAAGAGTGCGCGCGCCTTTCTCGACACCCTCAACAAGGTCGCGTCGGACAAGGGCGGTCGCCCGGTCGATACGGCGATCGAGGCGGAGGACGTGTCCAAGCAGATGGTCGACGCCGAAGCGCGCATCCGTCAGCGCGAACTGCTCGTCGGCCGCCTGACCGAAATTCTGCGCACCCGTCAGGGCGGCGTCGGCGATCTGGTCGCCGCCGAACGCGCGGTGGCGGAGGCGCAGGAGGAGCTGGATCAGGCGAAGGGATGGCTGACCGAGCTTCGCGGACGGGTCGCCTTCTCGACGATCGAGATCGGCTATAACGCGCAGGCCGCCGATGCCGGCGGGTTCGGCGCGCAGATCGGGGATACGCTGGCCGATTCGGGCAGCCTGTTCCTGATCGGGCTTCGCGGGCTGCTCACCGTCCTGATTGTACTCGCCCCATGGGTGCTGGTGTTCGGTCCGCTGATCTGGCTGGCCTTGCGCTGGCGGCGGCGGCGTAACCGGGTCGTTCCGCCGCCGAGCGATTGATTGCGCGCTCGACCAGGTTTCGATATAGGCCCGGACCGAAGCCCCGGCGCCGCGCGGAGACCGCGCCGCCGGGGCACCGCGTTTTTGAAGGACCCGACCCGCCATGGCACGCCGCCGCCAGATCTATGAGGGCAAGGCCAAGATCCTCTACGAAGGCCCCGAACCCGGCACGCTGATCCAGTATTTCAAGGACGACGCGACCGCGTTCAACGCCCAGAAAAAGGGCACGATCAACGGCAAGGGCGTCCTGAACAACCGGATTTCCGAGCATATCTTCACGCTGCTCGGCAATATCGGCATCCCGACCCACTTTATCCGCCGCCTGAACATGCGCGAGCAGCTGATCCGCCAGGTCGAGATCGTCCCGATCGAGGTGGTGGTGCGCAACGTCGTCGCCGGGTCGCTGGCCAAGAAGCTGGGGATCGAGGAAGGCACGCCGCTGCCGCGCACGATCATCGAATATTATTTCAAGGACGATGCGCTGGGCGATCCGCTGGTCACCGACGAGCACATCCTGTGCTTCGGCTGGGCGAGCCAGGAAGAGCTGCACGACATGGCCGACATGGCGATCCGCGTGAACGACTTCATGTCGGGCCTGTTCGCCGGGATCGGCATCCGGCTGGTCGACTTCAAGCTGGAGTTCGGGCGGATCTGGGACAATGACTATGCCCGGATCATCCTGGCCGACGAGATCAGTCCCGATGGCTGCCGCTTGTGGGACATGGCGAGCGGCGAGAAGCTGGACAAGGACCGGTTCCGCCGCGACCTGGGCGGCGAGGTCGAAGCCTATCAGGAAGTCGCGCGCCGGCTGGGCCTGTTGCCGGAGGGCGCCGATTCGGCGGTGCTCGACCTGGAAACCCATCGCAAGAAGCGCGGGAAGTAGTCTTTGGCACGTCATCCCCGCGAACGCGGGGACCCATCTCCCGGACGTTCCACCAGCACAACTGTTGCGTTGGAGGACCAGCGCACGAGATGGGTCCCCGCTTTCGCGGGGATGACGGTGGGATGCTACGCGCCGCTTACCCCTTCGCCTTCAGACCGGCGATGATCCCGAAGATGAAGGAACAGATCAGCGCGATCTGAACCTGCCCGCTCGGGTCGCTCCACCCGAAATAGTCCCTGCCGAACGCCGCCAGCGCGACGAACAGGGTGATCGCCAGAAATGCCATCTCGCCAACCTCCAGGACCGCGCCCCGCCCCTGCGGCGGCGACTCGGCACTGCCGAGTGTCGCCGAAGCCGGTAAATGGGCGATGAAATCTTGAACCCGCGTGGCGTTAGGCCCATAGGGCGCGGCAAATCCCCGGAGGAAATTCCATGAAGCTGCGCATCGTCGTCACCCTGAAGAACGGCGTGCTGGACCCGCAGGGCAAGGCGATCGAACACGCACTCGGCTCACTCGGCTTTTCTGGCGTGGGCGAAGTGCGGGTCGGCAAGCTGATCGAACTCGACGTTGCCGACGGCATCACCGACACGGATATCGATGCGATGTGCACCAAACTGCTCGCCAACACCGTGATCGAGAATTACCGGGTAGAAAAACAGTGAAGACCGCCGTCATCGTCTTTCCCGGATCGAATTGCGACCGCGACCTGGCGGTGGCGATCGAGAGCGTGACCGGCCGCAAGCCGGAGATGGTCTGGCATGGCGAGAGCGACCTTCCAGACGGCCTTGGCCTGATCGCGCTGCCCGGGGGCTTTTCCTATGGCGACTATCTGCGCTGCGGCGCGATCGCGGCGCGATCTCCGGTGGTGCGCGCGGTGGTCGAGGCGGCGAATCGCGGCGTGCCGGTCATCGGCATCTGCAACGGGTTTCAGGTGCTGACCGAAACCGGGCTGTTGCCGGGCGCGCTGATGCGCAACGAGGGACTGAACTTCGTCTGCCGTGATGTCGATCTGACCGTCGAGAACAGCCAGTCGATCTTCACCAGCCGCTATGATGCGGGTGAGACGATCTCGATCCCGGTCGCGCATCATGACGGCAATTACTTCGCCGATGCGGATACGCTCGACCGGATCGAGGGCGAGGGCCGCGTTGCCTTCCGCTATGCGGGCAGCGTCAACGGCAGCGCACGGCAAATCGCAGGCATCGTCAATGCCAGCGGCAATGTGCTGGGCATGATGCCGCATCCCGAACGCAAGATCGAAGCCGCGCATGGCGGCACCGACGGACGCCGCCTGTTCGAAGGGCTGCTCGAAGCGGTGGCTTGACTGTGATGAACGGTACCAGCCCGCTCCCCCACCCGGCCACCCGGCGCCAGTCTATTCTATGGATGGCCGGGTGGGGGAGGGGGCTGGACCCGCAGCACCTCATATGAACGCACCGATCGTTTGCGATACCTGCCCGGTCGCCGATCGCGCGGTCTGTTCGGCTTTGTCGCCCGAGGATCGCGGCGAGCTGGCCCGGATCGGCCATCATCGCCGCTATGTGCGTGGTGAGACAATCATCGCGGCAGGCGATTCGGCGACGGTCTGCGCGACTCTGACCCGGGGCGCGGCGAAGATGTCGACCATCGATCGCGACGGGACCGAGCGGATCGTCGCACTGGTCCATCCCGCGGGAATGCTGGGCCAGTTGTTCGCCTCAACCGCGACGCTGCACGTCACCGCGCTGACCGACAGCGAGGCGTGCCTGTTTCCAGCCTCGCGGGTTGCCGCGCTCAGCGATGCGCGTCCGGCGCTCGCCCGCCGCCTGCCCGATGAGGTCAGTCGCGAGCTGGACGAAAGCCGCGCGCTGATCGACCTGATTTCCAAGCGCCAGGCCAAGGGGCGGGTCGCTGCACTGATCCTCGCTTTCGCGCGGGCAGCTAGCCCCGCGCCCTGCCATGACGCCGAGAGCTTCGAGCTACCGCTGACGCGCGGGGAGATGGCGCAATTGCTTGGGCTGACGATCGAGACGGTCAGCCGTACGCTGACCGCCCTCGAAACCGCTGGCTTGATCGCGCGGCGGGGCAGCCACGGCATCGCGATTCGCGACCGCGCCGCGCTGGACGATCTTGCCGCAGGATAAAAGAAAAGCGGGCGAACCCGAGGGCTCGCCCGCCGGAGGGGGAGGTTTGGTTGATCAGACTGCGAAACGGATCGCGGCGACGATAAGACCCCAGAGCACCAGCATCGCGGGCATGATCATCACCTGGACGATCGCCCCGCCCGCAGTCACGGACCCCGATCCACTGGGAAGCCCTTCGGCGATGAATTCGCTCCAGCCCGGCTTGCGCCCCTCGCCCGGCGCAATCCGCGCCCACCAAGCGGGGACGACGAATGCCGCCGCCAGAAACACTGCGAAGATGACGAAGGGGATGGCCAGCCCCTTTTCGCCAAAGGCGGCCCACATGATGCCGAGATAGGCAAAGAAGCCCGCGAACACGCCGATATGGAGCGCCGGGTGCAGGTCGAATACATGCTCGCCGCGATTGCGGCGCAGGGGTGCAGCGGGCGCCGCCACTGAGACGGCTTCCTGGAAGCGTTCCTGCCGAACGGCCATGTTCATCGTCAGTCTCCTGTTGATGGAGCGACGATGCGCCGATCATCCGGCGCGCACTTTGCGATCCGTCAAACCCGGGTACGGAACGGCGTGAAGTCGGTTCCCTCGTCGAACACGTCGACACCCTCGCGCTTTTTCAGGAACCCGACCACGGCATAGGTGACGGGGGTCAGCACAACCTCCCACAGCACCTTGAGGCCCCAATTGGTAACCATCACGATCAGCACCTGCTCGGTCGTCCACACGCCGAGAAAGGCGAGCGGGTAGAAGATCAGGCTGTCGATGCCCTGGCCGAACACGGTCGAGCCGATGGTGCGGCTCCACAGATGTTTGCCGCCGGTCCACAGCTTCATCCGCGCGAGGACGTAGGAATTGACGAACTCGCCTGCCCAAAAGGCGATCATCGACGCGCCGACGATCCGCCACACCTGCCCGAACGCAGCCTCATACACCTCCTGCCCCTCCCAGCCGGGCGCGGGGGGCATCGCCACGATCACCCAGCACATGACGGCGGCGAAGAAGGTCGCGGCAAACCCCGCCCAGATGACGCGGCGCGCGCGCGCGTAGCCGTAGATTTCGGTCAGCACGTCGCCGATGACATAGGACAAGGGGAAGAACAGGATGCCGGCGCCAAAGGTAAGGCCGCCCAGCGTCGCCACTTTGGCCGCGCCCACCACATTGGACAGGACGAGGATGACGCAGAACGCGGCCATCACATAGTCGTAGTAACGGAAATGCCCGCCTGCGACCTGCCCCGCATTGATCCGTACCGGTGCCGCCTCTTCGCCCATCGCCAACCCCGTGATAGCCCGCATGGACTATGATCGCGGTTCCCCGCCCACGCAATCCGCGCTAACGGGTCGAAACGCGCGCCCGTAGCTCAGTTGGATAGAGCACGAGCCTTCTAAGCTTGGGGCCGCAGGTTCGAATCCTGCCGGGCGCGCCATTTCTTCAATCGCAGGCCCGGCGTATCTCGGCGAGGCCGTCCTCCCAGCTCACGCGTGCGCCGTATCCCAATTCCGACTGGGCTTTTCCGATGTCGACCGTGAAATCCTTGCCGATCAGGCGCAGCATCTGGCGCGTGATCGGCGGCTCGCCCTCGAGGCGAAACGTGCGCCAGAAAAAGCCCATGCCCCCCGCCAACGCCCAGGCGATCCCAAAGGGCACCGCGCGCTCGCCGGGATCGACGCCGCGCGTCGCCAGAAGCGGCGCGATCACGCTCTTCAGCGTCCGGTCGCGCCCGTCGCTCACGAAATAGGCCTCGCCGCCGCGGCCACGGTCGGCTGCGAGCATCAATGCATGGCACAGATTGTCGACGTGACAAGTCGACATGGCCTGGCCCCCACCGCCAACCCATCGGAACCGGCCTGCGGTGACGGTGTGCGCCATCTCGTCGAGCGTCGTCATGCCCGCGCCCCAGATGAAGGGCGGACGGACCGCGATCGTTTCGAACCCCGCGCGAGACCCGTTCGCATCGAGCAGCAGCCGTTCGGCGCGCGCCTTGGATGCCGAATAGGGGGCATAACGTTTGAAGCGGAGAGGCTCCTCTTCGCGAACCGAGTGCATCGGTTCCGGCTTGCCCATCACGACCGCGGCGGCGCTCACCATCACCACCCGGCGCACCCCAGGCGTCGCGCGCGCCGCTTCGACGACCGCGCGTGTTCCTCCGACATTGATCCGCTCGAACAGCTTATTCCGACCCCATAGTTTGAAGTGGGCGGCGACGTGGAAAACGACCTCGCAACCGTGCATCCCGACCGCCAAAGCCTGCCCGTCGGTCAGATCGCCCCGTACCGGCTCAGCGCCGAGCGCAGCTACCTTGCGCAATGCGCCTTCGCTGCGTCCGAGGGCGCGAACCGACCATCCTTCGGCGACAAGCCGACCGATGAGCCGGACGCCAACAAAGCCGGAGCCTCCGGTGACGAACGCAGTACGGGATATCGTTGGGATAGGCTGTTCCATCAGGCGTTCCTTTGGCGACAACGCGGAGCCGCGTTACATCGAACAAATTTCATAATCTGTTCGTTATTGCAACACTGTCTTTTGCGATCTAGGTACGGCGGATGAACAATGCGCCGATTGCCGACGACCCAGTTCGCGCCCGCATCCTCGACGCCGCGGTCGAGCAGCTGCGCCGCTATGGCGGAGCGAAGACAAATGTCGTCGACATCGCGCGGGCGATGGGCACCTCGCACACCACGCTCTATCGCCACTTCCGCTCAAAGGCCGAGATTTTCGACGCAGTGGTCGAGCAGGCCATGCGCGATGAGGCGGCAATGGCATCCGCCTTCGTCGAGGCGGACGGCCCAGCCGCCGAGCGGCTGGAGGCGATGGTGCTGGCGCTCCAGACGCGCAAGCGCGAGCGACTGGCCGGCGATCCGGAAATCTACGCGCTCTATCGCCGGATCATGGAGGAGCGGCCAGAGATCATCGCAGCCTATGGGCGCGCCATGACCGGACTGGTCGAGCGCATCCTCGACGACGGCGTGCAGCGCGGCGAGTTCCGGATCGACGATGTCGCCACCGCCGCCGGGGTGGTGCGCGATGCGGTCACGGTGTTCGTGCACCCGGTACATGTCGAAGCCGCCATGCGAGCCGGTCTGCCGATCGAGGATATGGCCCGAGCCGTGGTGCGCACCCTGGTTAAGGCGTTCGCTGCCTGACGGGTCGGTGCGACTTGAGCTAAGTGTGCCGTAGCAGTGGAGTCTGGCTGCGACCGAACGGAAAGGTGGGCGACGCCGACGAGCGGCTTTATGGTAGCGCAAACTGCGAGATAAGCGCGTTATGTTTATCCTGCGCGGGCGCCAACCACGCCGCGCAAAGCGAAGGGTTTCGGGGGGAGGACGCGATGCCGCACTTTGGCGATTATCAGCACCAGATCTATTTCGCGGGCCTTCAGGGCGTGCTCCCAACGACCCCTGTCGATTTCGCCAGCCTTGAAAAGCGCGCCGAGGCGGCGATGGCGCCGTCGCTGCTGAACTATGTTCAGGGCGGGTGCGGGGACGAGCAGACGCAGCGGGCCAATGCCGATGCGTTTCGCCATTGGGGCATCGTGCCGCGGATGATGGTCGATTGCGCGACCCGTGACCTGTCAGTCGAACTGTTGGGAATGAAGCTCCCCTCCCCGCTGTTCATGGCCCCGGTCGGCGTGACGGGCATGTGCACGCAGGACGGGCATGGCGATATCGCCGCCGCGCGCGCAGCGGCGATGACCGGGGTGCCACTCACCGTCTCGACGCTGACCAACGATCCGCTGGAGGATGTCGCGGCGGCGATGGGCGACACGCCGGGAATGTTCCAGCTCTATACGCCCAAGGACCCCGAACTTGCGGCGAGCCTGGTCAGTCGCGCCGAGGCGGCAGGGTATAAGGCGATCGTGGTGACGCTCGACACCTGGGTCACCGGGTGGCGGCCGCGCGACCTCAACACCGCCAGCTTCCCGCAGCTGCGCGGGCATGTCCTGTCCAACTACTGGTCCGACCCGCGCTTTCAAAAGATGCTGGCCAAGCCCGTGGCTGAGGACCCGCGCGCGGCGGTGATGACCTGGGCCGCGACCTTCGGCCGCGTACTGAGCTGGGCCGACATGAAGTGGCTGCGCTCGCTGACCAAATTGCCGCTCGTCCTCAAGGGCATCTGCCACCCAGACGATGCGCGCCGCGCGATCGATGAGGGCGCCGACGGCATCTATTGCTCCAACCATGGCGGGCGTCAGGCCAATGGCGGGATCGCCGCGATCGACCTGTTGCCCGATGTCGTCGCAGCGGCGGGCGACGTGCCGGTGCTGTTCGATTCGGGCATCCGGTCGGGAAGCGATGTTGCCAAGGCGCTGGCGCTCGGCGCGACTGCGGTCGGCGTGGGCCGCCCCTATTGTTACGGCCTGGCGCTTGGCGGCGCGGAGGGCGCGGCGCATGTCCTGCGATCGATCCTGGCCGAGGCCGATCTGCTGATGGCGGTCGACGGATTTCCGAACATCGCGGCGTTGCGCGCGGCGGGAGCACGGCGGCTGCCCTAGTTCGGTTCAGCTGTGCTGAACGGCGGCGCTGGCCCGCTCCTACAATCAACCCGATTGACCAGCGTTGTCTGATAGCGCTACCAATCGAGTCGCGACCGCCCGCCAGTGGCCGGAGCAGAGATGGAGAGAGCTATGATCGGGCTTATTGCGCTTGCCGCGATGCTTGCCGCCGGACCGCAGGCGGCACCCGCCCGCACCGACAAATTGCCGGTCGGCACCTGTATCAACATCGGCAACACGTTCGAGCCGCCGGCCGAATCGGCCTGGGGCGGCAAGCCGCTGGCCGGTGACGATATGGCGATCATTGCCAAGGCGGGGTTCAAGACGGTGCGCCTGCCGGTGCGGTGGGACACCCATGCCGGGAAGGGGCCGGACTTCAAGATCGACGAAGCCTATATGAAGCGCATCCGCACCGCGGTGGAACAAGCGCGCGCGGCGGGGCTGAACGTGATCCTCAACAGCCATCATTTCGATGCGATCCACAAGGACCCGCTGGGCAGCGCGCCGCAGCTGGCGGCGATGTGGCGCCAGATCGCGGCGCGGTTCGCCGACATGCCGCGCGAGCATGTCTGGTTCGAGATCGAGAACGAGCCGCACGACAAGTTCAACCACAGCAATTTGCTCGCCGTACTCACCCCGGCCCTGAAGGCCATTCGCGAGACCAATCCCGACCGACCGGTCATCATCGGCGGCGAATTCTGGAGCGGAATCGACAGTCTGGCGACGCTGCCGCTGCCCGACGATCCCCATATCGTCCCGACCTTTCACTATTATGAGCCGTTCGACTTCACCCATCAGGGCGCGAGCTGGGTCAACCCCGCGCCGCCGCTGGGGCGAAGCTATGGCAGTGCCGAGGACGCGGAACGGCTGAAGCGCGATGTCGCGAAGATCCGCGCCTATGTCGCGCGCACCGGCAAGACGCCCTTCATGGGCGAAACCGGCGCGCATACGACCACCAGCCTCGATCAGCGCGTCGACTATCACCGCGCGGTTACCGCTGCGTTCGGCCCGCTGGACATCGGCATGTGCGCCTGGGCGTACAGCAACACCTTCCCCTTTTACGACAAGGAGAAGAAGCAATGGCTGCCGGGTCTTCGCGGTGCGATGGGGTTGCCCGAATGAAGCGCGCTCTGATCGCCGCAGTGGCGCTGGCCGCGCTCGTCCCGGGCGCTGCTCAGGCGCAGCAAGCACAGCCGACGCCGGAACTTCAGGCGCTGGACGATGCGTTGCCGGGAACCTTGATCAACGATCCGTCGCGGATGGACTGGAACTTCTACGGCACCGACCAGACGACCAGGAACGTGAAGGACCCTGCCATTCCAGGCGGGGGCGCGGCGGTGCAGGTGACCGTCGCGCGCGCCGGCGCCAATATCTATGACAGCGGCGCCAATGTGCCGATACGCACCGGGATCGTGGCCGGGCGCGACTATACCGTGGCCTTCTATGCCCGGACGCTGAAATCCGAAGCGGCGGACGGCAAGGGCCGGATCGGCGTGCGATTCCAGCAAAACGCCGCCCCCTATCCCGGCTTTGGCGATCAGACGCTGGAGGTCGGGAGCGACTGGGCGCTTTACGAGGTGACCACGCGTGCCGACAAGGCGATCCCGGCCGGGCAGGCGATCGTCGGGCTTCAGCTCGCCGGCGCCAAGCAGGTGATCGAGATCGGCCAGGCGATCATCGTCGAGGGCGCGACCAGCATCCGCACGGTCAAGCGCGTCGAGACCGCCGCCGCCCCCGACCCCGAACTTCCGCCGCAGCTGAAGGACAAGGGGCGGATGCTCAACGATCCGGCCAATCGCGACTGGGGGATCTATGGGGAGGGGCAGACGACCAAGCCCACCGTCACCAACGTCTATGGCCGGGTGGGGACGCTGTTCAGCGTATCCGCCGCGGGAAGCGCACCGCATGTCTCGGGTGCCAGCATCGCACTGAACAACGGGATCAAGGAGGGCGACATCCTGACCATCGCGGTGCTCGCCCGCACACTGTCCGCGGCGACGCCGGACGGTCATGGGCTGTTGTCGGTCCGCATCCAGAAGAACGCCGCGCCCTATGACGGTTTCCTCGACAAGCAGGTCAAGGTCGGGCCGAACTGGAGGCTCTACCAGTTTCGGACGCAGTCCGGCATGGACATCGCCGAGGGCACCGCACAGCTGACGCTGCATACCGGGGCCGCGCGCCAGGAGATCGAGATCGGACCCGTTTATGTCATCCGCGAAGAACCGGTGCTGGTGCCGGCGAACTGAAGCGCTCGCCCGGCGCGTCGATCGCGACGGTGCGGACGACCGTGCAACCTGCTAGCGAGAAGCCATGAACGCACCCGTCGCCAGCATCGTCATCGTCGGTGGGGGCACCGCCGGATGGATGGCGGCAGCTGCCGCAGCACGCTTTCTCAACGATGGCAGGCGCACCGTCACTCTGATCGAATCCGACGCGATCGGAACGGTCGGCGTCGGCGAAGCGACGATCCCGCCGATCCGCGAGTTCAACCACCGGCTGGGCATCGGCGAGCGCGACTTCATCCGCGAGACCGGCGCAACGATCAAGCTGGGTATCGAGTTCGTGAACTGGGCGCGGCAGGGCGACCACTACCTCCACCCGTTCGGCGACGTCGGCCACGACTTCGAGGGCGTCGCCTTTCACCAATTCTGGCTGAAGCACCGGATCGGCGCGCTCGAAGACTATTGGATGTCGGCGCAGATGGCGCGGCGGGACCGCTTCACCCACCCTGCCGCCGACCCGCGCTCGCCGCTGGGCGGGCTGGCCTATGCCTATCATTTCGACGCCGGACTCTATGCCGCCTTTCTGCGCCGCCGGGCCGAGGCGGGCGGCGTCCGTCGGGTCGAGGGGCGGATCGCCAGCGTCGAGCGGGATGGCGAGAGCGGCCATGTCACGGCGGTGGTGCTCGACGATGGACGGTGCGTCGCGGGCGATTTCTTTATCGATTGTTCGGGCTTTCGCAGCCTGTTGCTCGGCGACGCGCTTGGGGTCGGCTATTGCGACTGGTCGCACTGGCTGCCCTGCGACCGCGCGATCGCGGTGCCGTGCGAACGGGTCGATCCGCTGACGCCGCTGACGCGATCGACCGCGCATGGCTTTGGCTGGCAATGGCGCATCCCTCTGCAGCATCGCACCGGCAACGGGATCGTCTATGCGAGTGCGTTCGGAAGCGAGGACGACACGCGCGAGACCTTGCTCGCCAATCTCGATGCGCCCGCGACCGATGCGCCGCGCAGCCTGTCCTTCACCGCCGGGGTGCGCGAGCGTCAGTGGGAGGGAAATGTCGTTTCATTGGGGCTTTCGGCGGGGTTCATCGAGCCGCTCGAATCGACCAGCATCCATCTCATTCAGACCGGCATCGCCAAACTGATGTGGCTGTTCCCCGACCGCGACATGGGGCCGCGCGGGCGCGACGAATATAACCGGCTGATGCATGAAGCCTATGAATATGTCCGGGACTTCATCGTGCTGCACTACAAGGCGACGGAGCGCCGCGACACGGCGTTCTGGCGCCATGTCGGGGAGATGGCGATCCCGGACAGTCTTGCCGGAAAGCTGGAATTGTGGCGCGAGCGCGGGCGGGTGCGGCGCTTCGACCATGACCTGTTCGGCGTGCCGAGCTGGGTCGCGGTACTGCTAGGCCAGCGGATCGAGCCGCAGGGGCACGACCCGCTGGTCGATTCGATGGACGATGGCCGCGTCACTTCCGCGATGCGGCACATCGCCGCGACCTATGCCGAGGTGGCCGGGGAGCTTCCCGGCCATGCCGACCAGATCGCGGCGATGATCCGTTAGCTTACGGGCAGGCGATGACCTTGTCCGCCGCATTGCCGAGCGCGACGCGGGCAAGACTGAAGGTGAAGGCACCCTCGCTGCGCAGCGTGAATGGGGAAGCGACGCGGCCGAGGTTCGCGCCGCCCTTGGCAAAGCATTTGAGCGGCACGCCATAGCTGGTCCATTCGCCCGGCGCCGCCGTCTCGATCGGGGTCGCGCGCACAGCGGCATCGCCCATACGGAACTGCACCGAACCAGCAGGCTTGGCATCCACGCGCATCGTCGCGACCAGCAGGACGTCGCCATTGACCTCACGCGTCAGGTCGAGCGGCGCTTGCGTCGCGAGCGCGACATCGGCTGGGCCGGATGCGATCGCGAAGCGGCGCGCGCCTTCCTGCACCACATGGTTGACCGCCGTCACCCGCACGCGCCCGCTGGCGGCGTCCGCCGGGACCGCGGTGATCCGCGTCGAATCGCCGGTTCCGCCCAGCACCTGGAGCGACCAGGACGCCGACGGCACGCCATTGGCGAAATAGACGTTGCCGGCGTCCTCGTCCGCCACGCCCGATTCCTCGGACAGCGGCTTCCACGGCATGGCGCCGCCTGCCAGCGTCAGGCCGTGGCCGAACGGGAACAGCACCGGGCCGTCCGCGCGCGCGGTCGCGGGCCAGGCTGCGGGCAGCTTGCCGACGAAGTCATAGGGCGCGCGGCGATCTCTGCGCTGGACCAGCAGGTCGGCGATGCCCGCCCCTTCCGATCCCGGCAGCCAGGCGACGACGAACGCATCGGCGACGTTGAGCTCCGGGTTCATGAACAGCGGGCGGCCGGTGACCATCACCGCGACGACCGGGATGCCCTGCGCCTTGAGCGCCTTCATCGTCTCATACGGCTTGCGCAGTTCGGGGCGCAGCTGGAGCGTCTTGAGGTCGCCCTGAAACTCGGCATAGGGCGTCTCGCCGAACACGACGATCGCGACATCGGGCTTCTTCGCGAACTTGCCGTCGGGCGCCAGTTCGGCGCTGCCGCCAGTGGCGGTAACCGCATTCTCGAGCCCCTTCCAGATCGAGGTCGCGCCAGGGAAGTTGGCGTTGGTGACGTCGGTGCCCTGCCAGGTCAGCGTCCAGCCGCCCGACTGGCGGCCGATATCGTCCGCCGCGTCCCCGGCGACCAGCACATGCGCGCCCGCCTTCACCGGCAGCACCGATCCGCTGTTCTTGAGCAGCACCAGCGACTTGCGCACCGCGTCGCGCGCGATCGCACGGTGATCGGCATGGCCGAGCAGCGACCAGTCACCGGCATATTTGCGTGAGGAGGGCTTGCCCGCTTCGAACAGTCCCAGCCGCATCTTGACGCGCAGGATGCGCGCGACCGCATCGTCGAGGCGCGCCATCGGCACCTCGCCCGACTTCACCTGCGCCAGCAGCGAGTTCCACAGCGGCTTCCAGCTGTCGGGCGCCATGTATATGTCGAGCCCGGCGTTGATCGCCTTGGGGCAGGACGCGTTGGTGCAGCCTTCGACCTGGCCGTGTGCGTTCCAGTCGGAGACGAGGAAGCCGCCGAAATTCATGCGATCCTTGAGCACATCGGTGAGCAGCCCCTTGTGGCCCGTCATCTTGGTGCCGTTCCAGCTCGAGAAGCTGACCATCACCGTCGCCACGCCCTGCTCGATCGCGGGGATATAGGGGGCACCGTGGACGTCGCGCAGTTCCGCTTCGCTGATCCGCGCATCGCCCTGATCGCGTCCTTCATGCGTGCCGCCATCCGCGAGGAAATGCTTGGTCGATGCGATGACGTACGGACCCGACAGCAGGTTGGTGCCATTGCCCGGCCCCTGCAACCCGCGCACCATCCGCTCGACATAGGAAGCGACCAGTTTCGGGTCGGAGGAATAGCCTTCATAGGCGCGGCCCCAGCGGAAATCGCGCGGGACGGTGACGGTGGGGGCGAAGGTCCATTCCTGGCCGGTCGCGCGGATTTCCAGCGCGGTCGCCTGCGCAATTTTCTCGATCAGGTCCGGGTCGCGCATCGCGCCCAGGCCGATATTGTGCGGGAACAGCGTCGCGCCGATGATGTTGCTGTGGCCATGGACCGCGTCGGTGCCCCAGATCACCGGAATGCCGACGCGCCCGCCGCTCTTGTCGATCGACGCTTCGTAGAATTCGTCGGCGAGCTGCAGCCATTTGGGTGCGAGGGCGAAGTCGTCGCCATAGGGGCCGCTGCTGCCGCCATTGAGCACCGAACCTAGATGATAGGTACGCACATCCTCCGGCGTGACGGCGGAGATGTCGGCCTGAACCACCTGCCCGACCTTCTCCTCCACGCTCATCTTGGCGATGAGCGCCTTGATGCGCGCCTCGACAGCGTTGTCGGTCTGCTGCGGCCAGGTCGGCGACGGCCAGATCTCGGGATTGACCTTGCTCTCTTGCGCGGCGACCGGCGCGGCGAGCGCGGCGCCGAGCGCCAGAACCAACAGCTTCTTCATCAAATCCCCTCCATCATACGGATGATCTTCGTTTCGGCGACTGCGCGGGCGGTTGGATCGATGCGCTCGGGGCGCACCCCCTGGGCAAGCCACCAGCCGATCCACTCGCCCGGCGTCACCGGGTCCCAGTCGCGATAGGGCATACGCCCCCGCGCGGCAAAGCCGGTGCGCAAGTTCGCGAGATCGGGCGTCGCCAGGCCGTTCCACCGCTCGGTCGCCCAGTCCAGCAGCCGCCCGTGCGCGATGGCGGTGCGGCGATTATATTCCGCGGCCTCGCGCGGTGAGGGCTCGGCATGCGGCATGAACTCGATCGCGCGCAGGATATCGCCGTGCGCGGCAGAAAGAGCATGGCCGTCGAATGGCTCGGCCACCAGCGTAGCTTCGCCCAGCGCGATGCGGTTGCCGGCGCGCGGCGCGGGATGACGCCCCGGCGGCAAGCCGGCCCCCCGAGACAGGCGCCAGCCCCAGGGCGGGCTGCGCCACTCGACTGCCCCGGCGCCGGTCGCGATCGTCTCGCCCTCGGGCGCGCCGCTCGAGATCGGCTGGGCGACCAGCGATGGCAGGTGGGCGGACCAGTCGGTCCAGTCGTCGCCGGGCGCGGCGCAATCGAGGAGCAGGTCCGCCTCCGGCACGTCCGACGCCCGCGCGATATCCAGCGCCGCCGCCATCTCGGCGAGCAGCGCCGAATAGGCCGCCATGTCGAAACGTACTCCGAACGGTTCCGCGTCGCGCGCAGCCAGCGTCGGCCATGGCATTGTCCGGCCAGTGCGTTCGCGTTCGCTGCGCAGCCATAGCTGGTGCAGCGCGACGCCATCGACATGCGGGATCGCACCGGGCGGGGCGAGTTGGACGCCGTCGAGCTCCACCCGCCGGATCGCCACCGCGCCGGTGCGGCGGATGAACAGCGCCTGGTCCAGCCCGATCGCGCGGTGAAAGCCGTCGATCGTCAGCGTCGCCGCGCCGATCCGATCGAGCAGCGCGTTGGGACTGACGGGGCGCTCGACCAATGTGATGCGGGCAGCGGGCAGAGCGCGGCGAAAGGCGATGGCGGCCGACAGCGCGATCACGCCGCTGCCCAGGACCGCGACGCGCGCGACCGCGCTCATACGCCGCTCCAGGCGCCATGCGCGCGCAAGGCAGTTGCATGATCGGGCATTGCCGCCACACGCTGCGCGATACTGCCCGCAATCTCGTCAAGCGTGCGGGTCAGGGCCGGGGCGGTCGGATTGTCCGCGCGGGGATCGTAGCGCTCCGGCAGCTGCCCCTGCCCCAGATAGACCGCGACCCAACTGGGTTCGAGGAACAGGCCTTCTCCATATTTCTCGATCCGGCCGCTCTCGCGCCACAGCTCCAGCTTTTCGGCGAGGCTGTCTGGCACCGCCATGGTGCGGACATGGTTCCAGAAGTCCGAATCATCGCGGGTCGTCGCGTGATAATGGAGGATCAGAAAGTCGCGGACGCGGTCATATTCATAATCGACCGTGGCATTGAATGCGACGCGGTCGGCGGGGTCGATCCGGCGCTCCGGAAACAATTCGATCAGCCGCATCACCGCCATTTGCGCAAGGTGGATGCTCGTCGATTCGAGCGGTTCCAGGAAGCCGCTGGCAAGGCCGATACTGACGACATTGCCGACCCAGCTTTGGGCCCGCCGCCCGGCGCGGAAGCGCAGGATGCGCGGCTCGGCTTGTCGCGCGCCCTCGACCGCGCCCAGGATCGCGTCGCACGCCGCATCCTCCGGCAGGAAGGCGCTCGAAAAAACATAGCCATTGCCGACGCGATGCTGCAGCGGGATGCGCCAGCGCCAGCCCGCGCTCATCGCGGTGGCGCGGGTATAGGGCTCGATCGGTCCTGGCATACTCTGCGTCGGAAGCGCCGCGGCGCGGTCGCAGGGCAGCCAGTGCGACCAATCCTCCCACGCCGCGTCCATCGCCCCCCCGATCAGCAATGCGCGGAAACCCGAGCAATCGATGAACAGGTCGCCCGCAATCCGCTCGCCGCTGTCGAGCACCAGCTCCGTGACGTCGCCGCTTTCGCCGGCGCGTTCGACGCCGATGACCCGCCCCTCGGTGCGAACCGCGCCGCGCGCCTCGCTATAGCCGCGCAGCATCGGCGCCAACTTGGTCGCGTCGAACTGGTACGCCCAGCCATAGCTGGTCGCGAGAAAGTCACCATCGGCGGGGGGGAAGGCGAAACGATTGGCCCGCGCCGCCACGATGGGGAGCGAATAGTCCTCAAGGCTCCGCCGCGATCCTTCTTCCCGCGCGCGCAGCCAGTAATGGTGAAACCCGACCCCCGCCAGATCGACGCCATAGGCGCCGAACGGGTGAACATAGCGGTCGCCGATCGCACCGAAATCGCGGAAGTCGATCCCCAGCTTGAAGGTGGCGTTGGTGGCGCGCATCATCTCGGCCTCGTCGATGCCGAGCCGCTGGAGAAACGCGCGCAGGTGGGGCAGCGTCGCCTCCCCCACCCCGACGATGCCGATCTCCTCGGATTCGATCAGGCGCACGTCCGCCACGCCGGGCAGGAACCGCGCGAGGGCGGATGCGGTCATCCACCCTGCGGTTCCGCCCCCGACGATGACGACGCGCACCGGATCGATCATGGCGTTCCCGATGCCGCGTGCGGGCCGACGACCAGTCCCATGAACAGCCCGGCATGAATGGTGGCGAGCCGCGACACGTCGATGTTGCGCGCGATGCTGCGCCATGCGGTTTCGCCGACCGGGCGCCAGTCGGCCTGTGCGACGCCCTTGTCGAAGCTCAGTTTCAGCTCGACCTCGCTCGCCCCGCCACGCGGAACCGAGGCGATCGTCACGCCATTCTCCGGTTCGTCCTTTGAGATTCGGCGCCGCACGACCAGCTTGTCGCCTTCAAGCCCCACGAACATCAAGTGATTCTCGTCGGCGACCGCAAGCAACCCCGCGCGATCCGACGCCCCCTTGGGATCGAAGGCCACACGCGTCGTCCAGCTGGCCTCCGCGTGGCGCATACGCTTGCCGATATAACTCGGCTGGGCGAGCGCCCCAGCCGCGACCGGGCGTGCGTCGAGCGTCAGCGACCCATTCGCGATCCGCCACCATGGCGCGCCCTTTGGCGTGCGCAGCATCAGCCAGTCATCGGTGAGCTTCGGCGCATCGAACTCCTCGCGCCAGTCGCGCGCCTCGCCGCGCGAGGCGGGGAGTTTCGGTCGCGCGACGCTGGCGGGAAGCGGCGTGCGGGGCGGCAGGATCGATGGCCAGCCGTCCTTCCAGGTCACCGGCAGCAGGAAGGTCTCACGGCCCAGCAACGTCTCCTGCCCGCGGAACGGGCGCGTGGCGAGGAATACCGCCCACCAGCTGCCGTCGTCCAGCTTCACGAAATCGGCGTGACCGGTTGCCTGTACCGGGTTCGGGCGATCGTCGGGCAGGTCGCGCTGGGTCAGGATCGGGTTGACCGGGCCTGGCGTGTAGGGGCCGGTCAGCGTGCGCGCGCGATAGATGGTCTGCGCGTGCTGATCCGCCGTCCCGCCCTCGGCAGCCGACAGGTAATACCAGCCATCGACCTTGTAGATATGCGGCCCCTCCGCCCAGATCGGCTTGGTTGACGGGTCGACCCCCTTGTCCACCAGCAGGTGGCGCGGCCCCTTCATCTTGTAGGTCGCGAGGTCGATCTCCTGCAGCCACAAGGCCCGGTGTCCGTCATATTCGGGCTTTCCTGGTGGCGCGTCGTTGTTGACGATCCAGGCGCGGCCGTTCTCGAAATAGATCGACGGATCGATCCCGCCAAAACTGAGCCAATGTGGTCCGCTCCACGGCCCGACCGGATCCTTTGCGGTCAGCATGAAATTGTCGCTGCACCCGACGCAGGTGTTGAGGATGTAATAGGTACCGTCATGATATTCGATCGTCGGCGCGAAGACCCCGCGATCCAGCGCCAGCCCGCTAAAATCGAGCATCTCCGGACGGTCGATCGCGTTGCCGATCTGACGCCAGTTGACGAGGTCGCGGCTATGATAGACCGGAATTCCCGGGAACCAGGCAAAGGTCGATGTGACGAGGTAGAAATCCTGCCCCACCTTCACGATCGACGGGTCGGGGCGGAAGCCGGGCAGCACCGGATTCGCGAAATGCCCCGGCGGAAGCTCACGCGGCTCTGCCTCTGCCGCATAAGCGACATAGTCGAATCGTGCGCTTCCCTGCTGCGCAGCAACCGGTGCAGCAGCGATCAGCATCGACAACAGCGCGCAAAAACCCTTCATCCTGCTCCCTCTCACCTATCGTGCCGGTTCTTTCCCGATCCGCACCGCCCTTTTTCGCGGACGGCCTTGACACCTTCATAGGAGCATGATGTTAGCGCTATCAAGAAGAATGAGGACGGAGGGGTTCTGACGATGGCCGTCTCGCTTGCGGGTCTCTTGCCGGACGATTGGCACATGGGGAACTTCCTCGGCCGTATCGATCTGGGCGATGGTCCGGTACCGGTTCTGATCGCCGATGGTGCGCTGCACGACCTTACCCCCAGCAGCGCGAGCGTCTCGGGCGCGATCGAACGCGGCCACACGACCCCGCAGCATGGACGCCGCATCGCGGACCTCGACGCCCGCGACCCGCAGCTTCCCGACGGCGCGACATTGCTCGCCCCGATCGATCTTCAGTGCATCAAGGCGGCGGGCGTCACCTTCGCCGTTTCTGCGATCGAGCGGGTGATCGAAGAGCGCGCGCGCGGGGACGCCAGCCAGGCGGCGGCGATCCGCGGGCGGCTGGAGGAGCGGGTCGGCAGCGGCATCCGCGCGGTCGTCCCCGGTTCGCCCGAAGCCGCCGAACTCAAGCGCGCGCTGATCGAAGACGGCATGTGGTCGCAATATCTGGAGGTCGCGATCGGCCCGGATGCGGAAGTCTTTACCAAGTCCCCCGTTCTGTCGGGGGTGGGGCACGGCGCACCGATCGGGGTGCGATCGGATTCGAGCTGGAACAACCCCGAACCGGAAATCGTCCTTGCCGTATCGAGCCGCGGTGAAACGGTCGGGGCGATGCTGGGCAACGACGTCAATCTGCGCGATTTCGAGGGGCGTTCGGCGCTGTTGCTGGGCAAGGCCAAGGACAATACCGCGTCCTGCGCGCTGGGTCCCTTCATCCGCCTGTTCGACGACGACTTCACCATCGACGACGTGCGCAGCGCCGACGTCGGATTGACGATCGAGGGCACGGACGGCTTCCGGCTCACCGGCACCAGCCGGATGAGCGAGATCAGCCGCGACCCGCTCGACATCGCCGCCCAGGCGATGAGCGAGCATCACTATCCCGACGGGTTCGTGCTGTTCCTCGGCACGCTGTTCGCGCCGACGCAGGATCGCGATGTTGTGGGCGGCGGGTTCACGCACAAGATCGGCGATCGGGTGACCATCGCCTCGCCCCGGCTCGGCACGCTCGCCAATACGGTGACGACATCGAAAAATGCGCCCATATGGGAAATTGGAATCAGCGTTTTTGTTCGTGACCTCGTCCGTCGTGGACTCGCCGACCGGATCTGAACTCTGAATTGCAGGAATTGCGCATCATGAAGCTGACCCACCTCATCAATGGCGAGCGCGTCGCCGTCGACGCGCCGCTGGAAAGCCGCAACCCGTCCAACACCGACGAGGTCGTTGCGACCTTTGCCGCAGGCGATGCTGCAACCGTCGACCAGGCGGTTCAGGCCGCGCGTGCCGCGCAGCCCGGCTGGGCGTCCGCCTCGCCCGAAGTCCGCGCCGATCTGCTCGACAAGGTTGCCGCCACGATCATGGCGCGCGCCGCCGAGCTCGGCGAACTGCTCGCGCGTGAGGAAGGCAAGACCCGCGCCGAGGGCATGGGCGAGGTGATGCGCGCCGCGCGCATCTTCCGCTATTTCGGTGGGGAAGCGCTGCGCCGCCATGGGCTGACGCTCGAATCGACGCGGCCGGGTCTCGACGTCGCCACCTATCGCGAGGCGGTGGGCGTCGTCGGCCTGATCACCCCGTGGAACTTCCCGATCGCGATCCCCGCCTGGAAGGCCGCGCCCGCGCTCGCCTTTGGCAACACCGTCGTGATCAAGCCCGCCAATGTCACCCCGGCGGTCGCGAGCGCGCTCGCCGACATCATCCAGGAATGCGGCGCGCCTCCCGGCGTGTTCAACATGGTGCTGGGCCAGGGCGGCGTCGGCCAGGCGATCGTCGATCACCCGGGCATCGACGCGATCAGCTTCACCGGCTCGCAGGGCGTCGGCGCCAAGGTCGGCATGGGCGCGATGACGCGGCAGGCCCGCGTTCAGCTCGAGATGGGCGGCAAGAACCCGCTGGTCGTGCTCGCCGACGCCGATCTCGACAAGGCCGTGGCCATCGCGCTCGACGGCGGCTTCTTCCAGACCGGCCAGCGCTGCACCGCGTCGAGCCGGGTGATCGTCGAGGATGCGATCCATGACCGCTTCGTCGAAGCGCTCGCCGAGCGCGCGAAGGGGCTCAAGGTCGGCGCGGCGCTCGCCTCCGACACCCAGGTCGGCCCGGCATCGAGCGAGAGCCAGTTCGAGCAGAATCTCCGCTATGTCCGCCTCGCGGTCGAGGAAGGCGGCCGTCTCGCCAGCGGCGGCGCCGACCCGCTCAAGCTCGACACGCCCGGCTATTTCATGGCGCCGACGCTGATCGCGGACACCGATCCGGACATGACGATCAACCGCGAGGAAGTGTTCGGCCCCGTCGTCTCGACCGTCCGCGCGCGCGACTATGAGCACGCGCTGGAGATCGCCAACCAGGGCGAGTTCGGCCTGTCCTCCGGCATCGTCACCACCAGCCACAAATACGCGCGCGATTTTCGCAAGCGGATCCGCGCCGGCATGGTGATGGTCAATCTGCCGACCGCAGGCGTCGACTATCACGTGCCCTTCGGCGGCACGCGCAAATCCAGCTATGGCGCGCGCGAACAGGGGTTCGCGGCGGTCGAATTCTACACCACCGTCAAGACCGTCTATTCGGGGGATTGAGCTTGTTGCAGACGTCCACCGGATCGGCCGCGATGCGCGCCATCTATCCCAGCCTTCGCGACCGCCACGTCCTGATCACCGGCGGCGCTTCGGGGATCGGCGAGGGGCTGGTCGAGGCATTCGTTGCACAGGGCAGCCGGGTCAGCTTCGTCGATGTCCAGCGCGAGGCGGGCGAGGCACTCGCCACGCGGTTGACACCGGGAGCATCGCATTCTCCGCGCTTTGCCACGTGCGACCTCACCGACATCGCCGCGCTCCAGGCCTGCATCGGTGGACTGATCGCCGAACAGGGATCGGTCGATATCCTGCTCAACAATGCCGCGAGCGACGACCGGCACGCGATCGGCGATGTGACCCCGACCTATTGGGATGAGCGGATGGCGGTCAATCTGCGCCATCTGTTCTTCACCGCCCAGGCGGTGATCCCGGGCATGAAGGAAGCAGGCGGCGGCGTCATCATCAACTTCGGATCGATCAGCTGGCATCTCGGCCTGCCCGACCTGATCCTGTACCAGACCGCCAAGGCGGCGATCGAGGGGATGACGCGCAGCCTCGCGCGCGACCTGGGCGGCGACGGTATCCGCGTCTGCACCATCGTCCCCGGCAACGTCCAGACGCCCCGTCAGGAGCGCTGGTACACGCCCGAAGGCGAAGCGGAGATCGTCGCGGCCCAGGCCCTGAAAGGCCGCATTCAGCCCGCCGACATCGCCGCGATGGCGACGTTCCTCGCCTCCGACGACGCGCGCATGTGCACCGCGCACAATTATTGGGTGGATGCCGGATGGCGATGAAGGACATACCGGTAGCCGCGCGCCTCGGCGCGACGTTGGGCGAAGGCCCGGTCTGGGACGCGGAGCGCAGCTGCCTGTGGTTCGTCGATATCAAGGGGAAGAAACTCCACCGGTTCGATCCTGAGACCGGCGCGCTCGCCAGCACCGATGCGCCCGGCGAAATCGGCTGGGCACTCCCCGCCGACAATGGTCGCCTGTTGTGCGGGCTCCAGACCGGGCTGCACTGGTTCGATACCGGCACCCGCGCCTTCACCTTCTGGCGCGCGGTCGAGCCCGACCTTCCCGGCAACCGGCTCAACGACGCGTGCACTGACGCGCAGGGACGCGTCTGGTTCGGGTCGATGGACAATTCGGAAGCGGGTGCGACGGGCTGGTTCTATCGCCTGGATGCCGGGCAGATCGACCGGGTCGGGCCGGGGCCGGTGAGCATCACCAACGGCCCGGCAGTGTCACCCGGCGGCGATCGCATCTATTTCACCGACACGGTCGGTCGCCGCATCTGGCAGGCCGCGCTGCATGAGGATGGATCGCTGGGCGACGCGCGCCCCTATCTGACCTTTACCGGCGACGAAGGCTATCCGGACGGATCGATCACCGATGCGGAGGGAAATGTCTGGGTCGGGTTCTTTGCCGGGCATGGCGCGCGACGCTTCGACCCCGCCGGTCGCGAGATCGAGTTCGTTCGGCTGCCCGTCGCCAATGTCACCAAGCTGGCGTTCGGCGGCGAGGGACTGAAGACGCTGTATGCCACCACAGCCGCCAAGGGGCTGAGCGCCGAACAGCGCGCGGCACAGCCCCATGCGGGCGATTTGTTCGCGTTCGAGGCCGATACGCCCGGCCACGCGCTCGCCCCGGCGCACGTCGCGTGAGGGGCTTGGGCATGAGGGGCGTGGCTGCGCTGCTCGCCGCCGCGGCCTTCGTCCCCCTGCCCGCCGCCGCGCAGATCGCGTTCGCCCCCGCCATCGGCGATCAGGGCGTGCTCCAGCGCGACAAGCCGATCGTGATCGAGGGCGAGGCCGCTCCCGGCACGTCCCTGACCGTCACGCTGAGCGACACGATCGCCCAGGCAAAGGCCGACGAGAGCGGTCAATGGCGCGCCATCCTTCCAGCGATGAAGGCAGGCGGCCCCTATCGCCTGCGCGCCGCGACCGGCGGCGAAGCAGTCGAGGCAAATGGCGTGATGGTCGGCGATGTCTGGCTGTGTTCGGGCCAGTCGAACATGGAATTTCCGGTCCGCCGCGCGCTCGATTTCGACAATCAGATGAACAGCGCCGCCGATCCGATGCTGCGGCTGTTGACCGTGCCAAAGGCAACATCGACCCGGCCGCTGCGCAAGTTCGGCGAACCCGCCGCGTGGCAGGCCTCGACGCGCGAGACCGCGCCCGAATTTTCCGCCGCCTGCTGGTATATGGCGCGCGCCTTGCGCAAGGCTGCGCCCGATGTCGCGGTGGGGCTGATCGATGCAAGCTGGGGCGGCACCGCGATCCGCGCCTGGCTCGATCCGGTTGCGACACGCCGCATCTACGGCCCGGAAGATGCTGTGCTGCTCGAAACCTATGACCGCGACCCACTTGCCGCGAACACTGCATTTGCGCCGCGCTGGATCGACTGGTGGCGGACACAGGGCAGCGTCGAACCCTGGCGTACGCCCGATGCGGTCAAATGGTCGCCAGTCCCCGGCGTGGGACCATGGGACAGCCTTGGCGAGGCTCCGCTTCAAGGCTTTACCGGCTGGGTGTGGTTCCGCCGCAGCGTTACGCTGACGCCCGAACAGGCGCGCGGCGGCGCGACGCTGTCGCTGGGTATTATCGACGATGGCGATCAGGCGTTCGTCAACGGCAAGCCGGTGGGCAACAGCTTCGGCTGGTCCAACCCGCGCGATTACATCGTTCCGGGAAGCTACTGGAAGGCCGGGGCGAACGAGGTCGTCGTCGCGGTGTGGAACAGCTATGGCACCGGCGGCTTCATGGGCCCGGCCGAGCGGCTGAAGCTCACGCTATCCGACGGGTCGAGCATCCCGCTGGGCGACCAGTGGCACTACTGGATTTCGGCCGCAAAGGGCGCGCCGCCCCGTCCGCCATGGGATACGATCGCAGGCCTTGGCCTGATCGGCAATGCGATGGTCGCGCCGCTGGGCGGAATCGGGCTGAGGGGCGTCGCCTGGTATCAGGGCGAAAGCGATTCCGGCCAGACCGGCTATGATGTCCGGCTTCGCGGCCTGATCGACGGCTATCGCCGCCAGTTTTCCGATCCGGCGCTGCAGGTGCTGGTCGTCGGGCTGGCAGGCTATGGTGCCCCCGCCCCCATGCCGGTCGAGAGCGGCTGGGCGAAGTTGCGCGACGAGCAGCGCCGCGCTGTTGCGGCCACCCCGGGAACGGCGCTGGTGTCGGCCATCGACCTTGGATCGCGCACCGATATCCATCCGGGGGACAAGAACGAACTCGGCAAGCGGCTTGCCCGCGCGGCGTTGGGAAAGCCGGGGCCGCAGGCGGTGTCGGCGCGGCGTGACGGTAGCGATGTGGTCGTATCGTTCAACGGCGTGGAGGGCGCGCTGGCGGGGTGGAGTGGCGCCCCGATCGGGTTCGAACTGTGCGCGCAGAGCTGTCGCTTCGCGCGCGCCACCGCCGAAGGCACGACCGTTCGGGTGCTGGGCGACGGGCAGCCGGTGACGCGGATACGCTATGGCTGGGCCGACACGCCGGTGGTGAATCTGTACGACGCGGCGAACATGACGCCGACCTCGTTCGAACTGGCGGTGGAGTAGCGAAACAATCCTCCCCCGCCAGGGGGAGGATAGAGCAGACGTCAATGATTATGCCGCGGCAGCGTCTTCGACGTCTGGCGATAGTCCAGCGCGAATTCGAGCACCGCGCCCTCGCTCAGCTGCCCGGTCTTTTCGCGCGCCAGCTGTTCCCACGGCGTGTTGCTCGCCGGAACCTGCGGCACCCCGTCGCCCTGGCGCCGCTCGATCTCGCCAGCGTCGACCAGCATGTCGCAGCGGCGCGTGTTCAAGTCGATGCGGATCGTGTCGCCCGTGCGCAGCCAGGCGAGCCCGCCGCCCGCCGCGCTTTCGGGCGAGGCGTTGAGGATCGATGGGCTGTCCGATGTCCCCGACTGGCGCCCGTCGCCCAATGTCGGAAGCCAGTTCACGCCCGTACGGATCAATGCGTCGGGCGGCTGCATATTGACCACCTCCGCAGATCCGGGCCAGCCGAGCACGCCGGACGAGCGCATCACCAGGATGCAGTCGGCGTCGATGTTCAGCGCGGGATCGTTGATGCGGTGATGGTAATCGTCCGATCCGTCGAACACGATCGCGCGCGCCTCGAAGATATTCTCCGCGCCGGGCCGCGAGAGATAGCGGCGGCGGAATTCGGGCGAGATCACCGATGTCTTCATGATTGCGAAATCGAACAGATTGCCGCGCAGCACGAGGAACCCCGCATTCTCCTGAAGCGGCTCGGCAAAGGGCCGGATCACCTCACGGTCGTTGCTCTCCGCTCCCGCCAGATTGTCGGCGATGCTGCGCCCTGTGACCGTCAGGCAGCCGCCGTGGAGCTTCCCCGCCTCCAGCAATTCCCACATGGCTGCGGGCACCCCGCCCGCGCGGTGGAAGCGCTCGCCGAGATATTTGCCCGCCGGCTGCATGTTGACCAGCAGCGGCAAATGGTAGCCGTGATCGTACCAGACCTCCGGCTCCAGCTCGATCCCGGCATGGCGCGCCATCGCGACGATATGCGGCTGGGCGTTGGACGATCCGCCGCAGACGGTGACGGTTGCGATCGCATTGAGAAAAGCCTCGCGCGTCAGGATCCGCGACGGGCGCAGATCCTCGCGCACCATGTCCACGATCCGCTGCCCGGTGCGATAGGCGATCTGGCCGCGTTCGCGATAGGGCGCGGGGATCGCCGCGCAGCCGGTTAAAGACAGGCCCAAAGCCTCCGCCACCGCGTTCATCGTCGAGGCGGTGCCCATCGAATTGCAATGTCCGGCCGACGGCGCGCTGCTCGTCGCGCGGCGCAGGAATTCCGCCTCGTCGATCTCGCCCGCCGCCAGCGCGCGGCGGCTGCGCCAGATGACGGTCCCGGACCCGACCAGCTCGCCCTCATGCCAGCCATCGAGCATCGGCCCTCCGGAGAGGACGATGGCGGGGATGTCGACCGTGGTCGCCGCCATTACCTGACTGGGCGTGGTCTTGTCGCAGCCGGTCGTGAGCACCACGCCGTCGATCGGATAGCCGTTGAGCAGTTCGACCAGACCGAGATAGGCGAGGTTGCGGTCGAGCGCGGCGGTCGGACGGCGGCAATTCTCGAAAATCGGATGGACCGGGAATTCGATCGGGATGCCGCCCGCGTCGCGGATCCCGTCGCGCACCCGCTTCGCGAGGTCGAGATGGATGCGGTTGCACGGGGACAGGTCGCTGCCCGATTGGGCGATGCCGATGATCGGCTTGCCGGACTGAAGCTCCTCGGGCGTTACCCCATAATTCATGAACCGCTCCAGATAGAGCGCGGTCATGTCCCAGCGTTCGGGATTGTCGAACCAGTCGCGTGAGCGCAGGCGCACGCAGTTACCGTCAGTCATCAGGGCTCCGATTGCGCGCAACGCGGCTGACCAGCGTCGGCGCCGAATCGGAATCGCGACGGACCAGCGTATAGGGCAGGGTTTTCTGCTCGACCTCGAGCCGTTCGCCGGTGCGCTTGGCCTTGAGGATGCGCACCGTGGCCGACACCGCCCAGGCGGTCATCGCGCGGATCGGCTGGCGAATGGTGGTGAGTTCGGGCCAGATCGTGCTTGCCATCGCGGTATCGTCAAAGCCGCAGACGGTGATGTCATTGGGGACATCCAGATGCAGCCGGTGCGCGACCGCCACCGTCGCGGCGGCCATGTCGTCGTTCGACGCGAAGATCGCGGTCGGGCGCGGATCGACCGAGATCAGTTGCTCCGACGCCTGCATCCCGGAACGATAGGTGAAGCGCCCCTGCGCGATCAGCTCCTCGCGGATCGGTATTCCGGCGGCCTCCAGCGCGGCCTTATAGCCGTTGAGGCGGCGCCCGCTCGACACCTGTTCGGGGTTGCCGATGATGAAGCCGATACGCTTGTGGCCAAGGTCGATGATGTGGCGCGTCATGTCGTACGCGGCCTGGAAATCGTCGATCAGCACCGCAGCGTGCGATCCGCTCGCCTTGCCCGGTCCCACCGCAATCGCCACCGCCCCGGCATTGGTGACGAGATCGAGCACGCTCTGATCGTCGCACAAGGGCGGCGGAAGGATGAACCCCTTGATCCCGCCATCGATCAGGTGATGGACGAGCGACTTGGCTTCCGCGACATTTTCACAATTCTGGACGACCAGATGGACGTCAGCGCGGCTCGCCTCCTCCAGCGCGCCCATCAGGAATTCGCTGAGATAGGACGCGGAGGGGTTGTCGAACATCAGCGCGATGCGCAGCTGTTCGCCGCCGGCCAGGCTGCGCGCCGCGCGGTTGGGCGCGAAGTTGAGCTTGGCGATCGCCGCCAGCACCTGCTCCCGGGTCGTCTCGCGCACATTGCCTTCGCCGTTGATCACCCGGCTGACCGTCATGGGCGAACAGCGCGCCTCGGCCGCGACATCGGCGATGGTGGGAGCGCCGCCACGGCGGCGGGACGAACGGGGTTTGGCGGATGAGGCAGGAGGCATGGTCATCGCACATACGCCCCGTTTGCCTGCAGCGGCAAGCGTGCGATGTTAGCGCTACTCATCTCGAACTTCGGCCCCCTCATTGGCCCGGCGCCTCGGGAAAACGTTGCGCCTGATACCAGTTGAGCGGATGCGTCGGCGCGGCATGGCCGGGGGGCAGCGCGCGGCCGGATATCGCGGACCAATAGGCGAGGCTGGCGTCGCGCCACCATCGTGCCTCATGCGCTTGAATTTTCAGGAAATCCGCCACGGCGCGGTGGCGCTGTGCATCGATGTGCGGCGCCTGTTCGGCCCAGGTCACGCCCATGCGATCGACCGTCGCGACGCCGCGATCGTAGCGGCGCGGAAGCTCCTCCCACAAGGTTCGTCCGCTCGACATGCGATAGTCCCACGGGACATGGCGGAACCACAAGAGCAATTCCTCATCCGCGAGCAGCCGCTTCGCGACGTCAGGCGCATATTGGGCGAGCGCGTCGCTGCCGGTGCCGGTGCGGTCGAAGCCGATGCCGTCCCGGTCCGCGCGGTGGTAATAGACCGGGTTCCATTCGGGTCGGTCGAGGTCGGCGACCCAGGGCGCCGGGCCGTAATGATGGCCGGTCCCCATGACATGCGCGAGGCCCAGCGGGGTCATGTAATCGACCACCGCCTCACGGCTGCCGAGCATCATCGGCACCACCGCGCGGAGAAACGCAGGATCGCGGCTGAAGGTCAGCGCCGCCCATTCGCGCGCGATTTGATCGCTGGGCAAGCGGGGGTTCCAGGCGAGGCGACCGAAGGCGTACCAGTTCGCCTGGTCGAAATCCGATCCGGTCCAGTTGCGGTCGCTGCCGGTGTTGGCGACTCCGGCGATCGCGCTCACCTTCTCCGCCACCGTGCCGCCGCGCCCGGTATCGGCGTCGAGCACCTCCTCGAACAGCGGGGCGAGAAAGGCGAGGTGGGAGGCAAAGCCGAGATATTCCTTGGTGATCTGGAACTCGATCGCCAGCTGCGTCTTCGGCATCGCGCCGAACAGCGGGTGAAAGGGCTCGCGCGGCTGGAAGTCGATGGGTCCGTTCTTGACCTGTACGATCACATTGGATGCGAATTTTCCGTCGAGCGGCTGGAATTCGGTGAACGCCTGTTTCGCGCGGTCTTCCTTGTTCTCGGCGGCATAGACGAAGGCGCGCCAGATCACCACGCCGCGCGCGCCGATCGCAGCGGCCAGCATGTTCGCGCCATCGGCATGGCTGCGGCCATAATCCTGCGGGCCGGGCTGGCCCTCGGAGTTCGCCTTGACCAGAAAGCCGCCGAAATCGGGAATCGCGGCGTAGAGTTCGTCTGTCTTCGCCTTCCACCAGGCGCGCACCGCCGGGTCGAGCGGGTCGGCGGTGGTGAGCCCGCCAATGTCGCGCGGCGCGGAGAAGCGGGCCGACACATAGACTCGGATGCCCCAAGGCCGGAACCTATCCGCCAGCGCCTTTGCCTTGGCGATGTAGCGCGGCTCCAGCATCATCGCGCGCGCGTTGACATTGTTGATGACGACGCCGTTGATCCCGACCGACGCATTGGCGCGCGCATAATCGGTCATCCGCACATCGACCCGATCGGGCAGATGCCACCAGTCGAAGATCGAGCGACCGGCATAGCCGCGTTCGACATGCCCGTCGGGATCGTCCCAATGGTTGAGCATCCGCAGCGTGTAGGCAGGCGCTTCGTCGAGTTTGATGGACGCCAGCGGCTTGCCCTGCCCAAGTTCGCGCAGCAGCGCAAAGGCACCGTAGAGCAGCCCGATATCGCTGGCCGAGCTGATCTTTGCGCCATTGACCCGGAATGCGCCTTCACGCTGCGCTGGGGTCGCCAGTTTGCGCAGGGTGATTGCGGCGGTGGAAGCAAGGCGCAGCTCGGCAAGGCCGCGCTGCAATTCGTCGCGCGCCAGTCGGGCAGTCGGTGAATCGCTGCCGATCAGCGTGACGGTTGCGGACTTATGCTGCGCAGCATCGGCGAGCGGCGCATTGCGCAACCACAGGCGATAGCCGTCCTCCGCATGGGCAGCAGCTGCGCAGAAAAGCGACGTTGCAATCAACGACAGGGCGCAAAGTCGCGCGATCATCATCCTCACCCTTTCGCCGCGCGCGAAACCCATTGCTGGCCGGTCGCGGGTTGACAAGCTCCGTCCCGTCATATCATGTTAGCGCTAACAATAAAGTGTCGTTTTGACGACCCGAGGGGATGAAATGATGCGAAAGGCCTGGGTCGCCCTGTTGCTGGCGAGCGTATCCGTCACATCTCATGCGATTGCGGGTCATGCCGTTGCGGGGTCGCGGCTCTCAGCTTCGCAAGCGGACCCTACCGCCCGCCCCCCCGCCGACGCGCCGTATCGCAACGCGGCGCTGCCGCTGGAACAGCGCGTCGCCGACCTGCTGGCGCGGATGACGCTGGAGGAAAAGATCGCCCAGATCACATCGGTCTGGGACACCAAGGTCGAGATCCAGGATGCGCAGGACCGGTTCGATTCGGCGAAGGCGAAGGCGAAACATCCGCACGGCATCGGCCAGCTCGCCCGCCCGTCGGATCGCCAGGGGCCAGTCTCGCCCCGCGTCGCGCCACCGCGCAGCATCGCCGAGAGCATCGATTATGTGAATGCGGTGCAGAAATGGGCGGTCGAGGGCACGCGGCTCGGCATCCCAGTGCTGTTCCATGAAGAGGCGCTGCACGGGCTGGCCGCGCAGGATGCGACGAGTTTCCCCCAGGCGATCGGGCTTGCCTCGACCTGGGACCCCGATCTGGTCCGCGAGATCAACGCGATGGTCGCGCGCGAAGTGCGCACGCGGGGCGTGCATCTCGTCCTTTCGCCGGTGGTCGATGTCGCGCGCGACCCGCGCTGGGGGCGGATCGAAGAGACGTTCGGCGAGGACCCGCACCTCGTTTCCGAAATGGGCGTCGCCGCGGTGGAGGGGCTACAGGGCCCGAACCGTGCCCGCACGCTGGCACCGGGCAAGGTATTTGCGACGCTCAAACACATGACCGGCCATGGCCAGCCCGAAAGCGGCACCAATATCGGCCCCGCGCCGATCGCCGAACGCACGCTGCGCGAGATTTTCTTTCCCCCGTTCGAGGCGGTCGTCACCCGCACCGGGGTCGAGGCGCTGATGGCGAGCTATAACGAGATCGACGGCGTGCCGAGCCATGCGAACCAATGGCTGCTGGGCGACGTACTGCGCGGCGAATGGAAGTTTCCCGGCGCGGTGGTGAGCGACTATTATGCCATCGAGCAGATGGTCAGTATCCACAGGATCGCGCCGTCGAATGCCGCCGCCGCCCAGCTGGCGCTTGCCGCGGGCGTCGACAGCGAACTGCCCAATGCCACCGCCTATTCGACCCTGATCGACGCGGTGCGCAAGGGCGAGGTGAGCCAAGGGGCGATCGACACCGCGACTGCGCGGATGCTGAGCATCAAGTTCCGCGCCGGGCTGTTCGAAAATCCCTATGCACGGGTCGAGGATACCCGGATCAACCATGATGCTGCGGCGGTGGCGCTGGCGCGCAAGGCGGCGGAGAAGTCGCTCGTGCTGCTCAAGAATGAAGGCGGCGCACTGCCGCTTGCGCTCGACAGCCAGCAGACGATCGCGGTGATCGGTCCCAATGCGGATGTCGCGCGGCTGGGCGGCTATTACGGCATTCCGCCCGAGAAGATCACGCCGCTTCAGGGGATCCGCGCGCTGGTCGGCGACAAGGCGAAGATCGTCCATGCGCAGGGCGTGAAGATCACCGAGGATGACGATTGGTGGGCCGACGAGGTCAAGCGCGCCGACCCGGCCGAGAATCGCGAGCGCATCGCCCAGGCGGTCGAGACGGCACGCGCCGCGGACACCATCCTGTTGTTCATCGGCGACACCGAACAGACCAGCCGCGAAGCCTGGGCCGACGCGCATCTCGGCGACCGCGCCAGCCTCGATCTGGTCGGCGAGCAGATCGAACTGTTCGATGCCATGAAGGCGCTGGGCAAGAAGCTGGTCGTCGTCCTCGTCAACGGCCGCCCCCCCTCCTATCCCAGGATCGCCGAGCAGGCCGATGCGATCCTAGAAACCTGGTATGCCGGCGAGCAGCAGGGCCATGCGATTGCCGACGCGCTGTTCGGGCGGGTCAATCCGGGCGGCAAGCTGCCGGTGACGGTTGCGCGGCATGTCGGCCAGCTACCGATGACCTACAACGTCAAGCCGAGCGCACAGCGCGGCTATCTGTTCGACACCACCGCGCCGCTCTACCCGTTCGCCTTTGGGCTGAGCTACACCCGCTTTACTCTGTCGCCGCCGCGCCTTTCCGCGTCGTCGATCAAGGCGGGGGACAGCGTCGATGTGCTGGTCGATGTGACCAATAGCGGAGCACGTGAGGGCGATGAAGTGGTGCAGCTCTATCTGCGCGACAAGATCGCATCGGTCACCCGGCCGGTGAAGGAATTGAAGGCATTCCGCCGTATCACGCTGAAGCCCGGCGAGACGCGCACGGTGAAGCTCACACTCGGCGCCGATGCCTTCCGCATCTGGAATATCGATATGAAACGGGTGATCGAACCCGGGGAGTTCGACATCATGACCGGTGCCGATTCCGCAAACCTCCAGACCGTGACGCTCACGGTGGCCCCATGAATCGCCGCGCCGCTCTGCGCCTGCTGGGACAGGCTTCCGCCGCGACCGTCGCCATCGCCTTCGCCCCCGCTGCCCATGCCCTCGCAGCCCCGCTCTACAAGGATGCGCGCGCCCCGATCCCGGCGCGCGTCGCCGATCTGCTGGGACGGATGACGCTGGAGGAGAAGGTCGGCCAGATGATCGCCATCTGGGCGCGCAAGGCGGAGGTGATCGACGAGCTCGCCTTCAACCCCGCCAAGGCGAGCGCCGCCTATCCGCATGGCATCGGCCATGTCACCCGCCCGTCGGACAAGCGCGGCGTGCCGGGGATCACCGGTGCTTCGGGCGGCACCGCCGCGCGCTGGCGCACCCCGCGCCAGACGGTCGAGTTCGTCAACGCGATGCAGCGCTGGGCGCTCAACGATACCCGGCTCGGCATTCCGGTCCTGTTCCACGAGGAATCGCTGCACGGCTATATGGCGACCGACGCGACGATGTTCCCACAGGCGATCGCCCTCGCCGGCACGTTCGACCGCGACCTGATGCGCCGCGTGCAATCGGTGATCGCGCGCGAGACACGCGCGCGCGGCGTCCCCTACGTCCTCTCCCCCGTGGTCGATATCGTGCGCGACCCGCGCTGGGGACGGATCGAGGAGACGTTCGGCGAATGCCCCTATCTCGTCGCGGAGATGGGCGTTGCGGCGGTCGAGGGGCTGCAAGGGCCGGGCAAGTTCGATCGCCTCGCCCCCGGCAAGGTCTATGCGACGCTCAAGCACATGACCGGCCACGGCCAGCCCGAGAGCGGCGTCAATGTCGGCCCGGCGCAACTGTCCGAGCGCGAGCTGCGCGAATATTTCTTCCCGCCGTTCCGCGAGATCGTGAAGCGCACGTCGATCGCCGCGGTGATGCCGAGCTATAACGAGATCGACGGCGTGCCGAGCCATGCCAACACCTGGCTGCTCGGCGACATCCTGCGCGGCGAGTGGGGCTTCGACGGGCTGATCTCGAGCGATTATGGCGCGGTCAACGAGCTGGAAACGATCCACCATATCGCCGCCGATCTCGAACAGACGGCGCGACTCGCGCTGGCGGCCGGCGTCGACAGCGAGCTGCCCGACGGCGCGGCCTATCGCACGCTGGTCGATCAGGTGAAGGCAGGCAAGGTCGCGGTCGCGGCGATCGACCGCGCGGTGGCGCGGATGCTCGCCCTCAAGTTCCGCGCCGGGCTGTTCGAAAATCCCTATGGCGACGCGACGCTCGCCGAGCGCATCACCGGCAACCCGCAAGCCCGCGCGCTGGCGCTCGAGGCGGCGCGCAAGTCGCTGTGCCTGCTCACCAATGACGGGACGCTGCCGTTCGCGGAAGACAAGGTCCGCAAGCTCGCCGTGATCGGCCCCAACCACGCGATCGCGCGGCTGGGCGGCTATTCGAGCGTGCCGAAACAGACCGTCAGCCTGATCGAGGGGCTGCGCACGCTGGTCGGCGACCGCGTCGAACTGCTCACCGCGCAGGGCGTGTTCATCACGCAGAGCGAAGACCGGTCGGCGGACGAGATCCTGCTCGCCGATCCCGTGAAGAACCGCGAGCTGATCGCGCAGGCGGTCGAGATCGCGAAGGGCGCGGACGCGATCGTGCTGGCGATCGGCGATACCGAACAGACCAGCCGCGAGGGTTTCGCCAAGACCCATCTCGGCGATCGCACCGGCGTCGATCTCGTCGGCGAGCAGAATGAACTGGTCGCGGCGATGGCCGCGCTGGGCAAGCCGCTGGTGATCGCCGCGATCAACGGCCGCCCGCCAAGCTGGCCCGCAGTGGTCGGCAAGGCCAACGCCGTGCTCGAATGCTGGTATCCCGGGCAAGAGGGTGGCGCCGCAATGGCCGAGGCGCTGTTCGGTCGAGTCAATCCCGGCGCCAAGCTGCCGGTCACGGTGATCCGCGATTCAGGACAGGTGCCCTATTTCTACAATCACAAGCCTTCGGCTCGGCGGGGCTATCTCTTCGCCGACAAGTCGCCCCTGTTCGCGTTCGGCCACGGCCTGAGCTACACCAGCTTCGACATCGGGACGCCGGCGCTGTCTTCGCCGACGATGGCACGTGATGGCAGCGTCACGGTCGAGGTCGCGGTGCGCAACACGGGCGAGCGCGTGGGCGACGAAGTGGTGCAGCTCTATATCAGCCGCCGCACTGCATCGGTGACGCAGCCGGTGCTGCAGCTCAAGGGATTCGAGCGGGTGTCACTCCAGCCGGGCGAGACGCGCGCCGTTCGCTTCACCCTTCCCGCCGAAACTTTCGCGCTATGGGATGCGGAAATGCGCGAGACGGTCGAGCCCGGCGACGTTGATATCCGCGTCGGCAACAATTCTGTATCGCTCAAGTCCACCCTGCTCACCATCATCTGAGGTTCCATGCCCAGGATCGTTTCCGCACGCGTCATCGTCACCTGCCCCGGGCGCAATTTCGTCACGTTGAAGATTGATTGCGACGACGGCAGCACCGGGCTGGGTGATGCGACGCTCAACGGGCGCGAGCTGGCGGTCGCGAGCTATCTCACAGACCATGTGATCCCGTGCCTGATCGGCCGCGACGCGCAGCGGATCGAGGATATCTGGCAGTATCTCTATAAGGGCGCCTATTGGCGGCGCGGGCCGGTGACGATGAGCGCGATCGCCGCCGTCGACACCGCGCTGTGGGACATCAAGGGCAAGATCGCCGGGCTGCCGCTCTACCAGCTGCTGGGCGGGGCGATGCGCGAAGGGTGTATGGTCTATGGCCATGCCAATGGCGCGACGATCGAGGATACGATCGAGGCCGCGCTCGAGTACCAGCGGCAGGGGTACAAGGCGATCCGGCTGCAATCGGGCGTACCGGGGCTCGCCTCGACCTATGGCGTGAGCAAGGACCGCTATTTCTACGAACCCGCTGATGCCGATCTGCCGACCGAGAATGTCTGGTCGAGCGAGAAATACCTCCGCTCGGTCCCGCCGCTCTTCGCTGCGGCGCGCGAAGCGCTCGGCTGGGATGTGCACCTGCTGCACGACGTCCACCACCGGCTGACCCCGATCGAGGCGGCGCGGCTGGGCAAGGATCTCGAGCCCTATCGCCCGTTCTGGATCGAGGATTCGACCCCGGCCGAAAATCAGGCGAATTTCCGACTGATCCGCCAGCACAGCACGACGCCGCTCGCGGTGGGGGAGGTGTTCAATTCGATCTGGGATTGCAAGGGGCTGATCGAGGAGCAGCTGATCGACTATATCCGCGCGACCGTGGTCCACGCCGGCGGCATCACCCATCTGCGCCGGATCGCTGCGTTCGCCGATCTGCACAATGTCCGCACCGGCTGTCACGGCGCGACCGACCTGTCGCCGGTGTGTATGGCCGCCGCGCTGCACTTCGGCCTGTCGGTGCCCAATTTCGGGGTGCAGGAATATATGCGCCACACTGACGAGACCGATGCGGTGTTCCCGCACGGCTACAGCTTCGTCGACGGGATGATGCATCCCGGCGACGCTCCTGGTCTGGGGGTCGAGCTCGACGAGAGCCTGGCCGCCACCTTCCCCTACAAACGTGCCTATCTGCCGGTGAACCGGCGCGAGGACGGCACGATGCACGACTGGTAAGCCAAGGAGCCCCTCGATGACCCCGACCCGCCGCCAGACCCTGTCCGGGCTTGCCGCCCTGCCCCTCGTCGCCGCGCTTCCTGCCCGCGCGCGGAACAAGCCCGCGACGATTCAGGCGGCGGCGCTGGCCAGCGGGCGCCGTTTTGGCAGTGCGGTCGCCTGGGCGCCGCCAGGCGCGGATGCGGGGTCGTTCAACAACCCCGCCTATGCAGAAATCGTTGCGCGCGAATGCGGGCTGATCGTGCCCGAGAATGAGATGAAATGGCAGTCGATCCGGCCCTCGGCGACCGAATATCGGTTCGACCGGCTCGACGCGATGGTCACATGGGCGCGCGGCAAGGGGATCGGCGTGCGCGGTCACACCCTGCTCTGGCATCGACCGAAATGGTTTCCGGCGTGGCTCAACAATCACGATTTCGGCACCTCGCCGAAAGCGGCGGCGGAGAAGCTGCTGGGTGAGCATGTCCGCACCGTGATGGGGCGGTACAAGGAAACGATCACCAGCTGGGACGTGGTGAACGAGGCGGTCGATCCGGAGACGTCGGGCCTCGTCGAAACCTCGCTATCCAAGGCGTTCGGCGGAGTCGAACCCGCGCTCGACTTCGCCTTCCACATCGCCCGCGCGCAGGCGCCCGACGCCGAGCTGGTCTATAACGACTATATGAGCTGGGAGCCGGGCAACGAGAAACACCGCGCCGGCGTGCTCAAGCTGCTCGAAGGCTTCCGCAAGCGCGGCGTGCCGGTCGATACGCTTGGCATCCAGAGCCATATCGAGATGTTCACGCTCGACCCCAGGACCGGTCTTGGCCCGCGGCAGGAGCGCGAATGGCGCGCCTTTATCGATGAGGCCGTCGGCATGGGCTACAAGCTGATGATTACCGAGCTGGACGTGAAGGACAATGCGCTGCCGGGCGATCCGGCGGTGCGTGATGCGGGGGTCGTCGCCTATCTGCGCGCCTATATGGAGCTGATGCTGTCCTATCCCCAGCTGCGCGACGTGCTCGCCTGGGGTATGGTCGACAAATATAGCTGGCTGCAGGGATTTTCGCCGCGCAAGGACGGACTGCCGCTGCGCTGCTGTCCTTACGACAGTGCGTTTCGACCCAAGCCGATGCGGGACGAATTGATCCGGCTGTTCGCAGCGGCCGCGCCGGCAGCCTCATAACGACGGGGGCCAAGGCCTGGCTTCCGCATTGATCGCCATCCTTCCGCACGCCGGTTGACCCGCGCGTTCGCCCCGTCGCGCGTCGGACGATATACGCCCACACCGCGCCCCTCCTCCCCCCAAAAGAAAAGGCCGCCGCCTGGGAAGGCGACGGCCGGGAGGTTGGGAAGACTCGTGATTAGAAGTTGAAGCGGATCATGCCGGTGATGCGGCGGTCGTTCATGTACCAGCCGCGCGGGACGAGCCGGATGTCGCCATTCTGGTCGGTCACCGCCGCGCTCGTCTTCGTCACCGAGTTGGTGAGGTTCACGCCCTGGATCCCGAGCTTGAGCTGCGGCGTGATCGACACGGTGATCGATGCATCGAGCTGGCCGTAATCCTCCTGGAAGATCGGATCGAACGGCGTGATCACATCGCGCAGCGTCAGCAGATATTGTGAGCGCCAGCTATAGGA
Organism: Sphingomonas suaedae; assembly: GCF_007833215.1. Classification (NCBI taxonomy): domain Bacteria; kingdom Pseudomonadati; phylum Pseudomonadota; class Alphaproteobacteria; order Sphingomonadales; family Sphingomonadaceae; genus Sphingomonas; species Sphingomonas suaedae. The sequence continues at coordinate 2,475,385 of NZ_CP042239.1, forward strand.
TGCACGCGCCGAGACTGGCCCGATATCGATGAACGGAGTGATGTTGAACTGGTGCTCCGACAGCCCCTGAAGCGGGAAGTTCGCCCCCGTGATCGTCGGCTGGCGCCCCGCTGCCACATCGGGATCGGTCTCGGACAAGGTGCTCTGCGGCACGCCGTCGCTCGACACATAGGTGTAGTTCGCCTGCAGGCCGAGCCCCTTAAGCGGGCCTGGCAGGAAGTCGAACACCTGCTGATAGGCGATCTCGAAGCCCTTGATCTTGCCGACGTCCGGCGAGTTGATCGGCGTCGTCACGACGGCTTCGAAGGTTTCGCCATTGTTGGTGAAGGTGCGACGCACGGTGCTGTTGGTCAGCACATTGTGCAGTTCCTTGTAGAAGAACGATGCCGTCAGCTGACCGACCCGCGAGAAATACCATTCCGCGGTGAGATCGAAGCTGTCGGCCTCTGTCGGGAGCAGTTCGGGATTGCCCGCGTTGAAGGTGCCCTGGATCGAAACCTGTCCGGGAGCAATCACACCATCCGACCCGAACGAGCCCGTTCCCGGCGCGACCGGCGTGACGACAACCGGAATCTGGTTGCCATTTGCGTCGACCTGCGGCCGCGCGGTCACGCCTACCGGGAAATAGTTGCGCACCAGGCCGAGCGCGGGCGGCGCTACGCCCTTCGAATAGGCGGCACGGAACTGAAGACCGCCACCGACTTCGAGTTTCAGGTTAAGGCTCGGCAGCCAATAGTCATAGTCCAGATCGAAATTGTTCGGAACGATCGCGCCGTTCAGATAATTGGTGATCTGGGTCAGCTGAGCCGGCGACAGCGCGCACAGCGCATTGACCGTAGCACCCGCGCCCGACAGCACATTGTTGATCGATTCCTGGCAGGTGGCGTCGGTCGGCAGATCGGTCGGGAACGGGAATTCGACAAAGCCTTCCGACTTGCGGTTGGTCGTGGTGTAGCGCACCCCGACATTGCCGCTGAGCTTCATCCCGCTATCGAATTCGCTGCCGAAGCGCAGCATCAGATACGCCGCCTTGTTCTGCTCACGCTGCGGGTTGATTTCGCCCGCCGTGAACGGCTGGCCCGGAAGCGCGTTGGGACGATCCGCCAGCGAACGCCAGCCACCATTGATGATCTCGCCATTCGGACCGGTCGTGGTGGGTTCCCACTCCCGGTTTATGCGGTTCGCATAGTCGATATAGGCTTGGTAATAGGTCGCGGTGTTGCTGTTGTAGAACGGCCGACACTGGCCGTTCATCGGATTGCCCACCGAATTGCGGAAGAAATCGCTGAAGCAGAATTGCTGATAGCCCTGGAGCGGTGCGCCGCCGCTGCCGCCCTGAACGCCGTCGACCGGATCGTCCAGCCACACCGGCCCGCCATTGCCCCACTGCTCGCTCAGACGACCCCAATTATAGGTCGAGAAGCGAGCGACCTGATCGCGATCGGCATAGCGCCCACCGACGCGGACCGACTTGAAAAAGCCGTCGTCGGGAAAAGACAGTTCGGCGTCGAGACGGAAGGCATCGGAATTGCCGGTGCTCGCCTCGATATGGTCCATCGCCGAGCGATAGAAGCTGTTGTACGGATCCGCGAAACTCTGATGCGAGCCGGTATAATAGGACGGATAGTCCGCCGAGCCTCCCGGCGTGCCGGTGCAGGGCAGAGTGGGGCAGCTTTGCGGCGCGCGGAATTCCACCGTGGGGAACGCACTCCCGTTCAGACCGATCGCGACATCCTGATAGGACGAGGTCCAGAGGCCGTTATCCATGATGTCGACGAACGAATCGACATGCTGATAGTCCGCGCTGATGCTGAAATTGTCGGAGACCTGATAGCGGAAGTTGAACGAATAATCGTCGGTCACCGCGCGCTCATTGTGATCGCGACGGATATTGTTCGACTGAAGCCCGAATGCCGGCGTGCGGATATTGCCCGCAGTGTTCTGATCGTCGCGCCAGCCGGTCGGTCCCGTGATGACCCCGCTTTCGAACAGACCCGAGGAGTCGAAGAGGATCGACGTGCCGTCGCGGGCACGCGAGTCGCCGTTGGACTCGACGTTATCGGTTGCGATCTCGATCGTGTGCTCGGTCCATGCCTGTCGCGCGTCGGAGCGCAGGAACTGGAAGGTCGCCTCTGCACGGCGATCGTTGCTGCGCCACTGGGCAGCGGCGGCATAGCCGAAGCGCCGACGCTCGAACTCCTGCGTGCCGATCACCGCGCCGCGCGGGAACAGCCCGCTACCCGTCTGAGTCGCGGTTCCGAACGGCACCACGTCGGTGCGGCTGCCGTCAGAATAGATCGGGCGAACGCGGAAGCTGGAAACCTGGAAGCGATCCGCACGCGAGAAGAGCTGCGAATAGGAGGCGCTACCGAGCAGGCCGATCTCGCCGATCCCGGTATCCCAGGTATTGCTGACCACAAACGCTGCGGTTGGCGACGTCTTCTGGATGAAATCCGAATAGTTGAGCTCGAGCGAACCCGCCATCACGAAGCCCTTCTTGTCGAAGGGAAGCCGGGTACGCAGATTGACGACGCCGGCGATGCCGCCCTCGACGCGGTCGGCCGACGGGCTTTTGAACACATCGACGCCGCCGAGCAGTTCGGACGGGACATCGGCGAAGCTCAATGCGCGGCCATTGTTCGCTGTGAACGCTTCACGCCCGTTAAATTCCGAGCGAACATAGGTAAGGCCGCGCACCACGACGCCTGACCCCTCGACCGAGAAGTGATCGGGATCGATGCCCGCTGCGAAGCGATTGATCGAAATGCCCGGAATACGCTGAAGCGTCTCGGTCACCGATCGGTCGGGCAGCGCACCGATATCCTCGGCCGTGACCGAATCGACAATCGTGTCGGAGGTACGCTTGCGCTGCTGCGCGCTCTGCAACGATTCACGAAAACCCGTAACGACAACGGTGTCCGGATCGGTCGGCGCATCCTGCGCCTCGTCCGCAGGTGCCGTCTGCGCATATGCCGCCGACGGCAGTGCGAACGCTGTCATCAGCGCCGCCGTCGAAACACCGATTCCCCAAGTCGCGCGACCATACCGGCCCTCCGCGCGCGCACGATTCCGCCAAATCGACATCCACCCCTCCTCGTTTCGAGAGCCTTTTGGCCCTTCTGCCCTGTTGCGCCCTCAAGGTAGCGCTAACATTTCATCGTCTTAAGCGAATGCGCAGCTTTCGGCAAGAGATGTTGTGCGCTACCAGAAAGAAAATGACGCAGATGTTGCATGAATGCTGCTGCAACATGAAGAGGGGGAGAGGCGCGTGGCGGAACGGGTTCGATCGATCGTGATCGCAGGCGGCGGAACAGCGGGGTGGATGACCGCCGCGGCTCTGGCTCGAGTGCTGGGGCGCGACTATGCCACGATCACGCTGGTCGAATCGGATGCGATCGGAACAGTGGGCGTCGGCGAGGCGACGATCCCCCAGATCGGCACATTCAATCGGCTGCTCGGCATCGACGAAAACGACTTTCTCCGTCGCACCAAGGGCAGTTTCAAGCTGGGCATAGAGTTTGTCGACTGGGGCGGGCTGGGCCGACGCTATTTCCACCCGTTCGGCAAATATGGGATCGATATGGAGGGCGTCTCCTTTCACGCCTATTGGCAGCGGCTGGCGGGCGATCCGCAATTCGCCCCCGAGTTCGGCGATGTCGATACCTTTTCGCTGATGGCGAGCGCGGCGCGTGCCAATCGCTTCATGCCGCCGATCGACGCCGGCAACTCGCCACTGTCGAGTATCGCCTATGCCTATCATTTCGATGCGGGCCTCTATGCCCTCTATCTGCGCGAGATCGCTGAAGCGATGGGCGTCAATCGGGTCGAGGGGCGCATCGTCGATGTCGAGCGTAACGGCGAGAGCGGCCATATCGACGCGGTCGCGCTCGACTCGGGGCAGCGTATCGAGGGCGAATTGTTCGTCGATTGCTCGGGATTCATCGGGCTGCTGATCGGCAAGACGCTCGGCGTTCCCTATATCGACTGGTCGGCGCACCTGCCCTGCAACCGCGCGGTCGCAGTGCCATGCGCATCAGCCCCCGGCCCACTCACTCCCTATACCCGCTCGACCGCGCACCGCGCCGGATGGCAGTGGCGCATTCCGCTTCAGCACCGGACGGGAAACGGCATGGTCTATTGCAGCGACTATATCAGCGACGATGAGGCGGCGGCCACCTTGCTCGCCAATCTCGATGGAGAGGCGCTGGCCGATCCCCGTTTCCTGCGCTTCACCACCGGACATCGCCAGCGGTTCTGGGAGGCGAATTGCGTGTCGATCGGCTTATCGTCTGGCTTCATGGAGCCGCTCGAATCGACCAGCATCTGGATGATCCAGACCGGCATTGCGCGCCTGCTTTCGAATTTCCCGGACAGCAGCTTCGCGGAAGCGGATCGCGCCCGCTACAACCGGTTGATGATCGAGGAGAGCGAGTTGATCCGCGACTTCCTGATCCTCCACTATCATCTCACCGATCGCACCGATTCGCCCTTTTGGGACTATTGCCGGACGATGGAGATTCCCGAGCGGCTGGCCGAAAAGATGCGCGTGTTCGCCACCTCGGGCCGCTGTTTTCGCGAGCATGAGGAATTGTTCAACGACACCAGCTGGTTTGCGGTGATGGTGGGCCAGGGGATGCGTTGGGCGCGGCACGATCCGGTGGCCGAACTGTTGTCGCTCGCCGAAACGCGGGACCGCCTGGCGCATATCGCGGGCGCGGTTCGCGCATCGGTCGACTACATGCCCGACCATGCCGACTATATCCGACAGAATTGCGCCGCAGCCTGATACAAAAAGGGGCGGGGATTACCCCCGCCCCACCCCCTTTTTCGGAATTGGGGTTCAGCCTTCCATTTCCTCCAGCTCGCGTCCCGCGGTTTCCTTGATGAAGGCGCGGACGAGGAAGAAGCTGATCGCCGCACATACCGCATAGAAGCTGTAGGTGATCGTGAGACCCAGACCCGCGGCCATGATCGGGAAGGTCTGCGCGATCAGATAGTTGGATCCCCATTGTGCGAAGCCCGCCACGGCAAGCGCCGATCCGCGGATCTGGTTGGGGAACATCTCGCCGAGCATCACCCACATCACCGGGCCCCAGCTGACGTTGAAGAAAATGACATAGAGGTTCGCCGCGATCACCGCGAGCATCCCCATCTGCGACGACAGGACGAGCTGGCCATCGGCGTCGAGCGAGCCTTGGCTGAACGCATAGACCATCGTGAACAAGGTCGCCGCCATGCCGAGCGAACCCGCCATCAGCAGCGGCTTGCGCCCGATCTTGTCGACCAGCAGCACGGTGACGAAACATGCGGCGATCGACACCACGCCCGATCCGATATTGATCAACAGCGCATCATTCTCGGTGAACCCGGCGAGCTGCCACAATGTCGCGCCATAATAGAAGATCACATTGATCCCGACGAGCTGCTGGAACACCGCGAGCAACAGGCCCGCCCACACGATGCCGCGCACCCCGCCCTTGGCAGGATCGATCAGGTCGGACAGGCGCGGGCGGTGATCGGCGGAGAAGCTCTCGCGGATCTCGACCAGCTTGCGCGTGGCGGTATCGGCGCCGAACAGGCTGGTGAGCACCTTCATCGCCTCGTCCTCACGCTTTTTCGACACCAGATAGCGCGGGCTTTCCGGAATGAAGATCAGCGCGACGAGGAACACCGCTGCGGGGATCGCCTGCATCAGATACATCCAGCGCCACGCCTCGAGCCCGAGCCAGAAGCCGCTGGTCGAGCTGCCCGCGCTCTGCGCCAGATAGTAATTGACGACGAACGCGGCGGTGAGGCCGGTGATGATCATGATCTGCTGTACCGTGGTCATCCGGCCGCGGATATTGGCGGGCGCGACTTCGGAGATGTAGGCGGGCGAAAGGACGCTCGCCGCGCCGACCGCCATACCGCCCATGATGCGCGCGATCACGAAGATCGGCTGGGAAGGTGCAAAGCCCTGGATCAGCGCGCCGATCAGGAACAGCACTGCCGCCAGCATCATCACGTTACGCCGCCCCATGAGGTCGGCGAGCCGCCCGGCGAGAAAGGCGCCCAGGGTGCAGCCGATCAGCAACGACCCGACGGTGAAGCCAAGCCCCGCCTCGTCGAGCGTATAGGCGGTCTTGAGCCCCTCCTGCGTGCCGTTCACCGCGCCGCTGTCATAGCCGAACAACAGCCCGCCGATCGTGGCCACTGCGACGATCGCGGTAATCAGGCCCATATTGGCCTGCGCCGCCGTGGTTTTGGTCAAAGCCCCTCTCCTTTTCCTGGCACACGGCTTGGCGCCGCGCTTGATGTTAGCGCTAACTATGCCGGGATTCGCGCCGCGCGCAAGGGGCTGTGATGTGTGCCGCGTGCGGATTGCGCCGCGACATATTGCGCACAATCAGAAGCGCCTTCAAGCGCGCCAGTCGATCCAGTCGCCATAGGGGTGGCATATGGCGAGCACGCGCCGTTCGCCCGCCGGCCAGCGGGTCAATACAAGCTGCACTTCGTCACGCGCCGGGGTCCACTCAAAGCTGATTCGCGCCAGCGGACGGTCGGCGGTCGCACGCGCCCCGGCCGAGTCGATCGCATCAACCACGGCCTGGCGATTTACAGCGCCGAGATATTGCAGCACCATCGAATGGAAAACCACGCGACACACTCCCGCTGCTTGCGGTTCGGCAAGCCGCTCCGGCAGCCACAAGGTCGCATCGGCACGATCCACCCGCGGAGGGTAGGCGCGGGCCAGCCGAAGCGCCGCCTTCAGCCGCTCGATCCGGCGCGGCTGATCCGCCCAGACGAACGCAATCAGGCGCGCGCGCGCACGGGCATCCCCAGCTTCGAGCGGATTGAGATCGACGCCACGCGCCCCGACGACCTCGACCGGTGCGATGTGCGGCGCCCTGCCGCGCCATTCGGGACGGATTCGCACGGGCGAATCCCAGTCCCCCGCCGGGGTGCCGCCCAGATCATAGGCATAGCGCGCAAGGTTGAGGTTGAGCCCGCAGCTCGACCCGATTTCGAGCAATTCGGCAGCCATGCCGGTTTCACGGCGCAGCACAATCAGCGCGGCGGCAAAGGCCGCGGCGCGTGCCACCTCGTTGGTCTGGGTCGGCGTTTGCATCCAGCGTACGATGAACCCGTCCTGCGCCGCCAGAGTCTGCGCGAGCACCGCGTCAAAATCGCCCTGCGCGCGCTGATAGAGCGCGCTCAGCGCCGGGACATCGCCCCGGCGCGCAAGCGCGTGCAGCGCCGCGTTGAACCGCATTGCAAGCGCCGCCGCAGAAGGATCGTCGGGCCAACCCTCGATCAGGCGGCAGGTTTGCGGCGCATGGTGAAGCTGCCGGTCCCCCGCCTCCAGCACCGCGGCCACAAAGGGCGAACCGAGCGCGCGCGCAATGCGGGACTGGCGCCGCAACTCTCCGCGAGTCCCGACCTGCGCCATCATGTTCATTCAATCACCCCCACCGTCGGCGCACGGTCCTGCGTCACGCAAATCCATCGCGCAAAGGCCGCAGCGTGCGCTGCGGCCTCCTCCTTCACGCCGCGTCCCACATGTCGGCGGACAGCGATTGCGCGACGCGATCCTGCATCGCATGGACCGGACTGCGACGGGTCGCCCCGGCGGCATCCGAGCCGACGGTAAACTGCCCCGCCTGATCGGCCAGATAGGTCACCTCGTTCGCCAGATTGCGCGCAGCCGCCGAGCTTTCCTCGACCATCGCGCTGGTCTGGCGCGTCGTCTGGTCCATCGTGCCGATCGCGGAACTCACTTCGGTGATGGCGAAGGACTGGGCCTGATTGTCCTGCGCGATCCGGTCGAGCAGCGAATGAACCTCACCGACATCGCTCGAAATCTCGACGAGCGCGCTATCGACCTTCTGCACCATCTCGACCGCAGCGACGATATCGGTCTGGGTCGCGGTCAACTGGTCGCGCGCGCGGCCCGCCTCCTCCTCGGCACGCATCGCTAGCGCGGAGACGAGGTCGGCGACAACCGCGAACCCGCGACCCGCTTCGCCTGCACGCCCGGCTTCAACCGCCGCGTTCATCGCAAGGACGCGCGTCTGGAACGCGATCTTGTCGAGGCCCTCGATCACGCTGTCGATGCCCTTGGCGCTGTCGGCGACGCGACCCATGGCCGACACCGCTTCCTCAGCGACCGAGCGGCCGTTGGCGACCGTGCCGATCGCGCCATTGGCACGCTCGACGGTCTCGCCCGCAGCGGCGGCGGTGGTCTTGAGCCGCTGGTCCATCTGAACGATCGCGGCCGATGTCTGCTCCAGGCTCGCGGCATTCGCCTCGGTCCGGCGGGCGAGATCCTCCGACGTTTCGGCGATACGGCCCGATCCCGTATGGATCGACACAGTGGCCTCCATCACCGATGCGATCAGGCCGCGCAGGCTGGTGACCGCGGCGTTGAAATTCGCCTTTACCGCAGCATAATCGGCGGGGAATTCCCGCGTGATCTCTGCGGTGAGATTGCCTCCCGCCAGTTCGGACAGATGCGACGAGACGGTCTCGACGACCATTTTCTGTTCGGCTTCTGCCTTGGCCGCCGCCGCTTCTGCGGCTTGTTTGGCGACTGCGGCATCGCGGAAGACGAGCACGGCGCGCGCCATGTCGCCCAACTCGTCGGCCCGATCCGTGCCATCGACATCGACGCCGTTGCGGCCCGAGGCGAGGTCGCTCATCGTGCGGGTGAGGCTGGCGATTGGGCTGGCGATCGCGCGGCTGAGCAGCCAGGCGAGCGTGATGGCGATACCGATCAGCGCGATCCCGCCGACGATCAGGACCGTCGTCGCGGTGTCGATCGCGCTTTCCTGCGTCGCCGAGCCCTTCTCGATCAACGCCAACTGGGCGTCACGCACGTCGCGCAGCGGCAGCACGGCTGCGCTCACCAGCACAGCCTTGCCCGCCTGCTGAACCTCGGCCTGGGCACCGGTGAGATCGCCGCGATCGACCCGTCGGATCAGCCGGTCACCCCAATTTTCGCGCCAGGCGAGCGTTTCCTTGCGCGACAGCTGCACCGCATCGCGCAACTTGGAATCGGTCAGCTCGGTCTCGAGCTCGACCGAAGTCTTGTCGTAATCGACACGCCCTTCTTCATAGGATTTGAGATAGGATTTGTCGCCGGTGACCAGATAGCCGCGCATCTGGCTGTTCTGGCGCAGCAGCGCGGTTTCCAGCGCCAGCGCCTTGGCATAGCGGCCCTGAGCGGCGTTGTTGAGCGCAGTCGTTTCGCGGATCATCGAGATGTTGGTAAAAAAGACCGCCATCATGGCAGCGGCCGACGCGCAGATGACCAGGAAGGACAGGCCCAACTTTCGTGGGATTTTCAGCGATTTCAGCACATTCATAGGACCATCCGAACTCCAGGGAACCCAGGGGGGGGGGCCGGCACGCGAGGCGCGCCGACCCCAACCCATCAGAAGTCGAAGCGCAGCGATGTCGAAACGGTGCGACCATTGATCGCACGCCCCCAGCCCAGGCCATCGGCCGGAACGGCGTTCTGCGCGATGTCGTAGAAGCCGATCGTGTCGAACAGGTTGTTCACGTTCAGCATCAGCTGGACCCGATCGACCGGGCGGACCTGGAGGAATGCGTTGACCACCGTAAAGCCCGGCATCTTCAGCCCGTTGCTATCCTGGGCGTAGCTGCTGGTGGTACCCACGACGTTAAACCCTGCCGTCGCCAGTTCGGAATCATATTGCGGGGTCAGCTGAAAGATGAAGTCCGGCTGGTGGCGCGGCGTATTGCCGTTGATCGCCGGAACGCGGCTGTCCGACCGAATCTCCGCGCTGGTATAGGTCAGGCCGCCCGTGACGCTGAACGGACCAGTGCGATAGCTTGCCTCGACCTCGGCACCATAGGCCCGATAATCGCGCAGGATCTCGAGGCCGGTACCGCCCTGGATGTTGCGGTCGGTGGTGTCGGCGAGGAAACCGGTGACGTTGAGCGTGGCGTTCGGTGCGCGATATTTGAAGCCGCCCTCCACCTGGGTGACGGTGTCATAGGCCGCGCCCGGCTCGACCAGGCTGCCATCGACCGAACTGACCGACGGCGTAAACAGGATCTTGTCGGCGCCGGCGCGCGCACCCTTGCTGTAGCGGGCGAAGACCGCGAGCGGCTCGGAAATGCGCCAGTTGATGCCGGTCGAATAGCTCACATAGTCATAGTCGTAATTGACCGGGGCCGGCCGCGACAGCGGCACGGTGCCGGTGCGGGCTTCGGCTGCGGAGATGACGCCGTCACTGTTGAAGTCAAACGACGTGGTGCCGACACGGCCACCGCCCAGATCGCTGCCGAAGAGGCGACCGCGCACCTTCCCGATGTCATAGCGCACGCTGCCGCCGATCGCGACCGGGCCGACATGGAAGTTGAGCGAGCCATAGGGTGCCGTAACGTTGTAGTCGACGTCGAAGGCGCGACGATATTGTCCCGGGATCCCGCCGACATTGAGATCGAACGCGACATAGCCGTCCTGCGTAATCGGCGTGCCCGCCGCATTGGCGGCATTGAGCAGCGACGACTGGCCACCGCCCAGCGCATCCTGATAGGTGTTGGTGTAGAGCCAGGTCGTGTCGATCGTCTGGAGCGACTTGTACACGCCTGCGGTCGTGGTCAGCTTGCCCCCGCCGACATTCCATACGCGGGTGGCGCGCAGGTCGTTGCTGACATTGTCGAGCGCATTGGCGTTGACCCGGATCAGCAGCATGTTGCCGACGATGCCATTGCCATTGAGGGTCGCCGGGTTGGCGATCACCTGACCCGCATTGGGGCCATTGGCATAGCTCAGCGTGCCGCCGGCACCGCCCGCAGCGGTGGGAAGCGCCGCGCCCGAGAAGAGCGAGAAGATCTGATTGCGCAGCGTGCTGCCGGAGATCGCCGAATAGCGGAACCGCTCGGTAATCGTCCAGCCGGCCAGATCGAACTGCGATTCCAGGCCGATCGACTTGACCTTGGCGTGCATACCCTCGCTGGTGCTGTAGGCCGTGGGATTGTTGTTGCCGTCAAGGGTCACCAGGCTGGTGATATTGCTCGACAGCATCGAATCGCGCCGCACGTCGAAATTGGCGAAGGACGAATATTCGGGGTTGTCGTTGGTGCCGCTGATCTTGACCGGAACGGTCACATATTGCGGCGAGCGGTCGTCGAGCCACTTGCCGTGCAGGCGCACATAGCCGCCGGCGAAGTCCTTGGTGACATTGAACTTGAGCTGGCCGCCCTTGTACGCGGTGAAGCCGACCTCGCGCGGCCCTTCGCCCACGCGGTAGAAGCCGCCGATATGCATACGCAGCGTATCGCTGAGCTTCATGCCATAGTCGAAATCGAGACGGTTGGAATCATAGCCGATGCCGGTGGTGAACGCGATCGCGCCGCCCTCGGTATCGCCGGTCTTGGAGATCAGGTTGATGACGCCGCCCGGCGAGTTGGACACGAAGGTCGACGCCGAACCGCCACGAATGGCCTCGACCTGCGCGACGTTGAAGTCGTAGCGGATGAAGATGTCCGAAGCGACATTGAAGATATCGCTGAATTCGAGGACGGGCAGGCCGTCTTCCTCGATCTGCATGTACTTCGACCCGCCCGAGGCGAGCGGAAGGCCGCGAATCGTATAGTTGGAGTTGCCATCGCCGGTCGAACTTTCGGTGCGAATGCCCGGGATGTTGCGCAGCACTTCGGCGAGGCTCCGCGCGCCGAGCTTCTCGATTTCGCTCGCCTTGAGAACGCTGGTCGACGTCGCACTGTCGAGCGGGTCGCGGCCCTTGGCGACGCCGGTCGTGAAGACCTCCCGTTCTGGCTCCTTCGACGCACCCGGTTCGGCAGATGTCGGCGTGGCCTCGGCGTCAGCGATCGCGCTCTTGGCAGCGGCTGTCGGCGCGATCAGCGCAAACGGCGCGGCGGCGAGGAGAAGAAGATGCTTATTCATACGTTGCGTGCCCACCCTTGAAGACTCAGGCCCGGCCGGTGCCGGGCATTTGCGTGTTCGCGCCTTTGCCGCAGGAAGCGGCTGAAGCGTCGCAACTATGATAGGCGGGAGTCCGGCGTCCGGTTTTCGAGGGGCGCGAATCTTTGGACGTAGAGCAGCGCGTCGCGACAATCGATGATGTCGAATTGCGGATTTCGGGACCTGGAGAACAAGGTCGCAACCTGGGAATCGCTGCAGACACGCGCTGCAGCGTCAGTCAGTTCGCGCGATAATTTGATCGAGTCTTGTTTCTGGCCCGGCTTGTCTTTGCAGGCACCGCCATCGCGTCAGGCGGTGGCGCCGACCTCGCTCTCGTTCCAGCGCAGCGCTTTCAGCACCGTATCGACGATGTGCGGCGCGTTGAGCCCCGCCTCGTCATATTGGGCCTCGGGCCTGTCCTGATCCTGGAATCGGTCGGGCAGGCGCATCGTGCGCAGCTTCAGCCCCGCATCGATCAGCCCCGCGTCGCTCGCCAGCGTCAGGACATGCGCGCCGAGCCCGCCGACCGCATTCTCCTCGATCGTCACGGCGACCTCATGCGTCGCGAGCAGGCGGCGGATCATCGCCTCGTCGAGCGGTTTGGCAAAGCGCAGATCGGCGACGGTGGTCGACAGTCCCTTCGCCTCCAGCGCATCGGCAGCCTTGAGCGCTTCGCCGAGGCGGGTGCCGAGCGAGAGGATCGCGACCGTCTTACCTTCGCGCACCACCCGCCCCTTGCCGATCTCCAGAACGTGCGGATCGGTGGGCAGCGCGACGCCTGTGCCGTTGCCGCGCGGATAGCGGATCGCGATCGGGCCGCTGTCATGTTCGACCGCGGTCTTGGTCATATGGACGAGCTCCGCCTCGTCGGCGGGCGCCATCACCACGAAATTGGGGAGCGTCGCCAGATAGGTGACGTCGAAACTGCCGGCATGGGTCGCGCCGTCGGCGCCGACGAGTCCGGCGCGGTCGATCGCGAAACGGACGGGCAGGTTCTGGATTGCGACGTCATGCACTACCTGGTCATAGGCGCGCTGGAGGAAGGTGGAATAAATCGCGCAAAAGGGCCGCATCCCCTGCGCCGCAAGACCCGCAGCGAAGGTCACGGCATGTTGTTCGGCAATGCCGACATCAAATGCACGATCCGGATGCGCTTTGGCGAACTTGTCGACGCCGGTGCCGCCGGGCATCGCCGCGGTAATCGCGCAGATACGCTCATCGCTCTCGGCCAGCTTCGCCAGCGTCTCGCCGAACACATTCTGGTAAGAAGGCGGGCCGGGAGGCGCCTTGGCCTGGGCGCCGGTGATGACGTCGAACTTCTGCACGCCATGATATTTGTCGGCGCTGTTTTCGGCCGGGGCATAGCCCTTGCCCTTTTGCGTCACGACATGGATCAGGCACGGCCCTTCCGCCGCATCGCGGACATTTTCCAGCACCGGCACCAGCTGGTCCATATCGTGACCGTCGATCGGCCCGACATAGTAAAAGCCCAGCTCCTCGAACAGGGTACCGCCCATCGCCAGACCGCGCGCATATTCGTCGGTCTTGCGCGCCGCCTTGTGCAGCGGCCCGGGCAGTTTTCGCGCCAGCCGCTTCAGCACATCGCGCACCGACAGGAATTCGCGGCTGGAAACGATCCGCGCCAGATAGGAGGACAGCCCGCCCACCGGCGGCGCGATCGACATGTCATTGTCGTTGAGGATGACGATCAGCCGGTTGCCCGCCTGTTCGGCATTGTTCATCGCCTCATAGGCCATGCCGGCGCTCATCGCGCCGTCGCCGATCACCGCGATGCCGCGCCCAGGGGTTCCCGCCAGCTTGTTGGCGACCGCAAAGCCGAGCGCAGCCGAGATGGAGGTCGAGCTGTGCGCCGCGCCGAACGGGTCATATTCGCTCTCGCTACGCTTGGTGAAGCCGCTAAGGCCCCCGCCCTGCCGCAGGGTGCGGATCCGGTCGCGCCGCCCGGTCAGGATCTTGTGCGGATAGCATTGATGGCCGACGTCCCAGACCAGTCGGTCTGCGGGCGTGTCGAACACATAATGGATCGCGACGGTCAGTTCGACGACGCCAAGGCCGGAGCCGAGATGCCCGCCGGTGGTGCCGACCGCGCTGATTGTCTCGGCGCGCAGCTCATCGGCCAGCTGACGGAGCTCGGACGGCTTGAGCTTGCGGAGATCGTGCGGCGTATCGACGGTATCGAGCAGCGGCGTCTTGGGAAGTTCGGACATTTGACCGCATTTACTCCAGCGCGTTGAACCTGTCCAACGCCTGACACCGGGCACCCCGGGCGGTCATGAGCAAAAGCTGAGGACGCTCTGAAATGTCGCTTTCTGCTTCAGCGAAACACCGAATCGGTTCAATCGCAGTCCGCGCACTTGCCGCGCACTTCGATCACCGGGCGGACGGGCGAGAAGCCCGCGCCCTTGGCGGCGGAGCGGACGGTGCGGGTGATCGAATCATCGTCGATATGCGTCGTATTTCCGCACGAATCGCAGACCAGAAAGATGCAGTCGTGCAGGCAATCGGGATGCGCGTTGGCGACATAGGCATTCGCGCTTTCGACCCGGCGCGCGAGATTCGCGGTCACGAACAGGTCGAGGATACGATAGACGCTGTTGGCCGCGACGCGCCGCCCCTCACGCTTGGACACCGCTTCGGCAATGTCATAGGCGGAGGCGGGCTTGTCGAACCCGGCAAGCACCTCGAAGATCGACGCGCGCATCGCCGTCCATTGCTCGCCGGCCTTTTCCAGCGTCGTCTGGGCGGCGGCGGTCAGATCGGCGCCATGATGCTCATGATGGTCGTGCGCGTGCATGTGACAGATGTAGGGCCGACCGCAGTCAGCGGCAAGCGGCGGACTCAGCAGGTCGCGCGGCGATTGAGGTCATGGCCGAGCGCGAGGATCGCGACGCCGATCACCGTCCACATGATTTCCTGCCCGCCATGCGGCAGCGTCAATGCGCCCGCCATCATGCCAAGGCCGAATGCGCCGACCGCAGCCGGCATCATATAGCCGTGCTTCAGGATCCCGCGACCGAGCGCGACGACGCCGAACAGAATCGCCAGGACCAGCCCAACCTCATGGATCAGCGGGTGCATCAACGCGCCCGCCGCGGAGGCGAGCGCAAGCAGCACCGTCGTGGCCAGGCAATGCGCCAGGCACAGACTCGACACGGCGATCGCAACGCGATCCAAGCGCAGATCGACCTGTTCCCAGAATCGGGGCGCCCCAATTCGGAAGGGCGGGAATCGCGAGGCGAGGACCTGGTCCATGCGCGCGATATAGAGGGGGTCCAGAAAAGTTACAACATAACATCGGCGCACAGACCGAGCATTTGCGCCTCCAGCTGTGCCTCCAGCGCGCGGCGCTGGCATTTATCGGCTTCGGCGAATACATCGTCCGCGTGTCTGTCTTCACCCATCCTGTCCGCCCGCGCGCGATCGCCAACTGGCTGACCATCGTCGCAGCGCTGATCGTTCTGATCGTGGTCGTGGGGGGCATTACGCGCCTCACCGAATCGGGGCTGTCGATCACCGAATGGAAGTTGGTGACCGGCATTCTGCCCCCGCTCTCCGACGCGGCGTGGCAGGCCGAATTCGCCAAGTACAAGCAGATTCCCGAATATCAGCAGATCAATCAGGGGATGAGCCTGGCGGCGTTCAAGTTCATCTATTTCTGGGAATATATCCACCGGCTGCTGGGACGGATCATCGGCTTCGCCTTCGCCGCGCCGCTGGTGTGGTTCGCCTGGCGCCGCGCGATTCCGCCCGGCTATGGCTGGCGGTTGCTCGTCCTGCTCGTGCTGGGCGGGCTTCAGGGGGTGATCGGCTGGTGGATGGTGAGTCGGGCCTCGCCGAGCGTACCGATGTCAGCCATTTCCGGCTCGCCGCGCATCTGTTGCTCGCCCTGTTCATCCTCGGGATGCTGACCTGGACAATCCTGGACCTGCGGGGGCTGGCGCGCGACGCCGGGTCGCGGCCCGCACGGCTGACCGGACTCGGCTTCGCGACCGCGCTGATCCTGTTCGTGCAGCTGCTGTTCGGCGCGTTCACCGCCGGACTCAATGCGGGACTGGTCACCAATGAATGGCCGCTGATGAACGGCAAGGTCTTTCCGTCCGAGGTGCTGGCGGTGAGGCCCTTTTTCGACGCCCTGATCAACGACCCGGCGATGATCCACTGGGTGCATCGCTGGTGGGCCTGGGTCGCGGTGGCGGCGCTGATCCTGCTCGCCCGGCGTGCGCGCGCCGCAGGCAGTCGCGCAGCATCGGTCGCGATCCACAGCGCGTTCGGGATCCAGATCCTGCTCGGCATCGCGACGGTGATGACGGGGGTCGATATCGCGCTGGGCGTG
This sequence comes from Sphingomonas suaedae, assembly GCF_007833215.1. Lineage (NCBI taxonomy): Bacteria > Pseudomonadati > Pseudomonadota > Alphaproteobacteria > Sphingomonadales > Sphingomonadaceae > Sphingomonas > Sphingomonas suaedae. Next base: position 2,491,674 of record NZ_CP042239.1, read on the forward strand.
CTGCACCAGTTCGTCGGCGCGCTGCTGGTAGTCGCCACCGTCTGGGGAATGCATGTCGTGGGGCGGCGGCCGCGAGGCTTTCGCGGATGAGCGATATTGCGCTGATCCACGCGACCTTTGCCGATGCGGAGGAAGCCGAACGGATCGGGAGGGCAATGGTCGACGAGCGTCTTGCCGCTTGCGTCAATCTGATCGGCCCCTGCACCTCCATCTATCGCTGGCAGGGCGCGGTGGCGGAGGGAGCGGAGCATCGTGCGCTCTTCAAGACCACCCCCGAACTCGCCCGCGAACTGGCCGACCGAATCGCGGCGTTCCACAGCTATGACCTGCCGGTGATCGAAATCTGGCCGGTTGCGGCGGGCGATGCGGTTCTGGACTGGGTACGACGCGAAACCAGATGATCGCCGCGCTGATCGTCGCAACCGCACAGGCGTCCGCATCGCTGTTCGCGCCGCCGATCGATCGGACGATCGAGGCGACCACCATCGCCGAACGCACCGAAAGCGGCGTTACCCGGCGCTTCGAATCGACCCGCACGCTGCGATTCGCGGCGCTCCCGGATGGCTATCGCGTCGCGGTGACGATGACCGCTGCAGGTGCGGCAGAGGATGCGCACGACCCTGCGGGATTGTTTCGCGCCGGCTTTGCCAGTCTGGCCGGGCGCACGGTCACCCTGCGACTCGACCGCCTGGGCAAGGTGACGCAGATCGAAGACGAGATGATCGTCTGGCAGGCGATTCTGGACGGGATGGCCAAACTGGCGCCGAAGGGCGACGGTCCGGAGAATCGGGTCGGGGCGACGCGTGTCCGCGCGATCGTCGCGGCGCTGCGCGATCAACCCCCCGAGCGGCGCCGTGCGATGCTCGCCTCGCTGGTCGCGCCGCTGATCGCACCGGACCTCGTCGCCGAAGGCCGGGCCGCCGCCACCGCGCCCCGGGCGGTGCGCGTTCCCGCCGCGTCGATCTATGGCAGGGCCGAGCTGGATGGGCTGCGCACGGTGCGCGCGGGCCGCGCGGGCGTGGAGGTACGCGTCAGTGCGACCGGCCGCATCGCCGTCACCGCCCCGGAGGGCGAAACCACCGCAACCATCACCTATGAGACGCTTCGCCGGATCGACCCCGATAGCGGCCTGGTGATCGAAAGCCGCGAGCATGTTCAGACATTGGCGCCCGATGGCGCAATCGCCTCGGAACGGACGAGCGTGACCCGGCTGCTCGGCTTGTCCGACACATCCAATGATGGAGACTGAGATGCGAACGCGCTGGATCGTCCTGCTTGCCGCCTGCCTGGCGACGCCCGCGCCGATAGAGGCCCATCCACCCGGACCGCAAGCTGCGCAGCCGGTCGAAGTGCAGCGGGTCGAGACGCGTTTCGCGCCGCCGGTCGATTCCCCGCAGCGGTTCCGCCTGACCGTCACAAAACGGAATCAGACCCAGAGCTGGATCGAGGAGGTGCGGTTCGAGCGCACGGACGAGGGATATGTCGCGCATTGGCGGATGGACGCGGCCTCGCTCCCTGCCGCGATGAAGCATCCCCTCTTGATTCCCATGATCCGTCCGTTCACGGGCACGCCGCTCGCGTTCGATCTGGACGATGAGGGCAGCCTGGCGGGCGTGCGTGATTGGGAGGAGCGCCGGACCCAGCTTCTGAAAAGCGTCGAAGACAGCCGCCCGTTGATCCTGGCGGACAGCGGCGCCGATGCGCAGAAAGCGGACGCGGTGCTCGGGGCTGTCCGGGCAATGTTCGCACGGCTGGATGCACGCGGTGGCGCGTCGGTCATCCTGAAGAACCTGGCGCCGATTTTTGGCTGGGGCGGCTATGCCCTGACGCTGGGCGAAGCGGTGAGCGGCGCCGAGATGATCGAAATTCCGCTACTGGGGACCGAGATCGAGCGCCGGACGACCATTACGCTTGCTTCGGTACAGTCCGGCGTGGCCCGGATTATGATTCGCTCCGAATTCGACGGGTCCGCCCTGCGTGCCGCTATCGCACCGATACGCACCATGGTCGAAAACGGGGATCCGGCGGCAAAAGCGCGATTTTCGCAGTCGATGGCCCAGCTCGATCAGATGACAGCAGTACAAAGAACAACCGCGATGCTCGATCTCGCAACTGGGCTTCCCCGGCGGCTTGAAGTCAGTGTCGCGGCCGACGGAAAGGACGGAGAACGAGTCTTGATCGAGTGGCAGACGCGTTGAAGGTATCAGAATACCCGCCGAGTAACCCGCGCATTTGCTTGACTTTGGAGTCTATTTTCGCCAGTTGCTCGCCGTTCGCGCCGTCCCGGCCAGCAGGTCATGGGCGGCGTCATTCATTTTAACCCAAGAGGTCAGGCCCCATGAAGGCGCTCATGAAGACCACCAAGTCGGCAAAGCCGGCCGAGGTGGAAAAGAAGTGGCATATCGTCGATGCCGACGGTCTGGTCGTCGGTCGCGCTGCGGTCGTCATCGCCAACGTCCTGCGCGGCAAGCACAAGACGAGCTTCACCCCGCATGTCGATTGCGGTGACAATGTCATCGTCATCAACGCGGACAAGGTTCGCTTCACCGGCAAGAAACTGGCCGACAAGGTGTATTACAAGCACACCGGCTATGCAGGCGGCATCAAGGAAGTCACCGCGCAGAAGGTGCTCGAGGGTCGTTTCCCCGAGCGCGTTCTGGAAAAGGCGGTCGAGCGCATGATCCCGCGCGGCCCGCTGGGCCGCCAGCAGATGCGCAACCTGCGCATCTACAAGGGCGCCGAGCATCCGCACGAGGCGCAGAACCCGCAAGTCCTGGATATCGCGGCCATGAGCCGCAAGAACAAGGTGGGCGCATAATGTCCGACAATCGCCAGTCCCTTTCCGATCTCGGTGCAGTCGCCGCCGGTGCCGCCGAGGCCCCCGCAGGCGAAGCGGGCACCGAAACCGTAGCCCAGGCCCCCGCCGTCTCGACCATGCCGCTGCGTCAGCAGGAGCTCGACAAGTTCGGCCGCGCCTATGCGACCGGTCGCCGCAAGGACGCCGTGGCGCGCGTCTGGCTGAAGCCCGGTTCGGGCAAGATCACGATCAATGGTCGCGATCAGGAAACCTATTTCGCGCGTCCGACACTGCGTCTCGTCATCAACCAGCCGTTCGGCGTTGCCGAGCGCGATGGCCAGTATGACGTCGTCTGCACCGTCAAGGGCGGCGGGCTTTCGGGCCAGGCCGGCGCGGTCAAGCACGGCATCGCCCAGGCGCTGACCAAGTACGAGCCGGTGCTGCGCGCGCCGGTCAAGGCGGCCGGGTTCCTGACCCGCGATCCGCGCGCCGTCGAGCGCAAGAAGTACGGCAAGGCGAAGGCTCGCCGCAGCTTCCAGTTCTCGAAGCGCTGATCGGTTTCGCTTCGGCGATACGAGAAGGGCGGCCCTCGGGTCGCCCTTTTTCGTTTCGGCCCAAGCTGTTGCATCGATACATCACAACTGAAACTATTTTCATCCGTTCAGTAGCTTCCGCTATTGACGGGCGCTGTCAGTGGCATAGCCTGCCCTCCCATCGAAGCTGCGGCCGTCCGGGCGCGCGAAAAAGATGGGGGAATCATGAACTTTGCTCGCAAGACGCGCACGTCGCTGCTGTTGTCGGCAGCCGGATTCGGCCTGTGCGCGATCACCGCGCCCGCCTTTGGTGCAGAGGGCGACCTCCCGATCCAGAGGCTTACGCTGCTCGATTCGGAAGAAGCGCTGCGTGAGGCACAGTCGGGTGGCGCGACGATCGGCATCCAGCCGGGCGAACACATCATCGCTCAGCCTGCGGCACAGACCATCAAGGTCGAACGGGTCGATCCCCAGATCGTGATCGGCTATCCCGGCACCCCGACGACCGCGCGGGACCCGGTGAACATCACCGGCGTCGGCCAGATGATCGTCGATCAGGGCGGCGGTTTTATCGGCCTGTGTACCGGCACGCTGATCAATCCGCGCACGGTCATCTTCGCGGCGCACTGCGTCAACGGCAATGCGGCGAGCGACTATGGCGCCAATTCGGGCGGCATCGCGATTGGTTTCGGGTTTGAGGCCAATACCCGCGCCAATGCGCCGGGTGAAACCGACGAACTGGTCCGCTGGCTGCTCGGCGGTCCGGGCGGCGCGGGACAGTTCCAGACCAACACCGCGCAGGCATTCTACAACGCCAACGCCGTCGCCTATAACCCGCTCTCGCTCGAACCCGACGCAGCGAGCTTCCTCTATGGCGACGTCGCGCTCGCCTCGCTCGACACGCCGGCCGAGGGGATTCCGACCTGGGCTCTGCTGTTCTCGCCCCTCCCCGTCACCCAGGGCGGGGCCAATGGCACCGGCTATCATGTCGACATCACCGGCTATGGCCGCAACGGCACCGGCGATACCGGGTCGATCGGCACCGACTATCGGCGCCGCGCGGCGGAGAACATGCTGGGCGCGCTCGCTTCGATCGACGATTTCGAGAGCTTCATTTTCGGCGGTGCCTCGGGCCTGCCGCAGAATCTCTACTGGATCGATTTCGACGATCCGCGTCGCGGCACCGGAACGGCGGACCCGCGCGATTTCAACGCCTGGCGCGACAATCCCACCCCGAACGAAGGCATCACCGCCAGCGGCGATTCGGGCGGCCCGCTGATCCTCGACAACACGTTCGCGCGCCAGGTGGTGATCGGGGTATTGTCCGGCGGCTATACCCGCTTCTTCAACGGCGCGCCCGCCAATGGCTATGGCACCGCCAGCTTCTATCAGCCGCTCTACCTGTATTGGGACTGGATCGCGGCCAACAATCCCTATCGCTACGTCACCAACATCGCGGGCGACCGCAACTGGAATGACTCGGCCAATTGGGTCTCCACCGTCGATCCCAACTACCAGATCATCGGCCCCAATGGAGAGCTGATCAACGGCGTTCCGGGGATGACCGGCGAACAGAATACCGGGACGGACGGGAAGTTCGGCGAGGCCTGTTTCGAATCGGGCGGTGTCAGCGAATGCTATAATTACGCCACCGACACCTACACGCTGGATTTCCGGCCTATCGGCACGGCCGGGGCGGGCAACGCCAGCAACTCCGCGGATACCGCAGCGGTGGGCACCCTCGCCAGCGGCGCAGCGACCGGCTTTGTCGATCCCACCCAGCCCGAGGCGCAGGCGGCCGCCGAGCCGATCCCAGCCGCGACGATCGATAACGGCCTGCCCGGTGCGACCGACTTCGTTCCGAACAACAGCGACGGCGATCGCGTCAATGGCGTCCTCCCGCGCTATTTCGACGTCACACTGGCGGCGGCGGGAACGACCACGCTCGACACCGCCGTCGTGGTCGACCGGTTCACCCTTGCCGGGGTGCAGGCGGGGCTGAACATCACCTCGACCGGCTCGCTCACGTCGCTGATGGACGTGACCCAGATGATCGGCACGCTCAACGTGGACGGTGTCCTCAGCGCGCCGAGCGATTTCCTCATCATGGCGGGCGGCCTGTCCGGCACCGGCCAGATCAATGCGCCGTACACGACCAGCGTGGCAGGCGTGATCGCGCCGGGAACCGCCACGACCGTCGGCACGCTGACGTTCAACGGCAATCTGATCCTGGCTTCCGGCACCAGCTACATCGTCAATCTGGCGAACGGCACGTCGGACCTGATCGCGGTAAAGCAGGTCAATGGGGAAAATGGCATCGCGAACGTCGGGGGCGGCCTGTCGGTCCGGTTCACCAACGCGCTGCGCGCCGAACAGACCTATACCATCCTGACCGCCGAGGGCGGCGTGACGGGAGCCTTCGCGGATCCATCGGCGATCAGCGCGATCCTGACCCCGACGCTCAGCTATTCCGACACGGCGGTCGAGCTGACCATCGTCGCGGGCGACTATACCGATGTCGTCCCGTCGTCGAACCCGGTCGCCTTCGCCTATGCGCAGCTGCTCGATGCCAACCGGAGCCAGGCGGGCAATTATGACGGCTTCTACGGGCCGCTCGATCTTCAGGATGCGTCGACGATTGTCGGCACGCTCGGCAGCCTCGCCCCGGCGAGCGAGACGACCGCACTGACGCTCGGCATCGTCAGCACGGATGCGAACTCGACCTTCATCCGCAACCGCATGAACGGCCTCGATCCCGCCAATCTGGGTGGCACGCTCGCCCGGTACGGCCAGCCGGTGCAGGTGGCCGCGCTCAACCTCAACCCGATGGGATCGAACCCGGTCCGCACCGATATGGCGGCGCCGATGCAGGTTCAGGAAGGCGCTTTGCCCGAAACGATGAGCGCATTTGTTTCGGGCGGCTATCTGACCGGCGACGGTCGTGCGATGACCGGCATGGGCGGGCGCGACCAGTATGACGGCTGGTATGTAGGCGGCGGCATCGAGACGGCGCTGAGCGACAGCGCGATGATCGGTTTCGCGCTGACCTATACCGACACCGACGGCACCGCCTCCTTCCCCGGCCAGACGGCGAAGGGCGAGGCGCTTCAGGGAACCCTTTATGGCAAGCTGAACGCCGGCGGCGCGACACTGGATGCGCAGGTCACCGCTGGCGCACTCGGCGCCACGACCGAACGGACGGTGTCGTTCCTCGGCACAGGCTATACGCTGCGTGCCAAGGACAGTGCGCTGATCGTCGGCGGCGAAGTCGGTGTCGGTTTCGATCTCGGCAACGACTCGTTCGAAGTCGCCCCGCGCATCGCCGGTCGCGTCACCCATATCGGCTTCGGCAGCGCGCTGGAGGAGGGCGGCCCGATGGCGCTCGACTATCAGCGCGAGAGCTTCAACAGCTATCAGGGCCGCGCCGGCGTCACCTTTGCCGGTCGCTCCGCAACCGTCCGGCCATTCGTGACTGCGACCTATGTTCATGAGTTCAACGATCGCGCGGCAAGCGTGAACGCGAACCTGGTCGGCGGCCTCGGCAATGGCGTCGCCTTTGCGCTCAACGGCCAGGACAAGGACTGGGCCGAAGTGTCGGGTGGCCTGACCTTCCGCACGGGGGCGGTCGATCTGTCGGTCTCGGCGGACACGACGATCGCGCGCGATGATCTGTCGGCACAGACCTATCGCGGATCGGTCACCTTCCGCTTCTGATCGCCACAGCGGAAGACCAGGACGACTGAAAGGGCCACCCCGCCGGGGTTGGCCCTTTCATTTTGGCAATCGGGGGATATCGGTCATGCGCATCATGCTGGCGGCGGTTCTGGCACTGACAGCCGCAGGTACATTGCCCGTTTCCGCGCAGACTGCGGCGCAGGAGCGGGCATTCGAAATGGCGTTGGAAGCGCGGGATTTGATTCACGCGTCAGAATATCTCGACGTCCTGATCGCCGCCCGTGTTCCCGGCGACGGAAAACCGAAGCCAGACGGATACCTGAGCCATCGCATCGGCCGATTTCTGCTGATCGCCGGCCAACCGCAAGCCGCACTCCCCTGGCTTGAGGCCGCTGCCGACCCCGCGTTGAAGGACGAGGAACGCGTGGCGCTCGACCTCGATCGCGCCCATGCCTTGCTGATGCTCGGCCAGGGCGAGGTCGCGATCCCATTGGTGGAGGCGGCGTTGCGCATCACCAGCGAACCGCGCCGACGTGCGCGCGCCACGCGGATGATGATCGACGCCTTGCTGATCCTCGACCCGTCTGCAGCGGCGAAGGCCCTTGTCGGCGCCACCACCCTGCGCAATGCGGATTCGGACAGCGAATCGGATTGGGCACTGCTGGATGCCCGTACCGCCCTGCTGACCAATGCTCCGGATGCCGCCGCAAAGGTCAGACACGCCTGGGCGCGCGCGATCGACGCACCGCTGGCAGCCTCGGCGCCGGCGCGTGCCGCTGCGATGATGGCGATGATCGAGGAACGGGCAGGCAATCGCACCGCCGCAATTGCGATGATGGCCAGTGCGGCACGCGCCGAACCCGATGTAAGCGCGATCTCGAACAAGCTAGGCGCGATGCTTCCCGCCTGTGGCGAAGCCGTCACGCCTGAGGATCAACTCACCGTCGCCCTTCATCGCGACAGCGAGGGTGGGGGTACGCGCATTTCCGCGATTGCCGCTAGCCGCCCGTCGATCGTCAGGCATTTCCTGGCCGGGGTGAACGCCAATCAGGTCCTGGACAGCAGCAGTTTGAACAGCGCCGCGACGCTCTCCCGCTTGCGTTGCCGCGCCAGCGTCGCATCAGACACGCTGTCGCGGACGCTCGAGCGCGATCCGGCGGCGGTGTTCATGGCAAGCCGGGGATTGTTCCCGCGCCTCAGCGCTATCGGGACGACAGAGGAACAGCTGAATGCCGCCTCGCGTTCGGTCGATGACCTGAGTGCGCGGTTCGGGTCCGACAATCCCATTCTGTTCGGACCATTGCTGCGTCTGATCCAGCTTACGCAGGCCCGGCTGATGACAGCTGGCGACATTCCGCCCGCTCGCCTCATCGAGCTTGATGGCCGACTTGGGCGGGTGCTCGCGGCTGCGGGCGACACCGGTGGGTTCCTCCCGCCCGATCACCATTTCCTGGCGGTTTTCGCGCGCGCCGTGAATGCGCCGTCGCGGGAAGCATCGGCAAAGATCATGAGGGACGGTTTTCGCGCCTTTGTCGCGGCCGTCGAATTTCCTATCGCCTATGCCAATCTGACCGGATCGGTGGAGGGCGCCGATCCTGCGCAGATCGACACCATGCGCGCGGAGCTGATCGCGCGCGGCCTGAAGACCCTCCCCTCCGATGATCGCCGTATTACCGCGCTGCGCGTCGCGCGCGTCTCCGCCGCGCGCTCGGCACCGGACGGCCCGGTTGACGCCCGGGTGCGCGAGACGGGACTGCCGCGCGACCTGTGCGCGCTTCAGCCGACGCTTCCGCGGCTGCGGGGCAACGACATAACGGCGGACGACTATCCTCCGGAAGGTACGCTGGCGGAACTTACGGGTCGCACAACGCTCGAGTTCGACCTGGACGCCGGGGGCCGCCCCCTCAAGCCGCGCGCGATCGTCGCGACGCCGCCCATCCTGTTCGACCCCATCATAGCCAAGCGCACGGGCGGGATTAGCTATTTCCCTGCCAAGACCGATGACCAGGCGGTCGCCTGTCGCGCGATGACAATGGCGATCCGCTGGAAAATGCCCGACGAGGGGGATGGCGGCCCGACCCCGATCCTACCCGAACGCTGGATGCCTGGGAGCTGAAGTCAGCCGGAGAGGCCCATATGATGGACGTCAACGTGTAACTCCCCTTCTGATATCTGCACTTCGTTGAACGAAGGGCGGGTGTCGCGCACCCGTTCGGAAAGCGTCCCCGCACCGATCAGCCGGACCGGCCCCGCACCGGTCGGATGTGCCACATCGAACGGGTCATGGACATGGCCGGTCAGCACCGCATGTGCACCGGCAGAGGCCAGCGCCTCAAGCGCACGGCGGCCGCCCCGCGTCCGGGACGTGCTTCGCGTGCCGGTATCGACGAGCGGATGATGACAGGCGATCAGCACCTTATGTCCGTCCGGCGTGGCATCGACCTTGGCCAGCGTGGCCGACAGTGCGCGCCGGGTGACATTGCCCTTCGACCAGTTGAGCCGCATCTGGAACCGCGCGGTGGTCTTGAGCGGTACGACGGAAATGCCGGGAAGGTCGAGCGGACGCTCGATCATTCGCTCCAGTGCGCGGAAGCGCCGATAGGGAGTCACGAAGCGTGCCCAGGGATTGAAATAGGGCAGGTCGTGATTGCCCACTTCCACCGTTACGGGACGCCCGAGCGCTTCTAGCCATTCCTGCGCTGCGGCGAACTCGGTCGCACGCGCGCGCATCGTCAGATCGCCAGTCACGATCACCGCGTCGGGGCGCTCCTGTGCCACCCGGCCGGCAAACCAGTCGAGGGCCGCACGGTCCTCCGCCCCGAAATGAATGTCGCTGACATGAAAAAGCCGATTCATGCCGCGTCGCTCCGGGTCGCGAGAAAAACGGGCGCGGTGGTTCCGCCGGTAATCGCCACACCGGACTCCAGCGTTACCGGTTCGCCGTCGAACAGCGCGAGCACGGGCCGCGTGCCGACCGGCTCAAGCCGCGACGCATGACGATGGGTGACGGCGCGCGCCGCGATCCAGTCGCCCGTCAGCCAGTTCCAGCCAAGTTCGGCGATCGCCGACCAGTCGCGCGCGTCGATCGCATCGACCCGCAACCCGTCGGGCGCGGGTGCGACGAACACCGCCTGATACCGATCGCGCATTTCGGCGACGCCACGCACGCCGATCCCCCGCCCGAAGCTACGTCGCCACGCATTGCGGATCGCGTTCCAGGTCCGCGCGACGCGCCCCGCGCGTGCAGCCTCCCGCGCGCGCCCCCAATGCGCCGCAGGGCCGAGAATCAAGCCGACAAAGGCGCGATGCGGTCCTGCCTCGACAAAGTTCATCGCAACCCGCCGCGACGCTTGATGCGCTGCATGGACGATCGCAGCAGGATCAGCATCGTCATGCAATGCCTTGGCGAGCAGATTCATCGTGCCGCCTGGCAGGATCAGGAAGGCACCCTCCCAGTCCGCCAGCGCGCAAAGGGCAGCGTTGATCGTGCCGTCCCCGGCAAACAGCACCACGGTATCGACATCCGCGGCGTCGAGCGCATCTGCTTTGGGAATTGGCTCGTTCGGGAAAGCAGTGCGCCCAGCCAGATGCAGGCCGCGTTCGGCGAACACCGCCTCCAGCGCGTCGCATTTGGCCTGTGTCGCCGATCCTGAGTCCGGGTTGGTGATGAACCATAGTCGTTCCATGCCCGCCCAACGCATGGACTCGGAAAAAGCGCCCGATATCGGCGGGTGTGTCGCCGCTTGCATTTCCGACTGTTTCCGCGGCAGGAAAAAGCCCGCCAGGTCGTCGACCTGACGGGCTTTATCATGGTGGGCGTGGCAAGGATTGAACTTGCGACCCCTGCGATGTCAACACAGTGCTCTACCACTGAGCTACACGCCCACTCGCCTTGCGGCGAATCTCGGGAAGCGGCGCTTTAGCGGGGGCGGTCCCGGCTTGCAAGCGCCCGATTTCAGTTCCGGCTGGGGACCTGCTCCATCTCGAACAACCGGTCCACTTCCAGCACCAGATCGCGCAGGTGAAAGGGCTTTGACAACACCCGTGCCTGCGGCACCTGTTTGCCCGCCTTCAGCGTGACGGCGGCGAATCCGGTGATGAACATGATCCGCATGTCCGGCGCGATCTCGCTCGCGCGCTGGGCGAGTTCGATGCCGTCCATCTCCGGCATCACGATATCGCTGAGCAGCAGGTCGAAACGCTCGGCCTCGATCAGGGGGAGCGCCGCGGTTCCGCGATCGACCGCGACGACCGAATAGCCGGACTTCTCCAGCGCGCGCGTAAGATATTCGCGCATCACCTGATCGTCTTCGGCCAACAAGATTCTGGTCATTCGCCCCTCGCCCGCGATTTCGGCACCGCGCCCGCTCGCGGAAGCGGACATTATGCGCAAAGGGCTTAAGATTTTCCAGCCATTGCGACACGACGATCCCATCGCACGGCCCGTTGCCGCGCGGGGTTGTCGCGCATAAGCTGAACAGCGTGCGCACGCCGCCGCCCTTCGACCTTCACGGTCCCGCCACGCCCGTCTCGCCGGTGGTACTGTCCGTCCCCCATGCCGGGCGCGACTATCCGCTGCCGCTGCGCGCCGCGCTCAAGGTGCCACCGACCAGCCTGGTCGCGCTGGAGGATCGCCATGCCGACACGCTGGCGCTGGCGGCGCGCGGGATCGAAACGCTGTTCGTCGCCACCCGTCCGCGCGCCTGGATCGATCTCAACCGCGCGGAGCATGAGCGCGATCCGCGCATCGACGAGGGGGCGCAGGCGATGCCGGAAAGCGCCCAGTCGCTGAAACTGCGCAGCGGGCTGGGCCTGGTGCCGCGCCGCGCGGGGGGCGTGGATCTGTGGCGCCGCCGCTTCGCTGCCGAAGAGGTGCGCGCGCGGATCGAACAGGATCACCGCCCCTACCACGCCGCGATCGCCGCCGCGCTTGTCGCCGCGCGCGCCCGATTCGGAGTCGCGATATTGCTCGACATCCATTCGATGCCCCCGCTTGCACCGGGCGGCGCGCGGATGGTGATCGGCGATCGGTTCGGCCGGTCCAGCGCCGCGCGCTTCGTCGCGCGGATCGAGGGCGTGACCCATGCCGCCCGCATCCGCAGCGCGGTCAACACACCCTATGCTGGCGGCCATATCCTCGACCGCCATGGCGATCCGGCGGCAAACATTCATGCGATCCAGATCGAGGTCGATCGGACCCTGTATCTCGACCGCCGCCGCGACCGACCCGGTCCCGGCCTGGACGCGGCCGCCGCGCTGCTGCGCCGGATCATCGACGCCGTGTCCGACGAGGCGCTGCCGCTTGCCGATGCGGCGCAATAGGATCAGGCTTGGGCAGAGACGGCGCGTCGACGGATCGGTGACAGGCGCGGCCATCGGGCATCGGCGAGCCGCTGCGCAACCCGCCATAGCATCGCGACGACGAGGGCGCTTACCACCCCGTCCAGCGCATAATGCCAGCCAAGATAGACCGACCCGAACCAGATGGCAGCCGCGTAGGCCATGACCAGATAGCGCCAGCGCGTTTTCCAGGCCGCCGCCACGAAAACCGAGGTAAGCGCACAGTGCATTGAGGGCATGGCGGAGATGCCGCCGCCCAGATCGCCGCTTCGCGCGGTCTGCATCGCCCACAGCATCTCGTGGAATCGGTATGCGACGGTCCCTTTGAGCGCGTGGTGGAGATCGTCGAAGCCGAAGCCGAGATGGGGACCGAAGATCGGGCCCGCCGACGGCAAGGCATAAGCGATGCCGATCCCGAGCACGACCCACGCCATCGCCCAGGACAGGAAATAGCGACCGACCAGCGCCGCCGACCCGAACACGGCGACCGCCATGGACACCCCGACGATCACGACGATCCACGATGCGTAGATCAGATCGATCGTCGGTGTGATCCAGTCGGGCAGCGCGTGGAGCAACCGCCACGGATCGGTGCCGAACACTGCCCGTTCGATCGTGATCAGGGGCGCGTCGGCCCAATAGCCGGCCGCATCGGGAATCGCGCTCTTGATTGGGGCGAGCCAGATGAAGAACAGCGTCGAGCTCTGGAACAGCGCGAACCGCAAGAGGATCCATGGCGCCCAAGTCGCGGCATGATCGCGTGCGGCCCCAATCGGGCTTTCCGGCCGTACGCGCCAGAACCAGAGCCCCCCACGGACGAGAAACAGGAGCGCGATCAGCACCGACGTCGTCGCGAACAGCGGTCCATGAAGGGGCAGCGCGCCGACCTGCGACGTCGCGAGAGACGCGACCACGGCAAGCGTCGCCCCATAGACGGCAAGCCAGAGTGTCAACGGAAACATGCCCCACGCATGAACACCACTCTGAACGGGAAAAGGTTACAAAAGGTGGACGCTTCGTCGCAAATCGATGGTCAGATCGATGCGGCACGCAATCGGAACACAAAAAACCGCCCGGTGTTGCCACCGGGCGGCCAAGGTTCAGGGAGGAGACACGCCCGGGGGGCGTGTCACGCGGGTCCGCGAAAGGGGGGACACGAAACCGCGCTGAAAACAGTATAGTAATGCTTGACCGTGGCTTCAAGGCCACAATCCGAAATGCGACGAACGGAGCGGGACGCCGCTAATTTATCGATCCGCGAGCCGGGACCGGACCGTATCAGACCCCGGGGTTGCGCCTGCCGCCCCGGGGATCGAAAGGATCAGGCTGCCGGAGCAGGCTGGGGCGCCACATTGCCCTGCTGCATCTGGCGCGCGAAAATCTCACGCACCAGCCCCAGCGAGAAGAGATGAGCATAGACCAGCGGCAACATGCCGCTCTGCTGCATCTTGCGCAGCTGGTCCCCGCGCAGCTCGTTGAGCTTCGCTTCGTCGACCATGCGGAAGCCGCGATAGATATAGGGCTGGGCCGCGCCGTCCGGCTGGATCGAGACCTCGCCGTCCATCAGCAGGTTCATCTCCGACAGCTCCTTGAGGAACGCGCCGGTCTTCTGGCCCGCAATCTCGAACTCCTCGTTGAACTTCAGGATCTGCTGAACCAGTTCGGTCGGCTTGCCATCGGCGAACAGCGCGTCGCCTTCATCGAACGCGCCGATCGTATCCGATGTCGGATCGAAGCAGAGCGACAATTCTTCCGAGTCGGGGCGTAGCCGCGCGAGCAGATAGGGATAGCGGCGGACATAGGCCGGCACATAGATCGGGTCGGTCCCGCGCAGCTTGCCGTCGGCGTCGAAGAAGACATTAGTGCCCTCATTCAGGCCCATCAGCGCAAGCGGCACCGGCTCGTCGCCCGCCGAGAACACGATCGGCATATGGCGCTGAATCAGCGGGAACTCCTCGACGGTCACCGGCACCGCATGGGTGCGCGCCAGGAACGGCGCGGTTTCAGCGACACGGACGCGGTAATTGCCATGCAGATCGCTCGAAAGCGGCTGGAGGTCGTTGTAGAAGAGCGGAAGACCCTGTGCTTGCGGCGCGCTGGCCATGAAATTCTCCTGGGATTTTGGTGTGCGCGGTCTATTGGCCCGCGCGCCTTGGCGCAAGGGTAACGAGTTTCCCCGGATTGAACAGATTGTCCGGATCGAGCCCCTGTTTGATCGCGGCCAGTGCGTGCAGCCGCGCGGGGGAGGAAAGCCGGGCCAGTTCGTCGCGCTTCATCTGGCCGATGCCGTGCTCGGCGGAGATCGATCCCCCAGCCGCGACGACCAGATCATGGACGAACGGGCTGATGATCGCCGACTGCGTCTTCGCCCAATCGCGATCTGCTCCGGCGGGTGCGCGGACATGGAAATGGACATTACCGTCGCCGAGGTGGCCGAAAGCGCCCGCACTGGTGCCCGGAAACGCAGCCTCGACCGCGCGCGCGCCCTCGATCATGAAGTCCGGCATCGCCGCGACCGGGACCGAGATGTCGTGCTGGAGCGCCGGGCCGCTCGCTCGCTCCGCTTCGGAAATCGAATCGCGCAGTTTCCAGAAGGCTTCGGCCTGCGCCTCGCTCGCCGCGATCGTCGCGTCGCGTACGAGGCCGCGCTCAAGACCGGTGGCAAGCAGTCGCTCGATCAGGGCAGCGGGCGGCTCCTGCTCCGCATCGCTCGCCCCCATCTCGATCAGGACATGCCAGGGATGCGGCGCCGACAGGGGCGCGCGCGTGTCGGGAATATGATCCAGCACCAGCCCCAGCGAATGGGCCGGGACGATCTCGAAACTCTCCAACCGGTCGGTCGCCGCCTCGAACAGGCGCAACAGCGCAAGCGCGGCATGGGGCGATTCGACCCCGGCCCAGGCGACCGCCCGGCTGTGCAACGCCGCAACCAGCCCCAGCGTCGCGGCGGTGACGATGCCGAGCGTCCCCTCCGCCCCGATCAGCAGCTGGTTGAGGTCATAGCCGCGATTGTCCTTCTTGAGCGGGGCAAGCCCGTCATGGACGCTGCCATCGGGCAGCACCGCTTCCAGCCCCAGTACGAGCCCGCGCATCGTGCCGAAGCGCAGCACCTGCGTCCCGCCCGCATTGGTCGAAACGAGCCCGCCCAGCGTCGCGCTGCCCTTCGCGCCCAGCGTCAACGGAAAGCGACGGCCCTGCGCCAGCGCGGTATCGTGCAGATCGGACAGGATCACCCCCGCCTCGGCAACCGCGATGCCCGCATCGGGATCGATCCGCCGCACCCGGTTCATTCGCCGCAGCGACAGGATCGCCGCACTTCCATCCGCAGGCGGAGTCGCGCCGCCGACCATCGATGTGTTGCCCCCCTGCGGCACCAGCGGCACGCGCAATGCAGCGGCCAGCGCAACCAGTTCCGCAACCTCCGCCGTCGTGCCGGGCTGAAGCAGCAGCGATGCCGCGCCCTGATACCGCCCGCGCCAATCGGTCAGCCATGGGGCGATCGCATCGGCGTCGGTCACCGCGACCTTCGGCCCGAACCGGGCGTGCGCCGCCCGGGCAAAGGAATGGATGGCATCCGGGGAAGGCGTTGCAGTCATGCGGTGCCGCTATCATGACGAGACAGCGTCCGGCAATTCATCCACTGTTCAACCCTCACCTTTATGAGGCAGAGTGTCATGGTGAACTTGTTGCTAGCCGCCACTGCCGCGCTGTTGCTGCCCCCCGGTGTGCCGGGCGACGGCAAGGCTCGCGCGTCGGCACCGCGTGGGCCGACCCGCATCGCGCAGGTGCGGATCCAGCAGCATATTGTGATCCGCGTCCCCCGCCCCGATCCGGTCCGGCGCATGTCCGCACCGATGACCGCGCCGCTGCCACCGATCGACTGGGTGGAGAAGAGCACCGACGATTGCGTCCGGACCGACTCGCTGTCGGGCGCGGCGATCATCCGCACGGACAGCGTCGATCTGGTCTTGTCCGGCGGACGCCGGGTGCGCGCCAAACTGGGCAATGAATGCCCCGCGCTCGATTTTTATTCCGGCTTTTACGTCAAGCCGAACAAGGACGGGAAAGTCTGCGCCAAGCGCGACTCGTTCCGCTCGCGTGCCGGGGGCGAATGCCGGATCAAGGCGTTCCGCGCACTGATTCCGGGGCGCTGATCCGCGTTTACCTTGACTTTTCGCGCCATTTCCCCAAAGCGCCGGTGAGTTTACTTACAGGGGTGCGCCCCGCTTTTCCGGACATCTGAATGAGCTTTGCCGAACTCGGCCTCTCTGACGAATTGCTGAAGACCGTCGAGGCGGCGGGCTATACCGATCCGACTCCGATCCAGAAGCAGGCCATCCCCTCGGTCCTGATGATGCGCGATCTGATCGGCATCGCCCAGACCGGCACCGGCAAGACCGCCAGCTTCGTGCTGCCGATGATCGACATCCTCTCCGAGGGGCGGAGCCGCGCGCGGATGCCGCGCAGCCTGATCCTCGAGCCGACGCGCGAGCTGGCGGCGCAGGTTGCCGAGAATTTCGAGAAATACGGCAAGAATCACAAGCTCAGCATGGCGCTGCTGATCGGCGGCGTGCAGATGGGCGACCAGGTCAAGGCGCTCGAAAAGGGCGTCGACGTCCTGATCGCGACGCCCGGTCGGCTGATGGACCTGTTCGAGCGCGGCAAAATCCTGCTCACCGGCTGCAATCTGCTGGTGATCGACGAGGCGGACCGGATGCTCGACATGGGGTTCATCCCCGATATCGAACATATCTGCACCAAGCTGCCCGCCAACCGACAGACCCTGCTCTTCTCCGCGACGATGCCGCCGCCGATCAAGAAGCTGGCCGACAAATTCCTGTCGAACCCGAAGACGATCGAGGTGGCGCGCCCGGCATCGACCAACAGCAACATCACCCAGCGGCTCGTCACGGCGCCGTCGAGCGCGTTCGCCAAGCGCGACCTGTTGCGCCGCCTGCTCCATGCCGAGGATGTCCGCACCGCGATCATCTTCTGCAACCGCAAGACGACCGTGCGCGAGCTCAACAAGAGCCTCAAGAAGCACGGCTTCCGCTCGGCGGAGATCCATGGCGACATGGACCAGTCGTCGCGCATCGCCGAACTCGACCGGTTCAAGGCGGGCGACGTCAACATTCTGGTCGCGTCGGACGTCGCCGCGCGCGGGCTGGACATCAAGGGCGTGAGCCACGTCTTCAACTTCGATGCGCCCTGGCATCCCGACGATTATGTCCACCGCATCGGCCGCACCGGCCGCGCAGGGGCGACCGGCACCGCCTATACGCTGGTGACATCGGCCGATGCCGAGGCGATCGAGAATATCGAGAAGCTGCAGGGTCAGAAGATCGAGCGCGTCGGCGAAGTGCCGGTCGAGGAGCCGGGCGACTCCGCCCCCGCCGAGAAAAAGGGGGGCGCCCGCAAGCCGCGCGCCGAAAAGCCTGCCCCGGCCGCCGAGGCTCCGCGCGAAGAAAAGCCGCGTCCCGCATCGTCGCGCGATGATCGCTCCCGCGAAGACCGGCGCCTCCGCGAAGACCGGACAAATGAAAAGCGGGCCGATCGCCGCGACGAACGCCCCGCCCGGCGCGACCGCCGGTTCGAGGGACAGGACGATGGCCCCGACGGCAAGGATGATGGCGGCTGGAACGGCCCCATCCCCGACTTCCTGAACTTCACCATTCCCGCCTGACCATGGCCGAAGACGAGGACGATTTCCTCGACTTCACCCCGATTCCGGCGGTGGCGAGTCCCTGTATCGGTGTCTGTCGCATCGGCCAGGACGATGTGTGCCAAGGGTGCCGTCGCACGCTGGAGGAGATCGCGGACTGGTCGATCGCGAGCGACGACCGGCGCCGTGCGATTCTGGCACGAATCGCGGGCGGTTAACCTCCGGTCATCCCACCGCGCTATAATGCGCCCATGCGGCTCGCGACGATCACCAACTGGGCCTATGGCGCCACCGTCCTGCTGACCCTGGTGTCGGGCAGCACGATGTTGCTGGCATCGAGCGCACACGAACAGGAGCGCGCCGCGGTCGCCCAGCGTCATGTGCTCCAGCTTGCCGCAACCGAGCTGAGGCGCGAGCTTTTCTACCTCACCGATCATGCGCGGCAGTTCGTGATGACCGGCGACCCGACCTATCGCATTCTCTATAAACATGGGGAGAAGGCGCTCGCCTCGCTCGAAACGCGAGCTCGGCCCTTGGCGGAGGCCGGTGCGACGCCGGCGGAACTGGGGACGGTGCGCGAAGCGATCCGTTGGGCCGATGCGCTGCGCGACGCGCAGCGCGCCGCATTCGCGGCCCATGATCGTGGCGACATCCCCGCCGCCCGCGCGATCCTGTTCGGTGCCGAGCATGAACGCGAGCTCGACCGCGCCCAGTCGCTGGTCGAGCGGTTCCAGGCCCAGCTCGATACGCGCACCGCCTATGAGATCGAGGCTGCGACCCGGGTCGCGCGGCTATGGCGCGCCGTATCGGAAGTCATGATCGGCATCACTGCACTGCTGTTCCTCGCCGTGCTCTACTTCATCTTCAAGCGGCGCGTGTTGCGCCCTGTCGTGCGCCTCAGCGATGTCGTCGGCCGCCTCGCCGCCCAGGATTTCTCCGCCGTCCCGCCGCAAATCGACCAGATCGACGAGATCGGCGACATGGCCCAAGCGATCAACATCTTCCGGGAGAACGGCCTGGAGCGGCAGCGGCTGGAGGCCGAGCGCGACCGCGACCTTGCGGCGCGCGATTTGCTCGCCCGCATGACCCGGCGGATGCAGGGATGCGACACGCTCGCCTGCCTGCTGGACATCACTCGGCGGTTCGCGCCGGAGATCGCACCGCGTCTTGCGGGCCGCCTCTATCTGCTGGAAAGCGATTCGGGGGAGCTTCGCACGGGCTGCGACTGGCTCGCGCCCGCCGGGTCGCGGGACCGGTTTCCGCCTTCCGCCTGCTGGGCGCTGCGCCGCGGCCAGCCGCACCGCCCTGCGGGCCATGCGATCGACGTCCCCTGCGCGCACCTTGACGCCGCACCCGACGCAACGCCCGACACATTGTGCCTGCCGCTTACCGCCCATAGCGAGATATTGGGTCTGCTCTATTTCGAGCCGCGCACGGACGGCGGCGGGGAAGGGGCGCCCGCCCCCGAATCCTATCTCTACATGCTTGCCGAGAATATCGGTCTCGCGCTCGCCAATCTGCGTCTGCGCGAGAGGCTTCGCGCGCTGGCGATGGTGGACGCGCTCACCGGTCTTGCGAACCGGCGCCAGCTTGAGGAGCGACTGGAACAGTTACGGAGCGATCCGGACGCGGCGAAGCAGCCGATGAGCTGCCTGATGATCGATGTCGATCATTTCAAGCGGTTCAACGACTGCCATGGCCATGACGCGGGCGATGCGGTGCTGCGCGCGGTGGGCGAAACCCTCGCCGACTGCACCCGCGGCGCGGGCGATGCCTATCGCTATGGCGGCGAGGAGTTCACCGTCCTGCTTCCGATGCCGGTCGCGCGGGCGATGGAACGGGCGGCAGAGATCCGCAGGCGGATCGCCGCGCTCCGGCTGAGCCATGGCGGGGTAGCTCTCGGATCCATCACCGCGTCGATCGGGATCGCCGCGACCCCCGATCATTGCCCGCCCGGCCGGCTCATCGTGACCGCGGACGCGGCGTTGCTGCGCGCCAAGGAACAGGGGCGGGACCGAATCGAGGTCGCCCTGGGTCGCGAAGCCGAAGGCTGACGATCGCTGGCGGAGCCGGAAATATATTTCGGATGAGAAACAATCACTTGTCCACAAGGTCGCGGTCGGCCAAGGTCTTGCGCGATGATCGCCCCCTCTTCGGCCCGGCAGGCATTGCGCCGCCAGACTGCATCCGACCATGACCGCGTCGACCAGGCTTATTCGACCTTCGACCTTCGAAGCCGCGCTGGCTATCGGGCCTTTTTGCGCGCCCAGGCCGACCCGTTCCTGGCGGTCGAGGCCGCGATCGACCGGTTCGATCCCGCCGCCATCCTGCCCGACTGGCCGACACGGCGGCGAGCGGACCTGTTGCGGGAGGATTTGAGCGATCTGGGCGAACCCGAGCCCGATCCCGCGTTGCTGGAGATCGGGGCGGCGGAGCGCGCGCTCGGCGCGATCTATGTCCTCGAAGGGTCGCGGCTGGGCGGGGCGATGCTGGCGCGATCGGTGCCGCCGGACCTGCCCGGCCGGTTCATCCGTTCAACCCCCGCACCGCAGCGCTGGCGCACGCTGATCGGGTTGCTCGACGAGCATCTGGTGACGCCGATGCAGCGCGACGCTGCGGTAGACGCCGCCAAAGAGGTTTTCGCCCTGTTCGCGAACAGCGCAGAGCGACAGAAAAGGACGAACGACGTTGAATGATCCCAATCCGGTCGATCTCACCAATTGCGATCGTGAACCCATCCATATCCTCGGCGCGATCCAGCCGATCGGCTTCCTGATCGCGCTGACCGCCGACTGGATCGTCGCGCGGACCTCCGCCAATCTTCAGGACTATCTGCATATGGAACCGGGGCGGCTGATCGGCCAGCCGCTGGCGGACCTGTTGCCCTCCGATGCGATGCACGAACTGCGCAACCGTAGCGCGATGCTGCGCGGATCTGACGCGGTCGAGCGGTTGTTCGGCGTGGACCTTGTTCCAGGCACCGACCGGTTCGATCTCGCCATCCATATGTCGGGCGGGCAGATCGTGATCGAAGGCGAACGTTCGACCGGCGAAGTCGGCGATGTCACCAGCATGGTCCGATCGATGGTGGCGCGGCTCGACCAATGCGGCGATACCACGTCCTTCTTTCGCGAGGGCGCACGGCAGGTCAAGGCGCTGACCGGTTATGACCGGGTGATGGTCTATCGCTTTGCCGCCGACGGGTCGGGCGAAGTGGTCGCCGAAGCGTGCAAGCCGGGCATCGGCCGGTTTCAGGGCCTTCACTATCCCGCCAGCGACATCCCGGTGCAGGCGCGCGTCCTCTACACCCGCAACCTGCTGCGCGTGATCGCCGATGTGAACGCGAAGCCGGTGCCCGTGCTTCCCGAACTGGACGAGCTGGGCGAGCCGCTCGACCTGTCGCTCTCGCTGCTGCGGTCGGTATCGCCGATCCATATCGAATATCTCAAGAATATGGGGGTCGAGGCGTCCATGTCGATTTCGATCCTGGTCGATGGCAAATTATGGGGCCTGTTCGCCTGCCACCATTATTCCCCCCGCCATCCCAGTTTCGAGCGCCGCTCGATCTCCGAGCTGTTCGCGCAGATGTTCTCGATGCGGCTCGAAAGCCGCGAGCGGCAGCAGACCGTCGAGTTCGAACGCCGCGCGCGGGATATTTCCGATCAGCTGCTGGGCGCCGTTGCTTCGGACGATACGCTGCTGCGCGATCCGGACTGGCTGGCGGATATCCTGACCAACGCGATCCCCGCCGACGGCGTGGGGGTATGGCTCGGTGGCAGCTACGCCTTTTCCGGTGTCACGCCCCCGACCGATGACTTTCGCCGGATCGTCCGCGCGCTCAACGCGACCGCTGCGGGCAAGGTGTTCGCCACCGACCATATCGGTTCGCTGGTCACTGGCGCAGAGGCATTCGCCGGCTCGGCGGCGGGGCTGCTCGCAATCCCCATCTCGCGCTCCCCGCGCGATTATGTCGTGCTGTTCCGCAGCGAGCTGGTACGATCGATCCGCTGGGCGGGCGATCCGCACAAGCCGGTCGAATATGGCCCCAACGGTCCCCGCCTTACCCCGCGCGCCAGCTTCGACGAATGGAAGGAACTGGTGCGCGGCCGGTCCCGCCCCTTCACCGCGTCCGAGCTGCGCGTTGCCGAAACGCTGCGCGCGACGCTGATCGAGGTAGTGCTGCGGCTCGCCGACGAAGCCTCAGCCGAGCGCCAGCGCGCAGGCGCGCGCCAGGAACTGCTGATCGCCGAACTCAACCATCGCGTGCGCAACATCCTGGGCCTGATCCGCGGCCTGATCCGCCAGGCGCAGCCCGATGACGATGCGGTGCGCGGATTCGTCAAGGTGATCGACGGGCGTATCCATGCACTCGCCCGCGCGCACAACCAGATCACCGAAGATCATTGGGGACCCGCTCCGCTTCAGGCGCTGATCGATGCCGAAGCCGCAGCCTTTGTCGAAGCGGAAGACCGGATCCTGAGCGAGGGCGAGCCGGTGATGCTCAATCCGCAGGCGTTTTCCACGCTGGCGCTGGTGGTGCATGAACTGGTCACCAATTCGAACAAATATGGCGCGCTATCCGCAGAGGGCGGAACGGTCACGCTGAGCTGGGAATGCATCGAAAAGGGCGATCTGCTGCTGCGGTGGCGCGAACAGGGCGGCCCGCCGGTAACGATGCCGTCGCGCAAGGGGTTCGGGACGACGATCATTGAACGCTCCGTCCCCTACGACCTGGGGGGCAGCGCCGAGATGCGCTACGCCGAGGCTGGGTTCGAGGCGGATTTCTGCATCCCGGCGCGGCATGTGTCGAAGCCGCGCGCGGGCGGCGCACCCGCAATCCGCTTTCCCCGCACCGCGCACGGCCATCGCGAGGAGCCCCCGGCCGATCTGCTCGCCGGGCAGCGGGTATTGCTGGTCGAGGACAGTCTCATCATCGCGCTGGATGCGGAGGATATCGCGACGCGGCTCGGCGCATCGGAGGTCATCACCGCAGCATCGGTGGATTCCGCGCTGGACCTGATCGCCGCCGGTCCGCCGACCGTCGCGATCCTCGACATCAACCTGGGGAGCACGACCAGCTTCGCGATCGCCGATGCGTTGCAGGAGCGCGACATCCCCTTCATGTTCGCGACCGGCTATGGCGAGCAGGCGCAGTTCCCGGATCAGCATCGCGGGCGAAACGTGGTGCAGAAACCCTATACGATCGAAAATATCGCGCGCGCGCTGGCGGAGATGCTCGATTAGTTGGTTTCAGCTTCGCTGAAGCGGCACCGGCCCGCTCCCCACCCGGCCACCCAACGACAGGGTATTCTATGGGTGGCCGGTTGGGGGAGCGGGCCGATGCCGCCTAACTGAAAGCTACTCGCTAACCCCGCAGCACCCGCCCGGCGACGGCATCGAGCCTTGCGAGCACTTCCGGATCGCGGACATGCGGCGCGGTGATGAGCGCGGTATCGAGGCAGGTGTCGATCGGCGACGCCGCGCGCTCGGCGGGCAGCGCGCGAAGCAGGTTCAGCACCATCGCCCGCGCCGTTGCCGCGTTGCTCGACAGTTGCGCGATCACCTGCGCGACATCGACGGCAGCTTCCTCTTCGCGCCAGCAATCATAGTCGGTGACCATGCCGACCATCGCAAAGGGCAGCTCGGCTTCCCGCGCCAGCTTGGCCTCCGGCATCGCGGTCATGCCGATGACGTGACAGCCCCAGCTGCGGTAGAGATGGCTTTCCGCGCGCGTCGAGAATTGCGGACCTTCCATCACCAGGCAGGTCCCCGCGCGATGCACCCGCGCGCCCGCAGCTTCCGCCGCCTCGCCGACATAGGCCGATAGCCGGGGACAGACCGGATCGGCCATCGAGACATGCGCGACCATGCCGCTGCCGAAGAAGCTCGACGGGCGGCCTTTGGTACGGTCGATAAACTGGTCGACGATCGTGAAGGTGCCGGGCGCGCGCTCCTCGGTCAGCCCGCCGACCGACGAAACCGACAGGATATCGGTAACGCCCAGCCGTTTTAGGCAATCCACATTGGCGCGACTGTTCAGTCCGGATGGGCTGATCCGGTGGCCCCGTCCGTGGCGCGGCAGAAACGACACCCCCACATCGCCCAGCCGCCCGGTGAAGATCGCGTCCGACGGCTCGCCCCAGGGCGAATCCACCTCGACCCAGGCGCCGTCCTCGATCCCCGCGACATCGTAGAGCCCCGACCCGCCGATGATCCCGATATGCCAACCGCTCATGCCACGCCCTGTCTGCTCACCTTCGGCCGGGCATAGGCAAAGTAGATGACGAGACCGAGAATGTTCCAGATCAGGAAATAGAGCTGGGTCTTGGCGGGCAGGCTGATGAACAGATAGAGGCAACCGACCACCGCGATCGCGCCGACCAGCCACCAAAGCGGCGTGCGGAACATGCGCGGCGCGTCGGGCGCGCGGCGACGCAACACCATCATGCAGATCGCGACCGCCGCGAACGCCACCAGCGTCCCGGCATTGGCGAGCGCCGCGATCTCGTCGATCGGCAGCAGCCCGGCGATGATCGCGACGATGGTCGCGGTGAAGATGGTGATCCGAACCGGCGCGCCCCGCTTCGAAACCTTGGCGAGCGCGATGGGAAGCATCCCGTCGCGCGCCATGGTGAAGAAGATGCGGCTCTGCCCGAACAGAAAGCCGAGCAGCACGGTGGGCAGCGCGATCACCGCCGATACCGCGAGGAAGGTGGCGAACCCCGGCTGGCCCAGTTCGCGCAGGATCAGCGCCAGCGGTTCGGGGCTGTTGGCGAAGGTCGTATAGGACACGGCTCCCACCGCCGCGACCGCAACGAGCATGTAGATAGCGACGCAGGCAATCATCGACCCGACGATGCCGATGGCGAGATCGCGGCCCGGATTCTTGGTCTCCTCCGCCGCGGTCGAGATCGCGTCGAATCCGTAAAAGGCGAAGAAGATGATGGCGGCCGCCGCCATCACGCCGCGTTCCACGCCATCGGGAGACACCGTCTTGGCGAAGCCAAAGGGTGCGAAGGGCTCGAAATTGGCGGTGTCGAGATAGGGCAGAGCCACCGCGACGAACACTGCCAGCGCGACGATCTTGACGATCACCAGCCCCGCATTGAGCGTGGCGCTCTCGCGCGTGCCGAACGACAGCAGCGCCGCCACCAGCGCGATGATCGCGATGGCGGGGATGTTGACGATCCCGCCGGCGTGTGGCCCCTGCATCAGCTCCATCGGCATTGCCGCCCATGCCTGAAGCAGCGGCGCGGCATAGCCCGACCAGCCGACCGCCACCGCGCTGACGACAAGCGAATATTCGAGGATCAGCGACCATCCGACTGCCCAGGCGATAATCTCCCCCCAGCACCGCATAGCTATAGGTATAGGCGCTGCCCGATGCGGGCATCATCGTCGACATCTCGGCATAGGCCAGCGCGGCACAGGCGCAGATGCCACCCGCGATCACGAACGACAGGATCACCGCCGGCCCCGCCTTGCCCGCACCCACGCCGATCAGCGTCAGGATGCCGGTGCCGACGATCGCCCCGACGCCGAGCGCGATCAGGTGAGGCCAGCTGAGCGTCGCCGCCAGCCGATGCTCGGGCGCATGATCCGCCGCATCCTTGACCGCGCGCGTCCGAAACAATCCGTTGGCCATAAAGTCCCCCTTGCCTGTTCACCAAGGGGTGCGACGAGACGCGCGGCGCGTCAACGGGTCATGCTTCGCGCCTGCCCGAACCGGTCAGGCCGGGCATTTCGCTCCGCTGTCGATCCACGCCTTGGTCAGCGCCCCGAACTGTGCCTGGGTCCCCGGCGCAGGCGTGCGGCCCGGCCCCGGGTTCCAGCCCCAGCCGACCAGCGTATCGCTCGCATTATGCTCGTGGATCTGCGCCAGCGTCTTGCCGCCGTTGCGCTTGCGGTCCTTGAGCTGTTCGCAAATCTCGCGCAGCGTCTTGCCCTCCCACGCCATCGACGCAGGCGCGAGATGCCACAGCGGATGGCCTGGAATGCTGCCCTTGCCATCGGCAAAGGTCACGTTGCGCGGCCCGTGACAGGTGGAGCATTCCATCCCCGCCACGCCCTCGCCCTTCGGTCCGCGTTCGACCGGTGGCATGTGGAAGCGCATGTCGTCCCCCTGCAACGGGCTGTCGGTGCGCGGATGGCAGTTGATGCAGCGCGGATGGGTCAGCACCTTGCCCATCTCGGTAAAGATCGCTGCGGACCGCGCCGCCGGGTCCGAAATGGTCGCGAACGCCGCGACCGGCTTCAGCCCGACCGGCGCCGCCGACTGGCCCGATGCTACTACGGCGACGGGCAGCGCGACGGCGGCCAGGCCGAGCGCGATCAGGCCATAGCGTTGCACGCTCATGCATTGTCTCCATGCGCGAAGGGGAGGCGGCGGACCGCCTTGCCGGTCAGCTTGCGCCAGGCATTGGCGACGGCAGGCGCGATCGGGGGCACGCCCGGTTCGCCCACCCCGCTCGGCTTTTCGGTCGAGGGCAAGATCGCCACCTCGACATCGGGCATCTCGCCGATGCGCAACGATCGATAGCTGTCGAAATTACTCTGCTGCACCACGCCGCCCGCGCCCAGGGTCAGTTCGGCATAGAGCGCATGGCCCAGGCCATAGCCGATGCCGCCCTCCATCTGCGCGCGGATGATATCGGGGTTGATCGCGATCCCGCAATCGACCGCGCACCAGACCTTGTGCACCTTGGGCAGGCCGTCCGCCCCCTTGGACACTTCGGCGACCTGCGCGACGAAGCTGTCGAAGCTCTCATGTACCGCAATGCCTTTGGCCCGGCCCTTCTTCGCCGGCTTGCCGAACGCCGCCATCGCCGCAACCTTGGCCAGCACCGCCTTGGCGCGGTCGTGCTTGAGCAGTTCCATCCGCCCCGCGACCAGATCCTTGCCGCCCAGTTCGAGCAGTTCGTCGATCATCGTTTCCTTGACGAAGGCGGTGTGGGTGTGGCCCACCGACCGCCACCACAGCACCGGCACGCCGCCCTGCATCAGATGCTGGCCCAGCCGGAAATCGCCGATCCTGTACTGGTTGCTGTCGTTCGCACCCTCGATCATGTTTCCGTCGATGCCGTCGCGAATGCCCATCGCCTCGAACGGCGTGTCCTTCATGATCGACTTGGCGGCGCAGACCTGATCCCATCCGCTGATCGCGCCGCTGGCGTCGATCCCTGCGCGCACGCGATGCACCGTCATCGGGCGATAGAATCCGCCGGTCAGATCATTCTCACGGCTCGCCACCACCTTGACCGGCGCGGCAAAGCCATAGGCGCGGGCGCAGGCTGCGGCTTCGGTGCCGTCGAACATCACCGGGGTTGCACGGCGACCGAAGCTGCCCCCGGCATAATGCTGGACCAGCGCGCTCTTATCGAACGGAACCCCGGCAACGCCACAGATGGCGCGCATCTCGCCGACCTGGAACTGGCTACCGGCATGAACCGCGATCCCCTCGCCCTTCTTTTCGATGACATAGTCCATCGTTTCCATCGGGGCGTGCGCGAGGAACGGGAAATAATAGGTCGCATCGATCGCCTTGGCGGCGCGGGCGAGCGCAGCAGCGGCATCGCCCGTCGCTTCGACCTGTTTGCCCGGCGTGCGTGCCGCCGCGCTATATTCGGCGAGCATCTGGTCCGACGATCGCGTTTCCGCCTTCGCCATATCCCAGTCGACCTCAAGGGCGGCAGCGCCGCGCTGCGCGGTCCAGGTGTCGCGGGCATAGACCGCCACCCCGCTCGGGATCGGCTTGACGTCGAGCACGCCGGGGATCGCGCGTGCCGCGCCGTCCTCGACCTTCTTGACCGTCGCGCCGAATGCCGGCGGGCGGCGCACGGCGGCATGAACCATGCCGGGCAGGCGAACGTCCTGCGTGAACAGCGCCGACCCGTCGGTCTTGGCCTTGCTGTCGACCTTCGACACATGCTTGCCGATATAGACATAGCGGTCCGGGGTCTTGGGCACCGGCTTTTGCGGCACCGGCAGCTTCGCCGCATCCTCCACCAGTTCGCCAAAGCTCGCCTTGCGGCTACCGGCGCTGACCATGCCTTGCGCGATGGTGATCGCGCCCGGCTCGACGCCCCAGCGCTTTGCCGCCGCCTCGACCAGCATCGCACGCGCCGCCGCGCCGGCCATGCGCATCTGGTCCCAGCTTTCGCGCATCGCGGTCGATCCGCCGACGCCCATCGTGCCGAAGGCGAGGTTCTTGTAGAGCGTGTCATTGGCCGGGGCGAACACCACGCGCACCTGGTCCCAGGCCGCGTCCAGTTCATCCGCGATGATCGTCGCGACGCCCGTCGCCGGCCCTTGCCCGAACTCGACATGTTTTGCGATGACCACGACCGAACCATCATCGCCATGAATCCGGACAAAGGCGTTGGGCATGAGCAAGGGTGTGGTTGTCGCGCGGGCACCCTTGACCGACAGCGTGAACCCGATGGTGAGCGCGGCACCCCCCGTCAGGAACGCGCGGCGGTTTGCGACGGCGTTCATGCCCGCTCTCCCTTCACACCCGCAGCATCCTTGATCGCCTGCCGGATGCGGACATAGGTGGCGCAGCGGCAGATGTTCCCCGCCATTGCCGCATCGATATCGGCGTCGGTCGGCTTGGGCTTGGCGGTGAGCAGGCCGATCGCCGACATCACCTGCCCCGACTGACAGAAACCGCATTGCGGCACGTCGATCTGGACCCAGGCGGCCTTCACCGCATCGGCGACCTTTCCGCTCGCGCCCTCGATCGTCGTCACGTGCTTGCCCGCGACCATGCCGACCGGGGTGACGCACGACCGCCGGTTCTTGCCATCGAGGTGTACGGTGCACGCCCCGCATTGCGCAACGCCGCAGCCATATTTGGTGCCTGTCAGCCCAAGATGGTCGCGCAAAACCCACAGCAGGGGCGTTTCAGGGTCGCCATCGAAGGTCGCGGATTTTCCGTTGAGGTCGAATGTCGTGGCCATGAGGGGCGGCCTCCTTCTGTCCTCGACAGAGGCTAGACCGCCCCCAAAGGTTCCTCTAGTGCAAATCGCTCACCTGCGAAACGTTCGCATCACCGCGCGACGAAGCGCACCGCGGCGCCGCCGCCCGGACCCATCCAGATCGACAATGTGTCGTCGGCCGTCACCGCCTTCCTCTCGATCACGATCGCGTGGCGCTTGTCGGTGCGATAGTCCGCCCCCTCGCCATCGCGATAAATTTGCGCCTCATAACGCTTGCCCGGCTCAAGGAAGTCGAGTTTCACCTGCGTCGTTCGCGCGGTCCCGTCGGTCACCGCGCCAAGGAACCACTCGCCCGTCCCCTTCGCCTTGCGTACCACGGTGACATACTCGCCGACCTCGCCGTTCAGCACGCGCGTGTCGGTCCAGTCGACCGCGACATCCTTGATGAACTGAAAGGCACCGGGATATTTCGCGTAATTTTCGGGCAGGTCGGCCGCCATCTGGATCGGCGAATAAAGGACGATGTACTGCGCGAGCTGCTTTGCCAGCGTCGACTCGATCGGCTCGCCATTCTTGCCCTCAAGGCTCAGCACCCCCGGCGTGAAGTCGAACGGCCCGGCCAGCATCCGGGTGAAGAACAGGTTGGCCTCATGGTCCGGGCCGTTCTTCGGAACGCCCCAAGCGTTATACTCCTGGCCGCGCGCGCCCTCGCGGCTGACCCAGTTGGGATAGGTGCGGCGCAGCCCCGTATCCTTGATCGGTTCGTGCGGATTGACTGCGATCCTGTACTTCGCTGCGGTCTCTACGACCTTGAGATGATGGCGCGCCATGAACTGGCCGTCGTGCCATTCCTGGGTGCGCTTGCCGTCCGGCCAGTCGCGGTCGACCTGTCCGGCATCGGTGACATAGCCGGTCTTTACCACCTCGATCCCGTTCGCCGCGGCAAAGCGATAGGCATCGTCGAGCTGCGCCTCATACTGACTCGCGCCGCCGGCGGTCTCGTGATGGCCGATGAGGTGAACGCCCTTTTTCTTTGCATAGGCGGACAGCGCCGCCATATCGAACTGGGCGACCGGCTTGTCGAAATCAAAGGCGTCGCCATTGTCGAACCAGCCACCGTCCCAGCCGACATTCCAACCCTCGACCAGCACACCCCGGAAGCCGTTCTTCGCCGCGAAATCGATATAGCGCTTCACATTCGCGGTCTTGGCACCGAGCTTGTCGCCGCTCGCCCAGGTCGCCTTGTCGAGATGCATCTCCCACCACACGCCGACATATTTGCTTGGCGTGAACCAGCTGACATCGCCCAGTCTGTTGGGTTCGTTGAGGTTCAGCTCAAGCTGCGACATGTAGAGCTGCGGCGCCGTGTCGGCGACGCGGACAGTGCGCCAAGGCGTGGTAAAGGGTGCGTCGCGGGTGACCCGGGCCGACCCCGATGCGGGCGAGAGTGTTGCACGGAACCGTGTCCCCTCGACCCGGCGCAGCCACATGCCGGCGAAATCGACCAGAGCCGCTTCGTGGAACGCCAGATGGGTGCCATCGGCCAGCTTCATCGTCACCGGCGTATGCGCCTGAGTCACCGCACTCACCGGCGTCTTGTTGTAGAGATATTCGTAGCGGTTCCATTCGCCCGCCGGGGTCCACCAGGCTGTGCCGTCGCTCGCCAGCGCGAACTCGGTCAGTTCGTCCGCGATGTTGAGCGTCTTGAGATTGTCCTGTCCCGGAAATTCATAGCGGAAGCCGAACCCGTCATCGAAGACGCGGAAGACGACGTCCATCACCCGCGCCAGCGCGGTAGTCTCCTTGAGCCGCACGCGCAGTTCGGTGTGCCGGTCGCGCACGCTCTGCCACTCGCCCCAGGGCTGTTCCCATGTCGTGTCGGCGCTCGAAACCGTGTGACTGTCGATCGCGAAATTGCGTTCCAGCTTCGGCGCGTCGGTCAGCAGGAAGCCGAGCCGCGAAGGCTGCACCAGCGGCTGGCCCTTTCGCGTCACCGCATAATGCGGCCGCCCGTCGCCATCCACCGTCACGGTGACCCGTAACGCCCCGTCGGGCGAGACGGCGGAGATGCCGCCGTCGCGCTGTGCCGTTCCCTGCGCCACGTCCTGCGCGAATGCCGGGGCCGCGCCTGCGAGCGTCAACGCTGTCAGAGCCAATAATCCACGCATCTTACTCTCCTGTCGTTGGCGCCTCATGCGCGTCATCCAATCGTTTCGAGGACCATCCCCGAATAGGGGGGCAGGGTGCCCGGCTGCGCACCGTTGACGGCCGCCAGCACCCGGATGCG
Organism: Sphingomonas suaedae; assembly: GCF_007833215.1. Lineage (NCBI taxonomy): Bacteria > Pseudomonadati > Pseudomonadota > Alphaproteobacteria > Sphingomonadales > Sphingomonadaceae > Sphingomonas > Sphingomonas suaedae. The sequence goes on from NZ_CP042239.1 coordinate 2,522,905, forward strand.
ATCCGGACCCGCTGGATGCCATGCCAGCGTCTCCTTGCCCAGATTGAACGCGCACATCAGCCGCTGGCCGCGATGGCTGCGGGTGAAGACCAGCAACGCGTCGCCCGCCTCGATCACCTGCATCGCGCCCTGCCGCAAGGCGGGACTTGCCGCGCGCATCGCGATCAGCCCGCGCGTCAGGTTGAGCAGCGAGCCATTGTCGCGCGTCTGGCGATCCACCGCCATCGCCTCATGGTCCGCGCCGACCGGGAGCCACGGCTTCCCCTCGCCGAATCCCAGATTGGGCGCATCCGCCTGCCACGGCATCGGCGTGCGCACGCCGTCGCGGCTCAGCGTCAGCGGCCAGTTGGCGATCGCCTCGGGGTCCTGCAATTGGTCGAACGGGATATCGACCTGAGTCAGCCCCAGTTCCTCGCCCTGAAACAGGATCGCATTGCCGCGCAGGCACAGCAGCAGCAGCATCTTCATCGCCGCAAAGGCGTCGCGATGGTCAGGATCCACCCAACGCGACACCGCCCGCGGCGCGTCGTGATTCTCGAATGCCCAGCTTGGCCAGCCCGTGCCCGGCGCGTCTGGCCAGGTCTCGACCGCCTGTTTGACCAGCGCCGGGGTCAGCGCGGGGGCGTAGAGGAAGTCGAAGCCATAGGCGCTGTTGAGCCGCGTACTCCCTGCGGTGAAGGCGTGCATCTCAGCCTGAGGGGTCGGGCCGCCCACCTCGGCGACGGTGAACGCGCCGCCATGCGCGTCGGTCAGCGCGCGGTGGCGTTCCAGGAAGCGGACGATATCGGGATGGCTCTGATTGTAGAGATGCTGCTGGAAATCGAACGGCCGGGTCCGGGGGCGACCGTCATCGGGCGCAGGCGGATTGTCGCGCAATTGCGGATCATGCATCGCGAAGTTGATCGCATCGACGCGAAAGCCATCGACGCCGCGCTCCAGCCAAAATTGCGCCGCTGCCAGCGCCGCGTCCTGTACCGCACGGTTGTGCAGATTGAGGTCCGGCTGCGCGCTCAGGAAATTGTGCATATAATATTGGCCGCGCCGCGCGTCCCAGGTCCAGGCCGGCCCGCCGAACACCGATTGCCAGTTATTGGGCGGCGTTCCGTCTGCCCTGGCATCGGCCCAGACATACCAGTCGGCCCTGGCATTGTCGCGGCTGGAACGGCTTTCCTGGAACCAGACATGCTGGTCGGAGGTATGCGAATAGACCTGGTCGATAATGACCTTAAGTCCCAGCGCATGGGCGCGGGCGATCAGCGCGTCGAAATCGGCCAGTGTGCCGAAGATCGGATCGACTCCGCAATAGTCGGCAATGTCATAGCCAAAGTCGCGCATCGGCGAGGTGAAGAAGGGCGACAGCCAGATCGCATCGGCGCCAAGCGCCGCGACATGATCGAGATGCGCGGTCACGCCGGGAAGGTCGCCGATCCCGTCGCCATTCGAATCGGCGAAGCTGCGCGGATAGATCTGGTAGATCACCGCGCCGCGCCACCAGTCATTGTCGGCATCGGTCACTGTCATCGCGGCAAGCTGACTCAATTGCCTTCTCCCGACGCGGCGCAGGCGATATAGCCAAAGGCGGGCAAGGTCACGGTCAGGCTTCCGGGCGCGGCGGGGGTGGCGGCGCAACTGCCGATGATGGATGTGAAGCGGGTCGATCCGACGCCAACCTCGACCTGCCGGGTGATCGGCTTGGCACTGGTGTTGAACGCGACCACGACTTCCGCCCCGGTCTGCGGATCGAAGCGCGACACCGCGAATAGCCCCGGGACCTCGTCATAATTGCGCGTCAGTTGTCGCCCGTGGCTCAGCGCAGGACTCGCACGGCGCGCCGCCGACAGCTTCGCGATCTCGGCATAAAGCGGGTGATCGCGGTCGAAATTGGCCTCGGCGGTCGTCTTCGCCGTGCCGATCAGCCTGTTGTCGTTATACACTGCGACCTTGCTCGCGAACATGTCCTCGCGCGCGTCCTGGTCGTTGCCGTCGCCGATGAACCCCTGTTCGTCACCCGAATAGACGGTCGGCACGCCGCGCAGCAGCATCAGCATCGCATGACCGAGCTTCACACGCGCCAGCAGCTCGGCATCGTCCGCATCGGGAAACGCCTTGCGCACATCGGTCGAGAAGCGACCATGATCGTGGTTGGAGATGAAGGTCGGCAGCTTGAGCGCGGTCGCTGCCCCGCCCTCGTACAGCGCATCGCGATCAAACAGCGCCGCAAGCGTGTCGGTGCCCTTGGTTCCAGCAACCGTCGCCTGCACCGCAGCGCGGAAGCCGAAATCGAGCACGCTGGGCAACTGGTGGACGCGGGTGTGCAGCGCGAGGTCGCCTGCATCGCCCTCATTCGCGACCTCGCCGAAGATATGGAAGTTCGGGATACCCTTCGCCGCGGCGCGCTCCTGCATCGCCTTGGCGAACACCTGCCAGAATTCGGGGTTCACATGCCGTGCGGTATCGATGCGGAACCCGTCGATGCCGAACTGGTCGATCCAGCCGCCGTAGATATCGATGAATCCCTGAACCACGCGCGGATTCTCGGTCATCAGATCGTCGAGTCCGACGAAATCGCCCATCGTCGAGCTTTCGTTGCGGAAGGTCGTGTTGCCGCGATTATGGTAGAAGATCGGATCGTTGAGCCAGGCGGGCACCTTCACCGCTTTTTCCGCCTCGGGGACGAACGGGGTGTAAGCGTAATCGGGGTCGGTCAGTTTCGCGAAATTCTCCGCCGTCTGGACAGAATCGCCCATAAAGCCGGGATTGATCGCCGCGCCCTTGACCCCGCCGCGACGCTGATACGGATAATCGGCGCGGCTGCGGTATTCGCAGGCGCTCTTTGGGCATTCGCGATACTGGATCACATCGGCGGTGTGGTTGGTGATGATGTCGAGATAGACCTTGATCCCGCGCGCGTGCGCCGCGTCGACGAACGCCTTCATCTCGGCATTGGTGCCGAAATGCGGATCCACCCGGGTGAAGTCGGTGATCCAATAGCCGTGATAGCCCGCGCTCTCCTGCCCCGGACCGCCCTGCACCGGCTTGTTCTTGTAGATCGGCCCCAGCCAGATCGCGGTCGCGCCCAGCCCCTGGATATAGTCGAGCCGCGCGATCAGCCCCTTCAGGTCGCCGCCATGGAAGAATCCCTTGTGCGTCGGGTCGAATCCGTGAGTCAGCCGGTCGCCCGCGATCCCGCCACGATCGTTCGTCGGATCGCCATTTTCGAACCGGTCGGGGAGCATGAAATAGAGTATTTCCTGCTCGGCCGTCCGTTCGCGCAGCGCGGGCGCGGTCTGGGACAGCGCGGGGCTGGCGATCGCGATGGCGAGGATCAGCGGGAGCAGCTTCATACGCGGGTCACTTCCTGGGGTTGAGGGGTCGCGGCAAAGCGCGCGAGATAGGATTGATGGTCGGGCATCCGCTCCGCATCGCGGGAAAAGGCGGTGGCCACGGTGGTGAGAAACTGGTCGAGCTGCGCGTCGTCGAGCTGATCGGCGAGCGGGTGCCAGCGTTGCGGCAGGATATTCTGACCCACCATCACCTGTACCCAACCCGCAACATCGAACAGCTCGTCATGCTCGCGCACGATCCGGCCATTGGCGCGGAACATCGCGATGCGGTTTGCCAGCAGCTCGGGCAGCGGCATGTTGCGCAGCATATCCCAGAAGGGCTCTCCGCTGCGCCCGTTCGCGGCATAGTGAAGAATCACGAAGTCGCGAATGCGATCGATCTCGAAATCCGCCATCCGGTTGAACGCGTCGCGATCGGCATCCGCCACCGGTCCGTTGGGGAGGAAATCGAGCAGCCGGTTGATGCCGGTCTGGATGAGGTGAATGCTGGTCGACTCCAGCGGTTCGATGAACCCGGCCGACAGGCCGATCGCGACGACATTACGGTTCCAAACCCGCTTCCGCTTGCCTGTGGTGAAGCGCAGCATCCGCGGTTCGGCAAGCGCCGCGCCATCGAGATTGGCGAGCAGGGTCGCGGTCGCCTCATCCTCGCTGATATGCGCGGAGGAAAAGACATGGCCGTTACCGGTGCGGTGCTGGAGCGGAATGCGCCATTGCCATCCGGTCTTGAGCGCGGTGGCGCGGGTGTAGGGCGTCCAGGGACTGGTCCCGGCACAGGGCACCGCGACCGCCCGGTCGCACGGCAGCCAGTGGCTCCAGTCCTCGTACCCCGTCGCCAGCGCGCCCTCGATCAGCAGCCCGCGAAAGCCCGAGCAATCGACGAACAGATCGCCCGCGATCCGCTCGCCCCCCGCCAGCGTCAGCGCGGCAACGTCGCCACTCTCGCCATCCCGCTCGACATCGACGATGCGGCCCTCGACCCGCCCCGCGCCACGCGCCTGCGCATAGCTTCGCAGATAAGCGGCATAGAGGCCCGCATCGAAATGAAAGGCATAGGGCATCGGCGGCATCACGCTGTCCGCCGCGCGCTGAACATGCGCGAAGCGGTTGCCATAGGCTGCGACATGGTTGAGCACATACTGCCCAAGCGGCGCGGCGCGGCCCGCGGCGCGTGCGCGCAACCAATAATGGTGGAACGGCAACAGTCCCAGCCCGCGCCCGACCAGTCCGAAGGCGTGCATATAGCAATCGTCGAAACCGCCCCATCCGGCGAATTCGATGCCAAGCTTGTAGGTCCCCTGCGTCGCGCGCAGGAACTCGGCCTCGTCGATGCCGAGCGCCTGGTTGAAATTGCGGATCATCGGGATGGTGGCTTCGCCCACCCCGACGGTCCCGATCTCCTCGGATTCGACCAAGGTGATCCGCCAACCTTTTCCACAGAAGCGCGCCAGCGCCGCTGCGGTCATCCAGCCGGCGGTCCCGCCGCCCGCGACGACGATGCTGCGCAATCGTTCAGACATCGGTTCGCCTTTCCCCCCGGCGGCTGCACCGCCGGGGGATACACGGATCAGAATTTGAAGGTGAAGCCCGCCTGGAACCGGCGACCGAAGCGCTGATGGTTCATCACCTCAAGCGGACGACCCGGATTGATCGCGACGAACGGCTCGTCGGTCAGGTTCGAGCCCTGGAGGAACAGCGACAGGCCCTCGAGCGCGCTGCCCGGCTGGAAGTCATAGCCGATCTGCGCGTCGATGATCGTCTCGTCCAGCGCACGGCGGCGCTGACGCACCGCGCCGAGGCCAGAGAATTCACCCAGGAAGGTCGAGCGATACCGCACACTGCCGCGAACGTTGAAGCCCCATTTCTCGAAATAGGCGGTGCCGTTGGCGACCCAGTCCGAATAGCCCGGGATGTTCTCCGGCGGCTGGCCCGGCTCGGGGCTGATCTCGGACTTGGTGTACGAAACGCCGCCGGTGACGCCGAAGCCGGACAGTGCCGAGGTGAAGGTCTCGAACGGCACGGTCCCGGCGAATTCCGCACCGTAGATCTTGCCGCCCTCGCCGTTGAACGGCTGCGAGATGCGCCCCATCGTATCGACCGGCGGGGTCGGCTGGATGACCGGATAGCTCGAATAGTCGAACGGCCGTTCGGCGGTGTAAATGTAGTTGTCGAGCGTCTTGTGGAACAGCTGCAGCGCGACATAGCCGCTGCGTCCGAAATATTTCTCGAACGTCAGGTCGAACGCGGTCGCCCGATAGGGGCGCAACGACGGGTTGCCGCCGCTGCCGGTCACGATCCCCTCGGCCAGGTTCGGACCATAGGAGATGTTGACGCGCATGTCGTCGAGCCGGGGCCGCTGGATCTCGCGCGCCGCACCGAAGCGGATCACGAAATCGCTGTCGAAGCGCAGCGACAGGCTGAGGCTGGGAAGCACGTCCCAATAATCGTCGCCCAGCGTGCGCAGCTGCGGTCCCGTCGGGGTCATGATATAGCCGGTCGAATTCTGGTTGGTGCTCTGCGCCAGCACGCCGAAATTGCCGGTCAGCCGCGCCCCGCCGAACTCGGCGGAGATGTTGGCCATGGCGTAGGCGCTCAGTACCTCTTCCTCGACGCTGAAGCTCTTGAACAGCACGTCCTGGCCCGTGTTGGCCACGCGGGTGTAAACGCCGCCATTGAGCAGATCGAGCGGGTTGTAGCTCAGCATCGGGCCGAGGCCGAGATAGTCGAGATTGGTCGGCTCAAGCCGATATTCGGCGGGGACCTGCGCCTGAAGCGCGCCGCCCGCGAGCTGGAGATAATATTCGTCGGGAACCAGCGACTTCTCGCGATCCACATAGTTGGCGCCCAGCTTCACGCTCTTGATGAAGCCGCCGTCGAACTCCTTCTCGATCTCCGCGAGGTAGCTGAACAGCTCATCGTCGACGATGCGGTCGTTATAATAGCCATGCTGGCGTCCGCCCGGCGCACCGCCGCCCCAGCCGAGCGGATCGGTCAGCACGATCAGGTTCGGGTCGCTGTAATCGAGCACGTGCGAGGTGAAATAGGTGCCCTGCGGCGTGGTACGGAAGCTCAGCGTATCGGTCGCGCCGACGCCGCCGCCGGGGCCGGTGCCCGCGTTCGATTCGAGGATCAGTTCGCGCCGGTCGGTGCGCGACCAGCCAAAGTCGAAATTGACGTTCCAGCCGTCATCGCCCTTGTGGTTGAGGTTGATACCACCCGAATAGAGATCGGCCTGGCGCAGGTAGTTGTGGTTGTTCACGACGCCTTCGACGTTCGAGAAGGTGCCGGCGGTGATCACCCCGTCCTGCACTTCCCGGCCGGTCGGCGACAGCACCGCGCCGCTCCAAGCCAGCGGCAGTTCGATGCCCCGCTTGATCTGGGTATCGTCGAAATTCGAGTAGAAACCGTCGAGCGTCAGCATCCAGTTGCTGCCGAAATCGGCCTGGATCGTCCCCGAAATACCCAGCCGCTTGAGCTGTGAGGTCGTGACGAACGGCTTCACGCCGCCGACGACATTGTCGCCGCTGGGGTCGGTCGCATAGCCCCAGGCCTCGAACTCCTCGATCTGATAGGGCTCGTCGACATAGGCAGCGGCGAGCGCGACACCCAGCCGGTCGTCCATGAACCGCCCGACATAGGTCGCGTTGAGGCGATAGCCCCATTCCTTTGACCCGCTGTTGAGCTTGCCCATATCGGTATAGATGCCGCGCGCGCCGACCGCGAAGACTTCCTTGCCATATTCCAGCGGCCGGATCGTGCGGATATCGACCGTGCCGACCAGACCCTGGCTGGTCAGCGAGGCGTTCGGCGTCTTGTAGACGTTGACCGCGCTGACGACTTCGGAAGGATATTGATCGAACTCGATCCCGCGATTGTCGTTGGTCGAGGTCTGCGGGCGCCCGTTGAGCAGGGTCGACGAGAAATCGGGGCCGAAGCCACGAATCGAGATGAACGAGCTGCGGCCCGAAATGCGCTGCGACGTCAGGCCAGGCAGGCGCGCGATCGATTCGGCGATCGATGCGTCGGGCAGCTTGCCGATATCCTCGGCGGAGACCGACTCGACGATCTGCTCCGAATCCTTCTTGGTAGAGACCGCGCTTTCGAGCGCCGCGCGGAAACCGGTGACGACGATTTCCTCGCCCGCAGGCTCGGCCGGTGCCGCATCCTGCGCATAAGCGGGTGCGGAAAGCCCCGCGACGATCAGCGCGGCGGCGATGGCGCCCCCGCTGGTACCGATGGAAAGTCGAGCGGCCGCGCGGCCGCCAGCTAGCTGACGCATGAATTCCTCCCCTAAACCGGCCTCCGACAGGCCGGGCCGCGCCGTTGAGCGCGTTGGAAAGCCTTGTCCGCGCAACTGCCGCCGGGCGCCAGTACGTGGCATACGTATTCAGCCGTGCGAACCATGCTGCGTGGCCGCTGCGCAACATTGACGCCGTGCGGAAAGGCGCTCAACGTCACGGGCGTCAAGCGGAGGGCACATCCGCGGACGTTTAGGGGAATCGTGCCTGGGCCATGCATCGCAAGCCTACATCCTTCGATATCGCGCACCTTGCCGGGGTGTCGCAGCCCACGGTGTCGCGCGCGCTGCGCGGTGGCCGCGGCGTCAACGAGGCGACGCGGATGCGGATCGAGGCGATCGCCCAACGGCTGAACTATCGCGTCGACAAGGCCGCATCGAACCTGCGCAGCCGCCACGCCGAAACGCTCGCCGTGCTGATCTTTCAGGACGAGACCGCCGACGACAGCGCGATCAACCCCTTCTTTCTCTCGATGCTCGGATCGATCATGCGCGCCTGCGCCGATCACGGGCAGGACATGCTCGTCTCGTTCCAGCAGCTGGGCAGCGACTGGCATCAGGATTTCGAGGATTCGCGCCGCGCCGACGGGCTGATCCTGCTCGGCTATGGCGATTATGAGCTCTATCGCGCCAAGCTGACCGAACTGATCGCACAGGGGACGCATTTCGTGCGCTGGGGGTCGGTCGAGGGCGGGGGTGCGGGCCTGACCGTCGGGTGCGACAATCATGGCGGCGGGCGGGCGGCAACCCGCCATCTGGTCGATCTGGGGCGTCGCGACATCGCCTTTCTGGGCACCGCCTCCAGCCATTATCCCGAATTCCACGACCGCTATCGCGGCTATGCGGCGGCGCTGCGTGAGGCGGGAATCGCCCCCCACCCGAGGCTCCAGGTCGATGCGCTCACGTCGGAAGAGGCTGGCGCGGGCGCGGCGGAGGAACTGATCGCGCGCGGCGCGCCGTTCGACGCCATCCTCGCCGCCAGCGATCTGATCGCGATCGGCGCGATGCGGGCATTGGCCGCGTATGGGCGGCGCGTTCCGGAGGATGTCGCAATCGTCGGATTCGACGACATCGCCGCGGCGAGCTTCACCAACCCGCCGCTCACCACCGTCATGCAGGACACCCGCGCCGCCGGGCGGATGCTGGTCGAAACCCTGCTCGGCTGCATCCGCGACGATCGCGTCCATGACGTCCTGCTTCCCGCCAAACTGGTCGTTCGCCGCTCCTGCGGCGCCCCGGCCTGACTTCAGTTCAAGGATTTTCGATGGAAAGACCGCGCCAGGGCTTTTGGGGCCTGTGGAATATCTCGTTCGGATTCTTCGGCATCCAGATCGGCTTCGCGCTTCAGAATGCGAATATGAGCCGGATCTTCCAGTCGCTGGGGACTAGCATCGATGATCTCCCCGCTCTGTGGATCGCGGCGCCGCTGACCGGGCTGCTGGTCCAGCCAGTGATCGGGCATCTGAGCGATCGGACCTGGTTCGGGCGCTTCGGGCGGCGGCGTCCCTATTTCCTTGCGGGGGCAATCCTTGCCGCGCTGTCGCTGTTCGCGATGCCGCTGGCGCCGGCGCTGTTGTTCGCGGCGGTGATGCTGTGGGTGCTCGACGCGTCGCTCAATATCTCGATGGAGCCGTTCCGCGCGTTCGTCGGCGACATGCTTCGCAAGGATCAGCATAGCGCCGGCTATGCCGTGCAGACGGCATTTATCGGCGCGGGCGCGGTCGTGGGATCGATCTTTCCCTGGGCGCTGGAGCAGCTGGGCGTTTCCAACGCCGCGCCGGGTGGCGGCATCCCGGACACGGTCCGTTACGCCTTCTGGTTCGGCGGGGCTGCGCTGTTCTTCGCCGTTCTCTGGACGATCCTGACCACGCGCGAATACAGCCCCGAACAGATGGCGGCGTTTGACGGCGCCCGGGCCGAAGCGGCGGATGCAGGCGCACGGGCGCTGGCGGAACGCGGCAACATTTCCGGTTTTGCCTGGCTGGCCGCAGGCGGGGCGGTGATCGTCGCAGTCGGACAGCTCGGGCTGGAAAAGGAAGTCTATCTGCTCGGCGGGCTGCTCGCCGCCTATGGCATTGCCAGCCTGATCGCGATCCGGCTCGCGCGCAGCGGGCGCGGTGCGAACATGCTCGCCAGCATCGTCGGCGATTTTGCGGGTATGCCGCCGATCATGAAGCGGCTCGCGCTCGTGCAATTCTTCAGTTGGTCGGCGCTGTTCATCATGTGGATCAACACGACTCCGGTCGTCGCGGGCGCATTCTATGGCGCGCCCGACGCCGCCGATTCGCGCTATCAGGAGGGCGCGAACTGGGTCGGGGTGCTGTTCACCGTCTATAACGGGGTCGCGGCAATCGCTGCGCTGACCCTGCTCCCGTTGCTCGCCGCGCGATTCGGCAAGGCGCGAACGCATATCTTCGGTCTGCTCTGCGGCGCGGCGGGGTTCGCCAGCTTCTTCGTCATCCGCGACCCCCACTGGCTGATCGTCAGCGAGATCGGCATCGGCATCGCCTGGGCATCGATCTTGGCGATGCCCTATGCGATCCTCGCGTCGAACCTGCCCCAGGCGAAGCTCGGCATTTTCATGGGGTTGTTCAATGTCTTCGTCGTCGTGCCGCAATTGCTGGTGGCGACGGTGATGGGATCGATCATGCAGGCATTTTTCCCCGGCGAACCGATCTGGACGATGGCGTTTGCAGCGGGGACGCTGGGCCTCGCCGCGCTGGCGATGACGCGGGTGAAAGAGGGGTGATCTTCCCTCCGCCTCGCGTCACTGCGATTTGCTAGAAGTTGGGTCAGCAAAGCTGCACCGGTTGCGGTACCAGCCCGTTCCCCCACCCGGCCGCCCACAAGGCATCCTCAATGGGTGGCCGGGTGGGAGCGGGCTGGTGCGGCAATTCAGCGCAGCCGAATCCGACTCTAGACGACCCGCTCGGCGCGCCATCCCGACCCATCGGCCGCGACGATCGTGCGATCGCCGACGGTACCGCGATGGGTCACGCCGTCCACCGCGAAGTTCAGATCTGCTCCGGCCAGCCGGGCGTTGCGTAACGGCCGTCCGTCAAGCGTTCCCGAGACGCGGCTGTAGCGCTGATCGATCACCAGCAGCGCGCTGCTTCCATCGCTCCGCCAAAGCCGCCAGCTGCCACCGGCGACGGCGGGGATGATCCACAGGAGGAGGTTCTTGTCCGAAACCTCACGCCGCTCCTGAGGACTCCAATCCCCCATGTCGAAGGCATGGCTGACGACCCGCGCCCCGGCCTTCATCTCGGTCAGCAATTTCGGCTTCAGCCGCTCGTTGACGGCGGGGAGCAAATAGAGGGTCACCACATCCGCATCGCGCAACGAGACGGTGAACAGGTCGTCGCGGAGAAAGCGCGCGCGGTCCTCCAGCCCTTCGAGCCGGGTCAATGCGGCGCGCGTGCGACAAGGCCGCTGTCGATCTCGACCCCCAGCGCGGTGGCGCCGCGTCGCGCGGCGGCGCGCGGTATCCGCCCATCGCCGGACCCGAGATCGATCAGCCGCTCGCCGGGCTTGAGACCCGCCATGTCCAGCATCCCCTCGACCACTTCCGGCGGGGTCGGGACATAGGGAACCTCGGCCTCGCCCGCCCGCGCGCGCGTCGGCCCGAGGGTCGCGGCGCAGCCCGCACCAACCAGCAGTGCGCGACGGGAAAGGAAGATGCCCATGCGCCGATGGTGGCCGAGCGCCGACCATGGCACAAGCCGCCCGCGACCCGATCTACGCCGGACACAAAAAAAGCCGCCCAAAGGCGGCTGTTGGTGATGGTTGCGGGGGTTGGATTTGAACCAACGACCTTCAGGTTATGAGCCTGACGAGCTACCGGGCTGCTCCACCCCGCGCCATCGATCTGGGCGCCGTTGTTTAAAAACGATGGCGCCCAAAAAGCAAAACGCGCCGCGCCGGTAAGCGCGACGCGCGTTTTGCGTATCTGACATTGTGAATGGGTTTCCCACCTACACCGGCTTCAATGCCTGGCGACGACCTACTCTTCCAGTGCTTGAGCAATAGTACCATCGGCGCAGTCAGGTTTCACGGCCGAGTTCGGGATGGGATCGGGTGGGTCACTGACGCTATGGTCACCAAGCAATGAAGCAGGTGCAGGTGGGCAATTTCAAATCGATGCGTGCACCAAAGTCTGAGCCAACAACCTCAATAGCAGCCAAAGCTGTCATTGATGGTGGGACTCATCAAGCGCGAATAGGACAATTAGTACTGGTTAGCTCCACACGTTACCGCGCTTCCACATCCAGTCTATCAAGGTGGTGGTCTACCACCGTCCTAAAGAAATCTTATCTTGAGGGAGGCTTCCCGCTTAGATGCTTTCAGCGGTTATCCCGTCCATACATAGCTACCCAGCTGCGCTCCTGGCGGAACGACTGGTACACCAGAGGTATGTTCAACCCGGTCCTCTCGTACTAGGGTCAACTCCTCTCAAATTTCGACGCCCACGGCAGATAGGGACCAAACTGTCTCGCGACGTTCTGAACCCAGCTCACGTACCACTTTAATTGGCGAACAGCCAAACCCTTGGGACCTGCTCCAGCCCCAGGATGTGATGAGCCGACATCGAGGTGCCAAACGATTCCGTCGATATGAGCTCTTGGGAATCATCAGCCTGTTATCCCCCGGCGTACCTTTTATCCGTTGAGCGATGGCCCTTCCACGAGGGACCACCGGATCACTATGACCGACTTTCGTCTCTGCTCGACTCGTCAGTCTCGCAGTCAGGCTGGCTTATGCCATTGCACTCTAACGATCGGTTTCCAACCGATCTGAGCCAACCTTCGCACGCCTCCGTTACTCTTTAGGAGGCGACCGCCCCAGTCAAACTACCCGCCACAGAGGGTCCCTGAACCGGATAACGGTTCGAGGTTAGACATCAGAAATCAACAGGGTGGTATTTCACCGTAGGCTCCACACCAGCTGGCGCCAGTGCTTCAAAGCCTCCCACCTATGCTACACAATTAATTCCTAATGCCACTCTGAAGCTGCAGTAAAGGTGCACGGGGTCTTTCCGTCTAACCGCGGGTACTCCGCATCTTCACGGAGAATTCAATTTCGCTGAGCATGTCCTGGAGACAGTGGGGAAGTCGTTACGCCATTCGTGCAGGTCGGAACTTACCCGACAAGGAATTTCGCTACCTTAGGACCGTTATAGTTACGGCCGCCGTTTACCTGGGCTTCGTTTCGGAGCTTGCACCCCTCCACTTAACCTTCAGGCACCGGGCAGGCGTCAGGCCCTATACGTCGTCTTGAAGCCGACTTAGCAGAGCCCTGTGTTTTTGCTAAACAGTCGCTACCCCCTGGCCTGTGCCCCCTGCTACTGCTTGCGCAATAACAGGGCCTCCTTCTTCCGAAGGTACGGAGGCAATTTGCCGAGTTCCTTCAGGACACTTCTCTCAAGCGCCTTGGTATACTCTACCTGACCACCTGTGTCGGTTTCGGGTACGGTCTATACGGTGGAGCTATTTCCTGGGACTTCGTCGAAGCATGTCCAATCCGATAAGGACATACAACACAAGAAATCCGTCACTACCACCAGGCCCACGAATATTAACGTGGTTCCCATCGACTACCCCCTTCGGGCTCGTCTTAGGGGCCGGCTCACCCTGCTCAGATTAGCTTTAAGCAGGAACCCTTGGTCTTTCGGCGAGAGGGCATCTCACCCTCTTTATCGCTACTCATGTCTGCATTCGCACTTCCGATATCTCCACCGTCGGTTACCCTTCGGCTTCACAGACTTACGGAACGCTCCGCTACCGCGTGTAGTAAACTACACACCCTAAGCTTCGGTGCATCACTTTAGCCCCGTTACATTTTCGCCGCAGGAACCCTTGTTTAGACCAGTGAGCTGTTACGCTTTCTTTAAAGGATGGCTGCTTCTAAGCCAACCTCCTGGCTGTTTTGGGATTCCCACATGCTTTCCCACTTAGTGATGACTTGGGGACCTTAGCTGTAGGTCAGGGCTGTTTCCCTTTTGACGACGGACCTTAGCACCCGCCGTCTGTCTCCTGGATAGTACTCCTAGGTATTCGGAGTTTGGTTAGTATTGGTACAGCTCGCGCCGCCCGCAACCATCCAGTGCTCTACCCCCTAGGGTATTCGTCCAAGGCTCTACCTCAATAGATTTCGCGGAGAACCAGCTATTTCCCGGCTTGATTGGCCTTTCACCCCTAAACACAACTCATCCGATAATTTTTCAACATTAAACGGTTCGGTCCTCCAGTGAGTGTTACCCCACCTTCAACCTGGTCATGCCTAGATCGCCGGGTTTCGGGTCTAATGCATCAAACTCAATCGCCCTATTCAGACTCGCTTTCGCTGCGCCTACACCTAACGGCTTAAGCTTGCTTGATACACTAAGTCACAGACCCATTATGCAAGAGGTACGCTGTCACCCCATAAAGGAGCTCCAACTGCTTGTAGGCGTTCGGTTTCAGGTACTGTTTCACTCCCCTCATCGGGGTGCTTTTCACCTTTCCCTCACGGTACTAGTTCGCTATCGGTCATGTACGAGTATTTAGGCTTGGAGGGTGGTCCCCCCATGTTCAGACAGGGTTTCACGTGCCCCGCCCTACTCGAGTCCTTCATCATCACTTTCGCATACGGGACTGTCACCCGCTATGGTCAGCCTTTCCAGACTGTTCTGCTAGTTGAAATGAAGGCACTGGCCTGGTCCGCGTTCGCTCGCCACTACTAACGGAATCTCGGTTGATGTCTTTTCCTCCGGGTACTGAGATGTTTCAGTTCTCCGGGTTCGCTTCACGAAGCCTATTTTATTCAGCTAAGTGATACCTGTTTCTCGATTACTCCCAATCTGGCGAACCAGCTTAGGAATAATCGGGATAGGTGGGTTTCCCCATTCGGAAATCGTCGGGTCAAAGGTTGCTCACACCTCACCGACGCTTATCGCAGCGTGCCACGTCCTTCATCG